>CAZQUR010000038.1:0-20729 GCA_964596535.1 uncultured Desulfobacteraceae bacterium
CGTAAAAAGGCCGATTTGGGGATGGCAAAGAAAAGCGCCGGGTCCAAGGCGCACAAATCCTGAAGGATGGGGCGCACTCATCGGTACGCCGCATGGACTTTTTACGAAGCCATCATTTTTGAATGACGGCGCCGATGATCAAAAAGAGGACACCCAACCCCACGAGAAGAAGGTACAAGGGGGTGGTGGCCAAAAAGGCGAAGTAGGCACTGCTTTCAAGGGAGGTCGTGTCCATGAGATGGGAAAGGTAAAGGGTTTCAGACGCGGCTTCCTTTTCCATGAGTTTTCCCAGGGCTTGGTACCCCCAGATCAAAAACGCCGCCAGGAGGCTGATCAGTCCCACGAGGATGGGTTTGTTGGTCATGCGCGTTTTCCTTTTAAAAATGACGGGGTTTTCGGATCCTGAACCCTCGGACGCCCCATCGTTTCGTATGGGCGCCCCAATCCTAACTCAATCCGCTGCGTATTCCATCTTCAGTTCATGGGTGATGTCGATGCACCCGATGACGCTTTGGGCGCCGGGGCATCGCACCAGATAGGCCTCCATGGCCTTGCGGGCGGTTTTTTCTTTTTCCCCGGGAAGTTTGAGATCGTATCGGACGTGGATCCGGGTGATCTTGAGCACGCCGTCCACATCTTCGATATCGCCGGAAACCTGCGCCTTGAAGCGGTCCCCGAAGGTCCGAATCTTATCTTTGGCCAGCACCGTGGCCAATGTCCCCATCATTCAGCCGCCCACCGCACCCACGATATGGTCGAGGGTGGCGGCATGCTCCTCCTCGGGTTCCACCCGGTAAAACGCCTTGATGCCGCCATGCACCCCGTAGTAAACGGGATCCTTGAATCCCTTGATGACGGCCTTCCGGGTGGGGCCTTTCTCCCGGGTGATGGTGATCTGAGAGGTGTGGACGATGTTCTCCATGACGGTTCCCCTATTGATTTATGTTGTCGCGTCTTTTTCCGGTTCTGATAATTGCATAACGCTTCATTCCGGCGGAGGATTTTTAATATTGTCGATCAACGAGGTGATGATCTCCTGCTGCACCTTGCTTTTGAATTTGAATTTCAATCCCACCCCGTCGGGAGTGGTGCGGACCACTTCGGCCGGAATTTTAAAGGGATTCTGTTCTTCAGGGAAATTGATCCGCAAAAAGACTTCCTCCCCCAGTTGAAAGTCTTGTTTGGAGAGCATGAAGGCTCCGCTGGGGCTGATGTCCCGGATATAGTCGGTAAAAGCACGATCAATATCCGAATAGTCGACGGCAATGGTGCAGGGTTTTCTTTCAAAGCGTCGCTCCTCGAGACAGGTCTCCCGGGTCAAAAAACCATGTTCCAGTTGATTCAGAAGGGAGAGGCGCTCCTCATGGGTCATCTGGTAAATCCGGTTCATCAAGCGGCCCAGGACATCGAAGGGATCGTTTCGGGTGTTTTTCTCTTCCAAGGCGGCCTCCCGTCAAAAAGGGGTGAATCATCGACGTCTATCATTGAATACTGAAATCAGTCGGAAAAGTCAAGCATTCCCTGAAACGTAGCGTAAGCACCCCGGGCCGAACTTCTGCAGCGGGGTGCCGTTGCAACGCTGTCGCCCGGAAAGACGGGGACGCCCCGTTAAGGAGGATGGAATCGTAAAAAGGCCGATTTTGTTCGCGCTGCAACCTTTTTTACGATTTTGCCAAAAAAAATGGAGGGCGGTAATCCGTCTTCAGGATTTCATCCATTTTGTCCTGGATCGCTGAAACACGGCGTTTTCGGGAACCGTCCGGCTCCACATCCGGGGTCGGATCTCCGACAGAATCATGCCCAAAAAAATCAATCCGCCGCCGGCAAGGTGATAGGTGTAAAGGGGTTCATCCCCGTAAAAGTGCGCGAACAAGGCCCCGAAGACAGGCTCGGCGGTAAAGATCAAGGCGGCCCGGGTGGGTGTGGTAACCCGTTGCGCAATGGTCTGGACCACAAACGCGAAAACCGTACAGAAAACGGCGGTGATCAGGATGGCTGCCCACACTTGAGGCGCCGATACCAGCACGACCCCGCCGTTGGCCAGGGAAATGATCACCCCTAAAAGACCCGCCGCCCCCAACTGCCAGGTCACCAGCGCGATTGCATCCATTTGGGGTGCGTAGTATCCGGTCAGCAGAATGTGAAACGCCACCGCCACGGCGCAAACAAAAACCTGGAGGTCCCCCCGGTTCCACTCGGACGGCGCGCCGCCGAGGAGGATATAAAGGCCCAGGAAGGCCGCGATCACGCCCATCATGGCCGTCGGTGCAGGGGGTTTTTTCAGAAAAACCAAGGAGAAAAGGGGCACCATCGCCACATTCAATCCCGTAATGAAAGCGCCGTTGGTGGCGCTGGTAAACGTCAGCCCCCATGTCTGAAAGGCGAAAGACGCATACAACACCACTCCCAAAAGGATTCCGGCCTTGGCGATCTCCGATCTTATCGGAAAGAGCCGTTTCGGAAAAAGGGCGAGCATCAAAAAAAAGGACAGGGAAAAACGCACCGCCAAAAAGGAAAAGGCATCCACCAGGGCAACGGCGTTTTTTACGATAATGAAGGTGGACCCCCAGAAAAACGCCACCACAAGCAGCATGAGGTCCATGAGTATCTGTTTGGACCGGGATGACAATAAAAAACCTCCTGATCAGAAAAGCGATTTTCTATCAGACAACACATCGCGTGTAAAGGCTTGGAATTTTCCGTTTTCATGATTATAGTGGTTTGTTAAGAACAGGAGGTTCCCATGGAAAACGCATTGATGGAGGATATGAGCAAGGCGTATCCGTTTCGATGTACGCTGAGTTTCAAGCCTCTCTTGGATTATCTTGACGCCCATCCGGACCTGATCGACGACTCCCTGCCGTGCGCCGGTTTTTCCGTCCGACAAATCCTGGCGGAAGCTCCGGCATTGGGGGCGCCGATGCCGGATTTGAGCCGGTTGGACGAATACGGCCCCTGGATCCGGCGGATGATCAGTCTTGTTTTCCCCCCGGTTTTCTGGGAGAGCGAACCCACGGCGGCCGTCATCCCCTTTTCCGTCAAGCCGATCTTTGTTTCCCCTGAATTTCGGCGCCTCTTTATGGACAAGGCGGGGCATTTCACCGGACGGATGAATTTAGATCGAAAACAGTTCCTTGCCGGCCGGGTGATCCGGGCATACCTTTTCATCCTGGCCAAGTTTTACGGCATCTCCCAGAACATCGACTACCCCGTCATCCGCATCATCGAGGATCCTGACACCGGACTGGAACGGTATTTTCAAATCAATTTCGATTTCCGTTTCGTGGACGTGCGGGCCTTAAAACCCCCCAAATCCCTTTCGGAAAAAGAGCGTGAGATCATCACGGAACACCTGACCGAGCCCGAGGTCCTCCGAAAATATTTGCCTCCGGAAGACTTCGAGCTTTGCGGCGTCACACTTCTCCAAGCCACCGACGTGACGGAATCGGAAGTGATTTCGACCCTGGGAAGGGATATGATCGACCAGGAATCGATCATATCCAGGGAAGGTTTTTTGCGCCTCCAGGCGCGCCTGCGGACCTATTTTCGCAGGCCCGAACTCGTGGCCGATCTTTCGGCGATTCACGAAGACCAGGTCTTATTCCTCAACTCCGGGATGGAGATGACGCGCAACTGCATCTTCGCCGACTCCCACCATGTCCCCATCACCGAATTTGAAGGGACCATATACGAAGAAGCGGTTTTAACGAAACAGATCTTTCGGGTTCCCGACATCGCCGATTCCGACATGCCGGAGGATCGAAAAAACACCTTTCTGGAACAGGGCATCCGTTCCATCATGATCACACCGCTTCACTATAAGGAAAAAGCCATCGGGATGCTGATCCTCGGTTCTCCCAAAGCCCGGGATCTGACCCCCCTGGATGCGCTGTCCATGTCCCAGATCCAGCCCCTTTTTTCCATGGCCATCAACAAGGCCCTGGATGACCTTGAAAATCAGATCCAGTCCGTCATCAAGGAAAAATGCACGGCGGTGCATCCTTCCGTGGAGTGGCGGTTTCGCCGGGCCGCCCTGCGCCACCTGGACCATCTCCGCCAAAGGAATCCGTCGGAGATGGAACCCATCGTTTTCCGGGATGTCCTGCCCCTTTTCGGCACGTGCGACATCCGGGGGAGCGCGGATGAACGCAACCGGGCCGTCCGGGAAGACCTGATCGAACACCTTACTCTGGCCCTTGACCTCTTGACCACGGCTCACGAGAGCAAGCCCCTTTTCGTCTTGAAGGAACTCATTACCCGGATCGAAGGTCGCATCCAAAGCATCCGTTCGGGGCTTCAAAGCGGCGACGAAGTTTCCACCGCGGCGTTTCTCAAGGAAGAAGTGGAATCCCTTTTCGAGCATATTCGCAATTTCGGTCCCAAGGTTCTCCGGGCCATCGAGCGGTATCGTTCCGCCGTGGATCCCAAGTCCGGGACCGTCCATCACCTCCGCCGAGACTTTGAAGAAAGCGTCTCCCTTTTGACCTCCCGTCTGGCCGAATATCTGGATCGGGAGGAGGGGGAACTCCAACAGCTTTTTTCCCATTACTTCGAGAGACACCGCACCGACGGCATCGATTACCTGATCTACGTGGGGGAAAGCCTCACGGAAAAAGGAGAATTCAATCCCTTATATCTGAAGAATCTCAGGCTCTGGCAACTCAAGCTTTCGGCCGGTTTCGCCCAGCTCACCAAATCCCTGAGAGACGAATTGAAGGTTCCCCTGGAAACCGCCCATCTGATCTTCATCCAGGACGCCCCCCTATCCATCCGGTTCCGATTCGATGAAAAACGTTTCGACGTCGACGGCGCCTATGATATCCGCCATGAAATCATTAAATCGAGGCTCGACAAGGCGGTAATCAAGGGGAAAGACGAGCGCCTGACGCAGCCCGGGAAAGTCGCCGTGGTCTACAGCCATCAGAAGGAAGGTCGGGAAATCCGGCGGCACATCGAATTCCTGAAATCCGAAGGATACCTGACCGGCCCGGTGGAAAGCCTGGAACTCGGGGATCTTCCGGGGGTCCAGGGTCTCAAGGCGCTTCGGGTGGACGTGAATTTAAAAAACGCCGTGTCGGATCGAATCGCGGCAACCAAAAGTTGACAGACTTGTAACAGGTTGATTTTACTCAAGTGCCATGCCCCCCGGATTCCAGTGCATCGGGCGAAGCGCATGGGGTATCCGGAAAGTCAGGATGTTCCTCCAGGATAAAAACGGATGCAAGCCGATAAAACTCCCAAGGCCGTAATCCCCCGCAAAAAAAGACCGCGCTGGATCCTTTGGGTCATATCGGGCCTTGCCCTGGTGCTGATCCTCGGAGTCGGACTGGCCATTTTTCTGATTCCCTACACGGCGTCTCGGCCCTGGTTCCGGGAAATCGTCGAATCGTACGCCTCCCGAACTTTGAAACGGAATGTTTCCATCGAATCGATGGCCTTCGGATGGAAAGAAGGCCTGCGGATGGAGTCCATCCGGATCATGGACGATCCCTTGTTTTCCGGCACTCCCTTGGGCTCCATCGGCACCCTGGAGGCCGCCGTAGATTTTCCGGATCTTTTCAAAAACAGGCGTTTTACGAGTCATATCTTCCTTGACGCCGTAACGCTTTTCATCGTCAAGGAAAAGGACGGGGGGACCAACCTCCAGCGGTTAATCGCCGATCTGACCTCCCCGGACAAGCCCGAGACCTCCGCCCCGGATGGAAATGACGGGGCTTTTTTGGTTTTCTTCTCGGATTTTGCCGGAAAATTCCGCCTCCGGGACCTGAACATCCTGTACGAAGACCGGGTTCAAAAACAGACCGCCGGCCTGAACGACGCATCCCTGGATATCGAGATTCCCTCCCTTTTCAAGAAACCGCTTTTATTCAAAGCCGCCGCACAAGTCCGCTCCCGGGATCGGCCCTTGCCGCCGTTGAATGCTTTTTTAAGGATTAAAGACCTTTTCGATGAATCCAAAACCGTGCGGCTTCACCGGGCCGCCGTTGACGCAAGGGTTTCCGCCCCGGGCGTTCAGATAGACCTGGAGGGGAATCTGTCTCAAAAAAAAGCCTCCGGCAAATGGCGGGTGGACCTGGAAACAATTCTACCCGTTGTCCGTACTTTCCTGCCGGAAACGTCCCTTCCCTTGCGCAACGCCGGTCGATTCGAACTCGCAGCGACGATCACCCAACTCGACGATACCAGCGCCGTCTTTGACACGACCGTCCTTCTCAAAGACCTTGAGATAAAAGGATCTTCCGGCGGAAAACCGCTTCCGGGGCCGATTACACTGACTTTCAATCAAAAAGGAACCATGGATTTTTCCGGGGGGGATCTTTCCATCGAATCGGGTGCGTTTTCTTTAAATTCGAGCCGGGTGAACTGGAAGGGCCGTCTCACCGGCCTTGCCGGCCCCGATCCCCGGATGCGCCTTGCCGTGGGGCCGTCGGTATTTTATTTTTCGGAATTGTTGTCGTCGGCTGCACCTTTTTTACCGGAACCGTTTCCTTTAAAGTTCCCGGAGTCGTCCGGCGGTGTTATCAAGATGAACAAGATGGACATTTCCGGCCGTCCCCTCCAGGGCCTTTTTTTCGTGGAAGTTTCCAGCCTGTCCGGTTCCATCGAGCGGTTCGGCATCTTTTTGCATCCGGAAACTCCTTTTGCACAGGCGGATCGACTGGAGGTGTCGTTTTCTCAGGTCAGATGCGCTCTTTCGGATCTTGTCCCCACGGAATTTTTTGCCCGGGGCTCGGCGATAATCACAAATCTGAGTCTTTATGAAGAAAATGAGATTCACATCGATTCCCTGGACCTTTCTGAATTTCAATTGACCACAAAAGCGCTCCGGCAGGAAAAGGGCGCGCCCTTCGGTTTTACTCTCCCCTTTTCCTTTTCCGCCTCCCTTGAGGCCGCCGGAATCCGGGCCTTTGATCTCAAGCCGGCCGAGTTCACCCTGTCCGGTCTTACAATCCAGGGGGATCTCGGAACGGAGACCTTCGCCCAGGCGGGGGTCAGCGGGATTCGGTTTCACTTGCCTGAATTCAAATGGCACGATGCGGCTATCGGAAATATTCATGCAGACCTTTTGATGGAAGCCCGGGCGCCGCACATCCGCATCCAAACGATCGATCCGCTGCAAGGGGATGTGAAGAAAATTCAGTTGCAGCTTTTCGCGGATAAAGGGATCGAGGCGTCCCTGCAGGCCGATGCACTGGATCTGGGCCGGCAGGGATTCACCGCTGACGCATCCTTGACAGCGGACCTGGGGCGCCTGGGCGCCGTGTTTCCGGATCTTTTCGGTGACTTGCCCCGGCTCTCCGGAAACGCCCGGGCGGAATGCCGCCTGGCCGGCCGCATTCCGGCGTCCGGCGTTCCTTCTCCATTAATGGCGGCGTCCTTTTTTGATCCGGAATCGCCCCTGATGGACTCGGCAAGGCTTGCCCTGGACCTTTCCGGTGTCGGCGGATTCTGGCCCCTTTCCTCCGAACCGGCATTGACAGTGGAAAGCATTGCCACCTCGAAACCCCTTGTCTATGTCTTTGACGGTAAACATGCGTCCGGTACCCTTGACGGGGAGATTCAAGTCAAGGCGATCCCGGCTTTTGCCTTGCCTGTCCAGGATTCCGCCGGTCCCCCGTCTTCCGTTGTTTTTCATCTGGCTGTCACCGGGGAACACGACCGGCTGACCGCCGCGTCTTTTTCAACGACGCTGAACATCCAACCCTTGGGCGCCAGGGGTGAAGCGTCGTTTTCCGTGGAAGGCATCGACGCCGCCTTCAAGTCGTCCGCGTTATGGGATCCCATGACATGGCTTCAGCACATCACCGGTATCGCCCGAATCACGGGGACCTTGCCCGAAAATTCAAAAATTGTCCCTGCCCCCGAAACAACGCTCCAGGGAGGCGTTAAGATCGGAGCCGAGTTCGAAACCGCACCGGAAAAAGGAATGCACATCCGGCTGAGAGCCGACACCAAAGATCTGGATATCGAAAAAACCGGGACCTTTTCCATTCAAAACCTCGAAACGGCGCTGACCTTTGAAAAACAGTACCGGGTCTCCCGTCAGGATCTTCCTGGAAAAGAGAAGACGGATCATTTGTCCGAGACGGTGATCCGGGACCGCGTCGAAGGGCAACGGGGTGTCTCCGGACCCGGAATTCTCGCCGGCCGGGATGCACGACTGCAGGCCCGTCTGAGTCCGGCGCCGTCTATTGCCTTCGGTCCCGCGCTGTTCACTCTCTCCCCCCAAGTGCTGCCGGTTCGTCATTGTGCGCTGGACCTTTCTTTCGTGGAAGGCCTTCCCCTGCTCCGGCACCTGGAGATTCATTTTCTCGGCGGGGCGCTTTTGGGCGCGGCGGGAGTATTTCGAAAAAACGACCGTTTGACGCTCGAAGCCCAGCTGGTCTTTTCCGACATCGACTTGAAGCAGATCCTCGGGGGACATGAAACGGCCCTGAAGGAAGAAGACGCCGCCATCGGCGGGCAACTGGAAATCGACTTTCCCCTGGTATTATCCATGCCCCGGCTCCTTGAAAGTCTCCAGTTGAGCCTCCAGTTCAATCACATCGGACCCCGCGCCTTCGGCCGTATGCTCTATCTCCTGGACCCGTATGAAAGCAACGAGACCATCGTCTCCCAGCGGCGCCTTTTGCAAAGCGGAGTGCCCCGGTGGATCGATATTCATGTGCAAAACGGGATTCTCTCCCTTGACGGAGAAGTGGTAATCAATGGGATTCCCATAAAAATTCCGCACCTGGAACGCCTGAATTTGGCGGCGATTTCAGGTCTTAAGGCTTATGAAGGGTACTTGACGGCCCTGGGGGATCTGAACCGGATCCTTGACCTGACATCGGATCCGAAACTTTTCCTGGAATGGATGAAACCGTAGCGCGTAAAGAGGAGAACATGAAATTGAAATATTTATGGGTTGTCCCGGCGGTACTCTTCTTGGGATGTACACTGGCCCAAGTCAACGTGGAAGTGTTGAGTGAACGAACGGCCCTGGAAAACCAAATTTTGGGGACATACAACGCCCTGGACGATGAAATGCTGCTGCTGGCCTCGGTTCGTGCGGTGGACGCCTCCGGAGCCTTTCAAACCCCGCCTCCCAAGAGCCGGGAGCAGCAGGAAGCCGTTACCGCGTTGCAGGTGCTGGCGTTTCATGCGGACGATCTCGCCGCCTTTAAACGGCTGGGATGGGTGGGAGAAAACAACCAGGGGCTGCTGACACCGTTTCCCATGGAAAAAAAGGACGTGCCCGAAGACTTGAAAGACTTTACGGAACGATACAAAAAAGAAGAATTCGAATTCGTGGTCTCCGAGATCAACAATGCCCGGGAAAGACTCATGCGCCGCGTGATCGAGCTCAACGACAATCTCACGGACGCCGATTGGCTCAGCGTCCGGTCAATCTTCGGGAAACTCAACGCCGAAAACGCCCTCCCCGGAGAAAAGGTGCAAAACGAGGACGGAACCTGGAGAATTCGATCATGAGCCCCGAAGACACCTTTCGTAAATCCCTGATCAGTGCCTTTGCGGCAGCCTGTCTCTTTGTATGGACGGCCGGTGCCTTCGCCTTGGAAGCGGAATCTTTTTCCGTGCACCTTCCCGTCCCGATCACCGCGGAAGCGGACCCGGTGTTGTCTTTTTCCGTTTCCCGGAACGGAATGCAGCTGGCTTTTGTATCCAATAGGAAGCGATTTTCCGATTTGTGGCTGCGGAGCCTGGATCCGGCCGCCTTTTTTTCCATACGCCGGCTCACCGACGACCCGGCCCTGGAATCCGACCCGGCCTTTTCCGAGGACGGCCGGTTTCTGGCTTTCGTCAGCACCCGACATGACGCCAAAGGGGATATCTACGTCATCGACCTGAGACAAAAAACACCGGCGGCCATCCGGATCACAGGGAAGGAAACCGAGGACGGCGCCCCCTGCTTCGGTCCGGGGGACACCCTCTACTTTCACCGGAAGCAACCCGAATTGCGGGTTCATGAATTGGCGGCGGTGAACATCGGACCTTTTCTGCGCGGTGAAAAAGAAAAACAAGAACCCGAAATTCTTCCCACCCAGGGCGACGCCGCCTTTCCATCCGTTTCCCCGGATGGATTGGAGATCGCCTTTATCAGCAACCGGGATTCGGGTGTCTCCCACATCCATGTTTTGAATCTGAAAACAGGAACGCTCCGGCAGGCGACCCGGGAATCCTTTCCGGCTTTCTTTCCCCGGTGGTCCCTGGAGGGGGAATCCATCCTCTTTTCGAGCCGCCCATGGGATACCAACAAGGACGGGATCGTGGATGAGCGGGACAACGCCGTGTTGTATCGCGTCTTTGCGGACGGCAAAGGCCCGTATCCGCTGACCTCGGCCGGCGTTTCCGCCACCCGGCCGGTTCCCTCGGAAAAGGGGCTCTTCTTTCTTTCCGATGCCAACGGGGTTTCCAACTGCGGGCGCATTCCTTCAGAAGGCCAGATCCCCCACCTGGCCACCTTCCGGGATCAGCTGGCGTTGGCGCGCCGACTCGAAAAAAGGCTTCCCCGGGATCCCCACCTGACGGTTCTGGCCTACCACAAAGTCCTGGAACGCTATGCCCACCTTCCCGAAGCCGCGGCGCCGAGCCTGTATGCCATGGGAGAGATCTACGTGGAGGAGGGATTCCCGCATCCCGCCCGCCGGGCCTTTGAAATGCTCATTGCCCGCTACGGGGATCACGACCCGGAAGCCCTGCTGGCCCGGATTCAACAGTGCCTTTTGGAAACAAATGAAGCGCTCGGAAAAACCAACCGCCCCGAAATCCGCCGCCGGATCGTCGAAGATGCCCATGCGCGGCTCAACGCCCTGGCCCAAGGCCGGGAGCCGGATATCCGTCATCGGGTCCGGATTCACACCGCCCGGCTTTTAGTCCGCATCAAAGACAGCGGGTCCGGTCTCCTCCAGGCCATCCGACTCCTGGACGACGTGATCACGGATCCGAACGCCCGCCCCGAGCGGATTGCGGAAGCCATGGTGCGCAAAGGAAATATCTTCCAAAAAATTGGAAACCTGGATGCCGTGTACCCGGTTTATCTTGCCGTGCTCCAGCGCTATCCCGATGTTCCGGTGTGGGCCGACGCCGCACTGGAAGCCATGCTGGATGTGATTCTGACCCAAAAAGGGGCCGGGGGGATGGAAGCGCGTATTCAACTGTTGAGAAGTCTTTCCGATCAATACCGCGCCGAAACGCCGAAGCTGGCCATAGGCGCCCTGAACCGGGTGGGCGACATCTACTACGCCGCCGATGAATGGTCCAGGGCCAAGGCCGCCTATCGTCAGGTCATCGATCAATTTCCGGTGGTCGCCACCCAAACCGCGGCCGCACGATTCGCGTTGGCCGAGATCCTCTACCAGGAACAGCGCTTTCGAGATGCCCTGGCGTTGTATGAAAACGAAATTCATTTAAGAAAAGAAGAAGACCGCATCCGAAACCTGGCCAAACAAGGGTTTATTCACAAATCCGTCGAGGGTGCGGAATATTATTTCGAACTGGGGGAAATCGATGCGGCCCGCAGCCTCTTCAAAGAGATCCTTGACTTCGATGACCGCGTGGTGGAGGCCCATCGCGGTTACATCAAGTGCGCCGCCGCCCAATCGGACCTGGATCGGGTTTTGACCGCCTACAGAAAACAGGCGGCGGATCATCCCTCGGATCCCGTGGCCGTGTATGCCCTGGGCCTTTCCCTCACGTATCGGGAGGACAAAAAAAGCCTCATGGAAGCCCGGACGTTCCTCGAGCGGGCCATCCTTCTAAACGGCCGGGTCAGCCATTTCCATCGCACCCTGGGATACGTCATGGAAGTGCTCGAAACGGTCCACGGCGAAAAGAACGGCCTGGAAGCCGCACTGGAAGCCTACCAGAAAGCCTATTTTCTGACCGACCCGGAAACCGATCCCAAAAGCCTGGCGGAACTCGGACTCAACCTGGGAAACGTCCATTACCTTTTGGGACAATACGCCAAGGCGTTTCATTACTATGAAAAACGCCTGGCCGTCGAAAAACCGTTTACAAATATCAAGGCCGCGCTCTTGTTCTACAAGCGCTTCGGCACCGCCGCTTTCCAGGTCCGGGAGGTGGAAGAAACCCTCGGGGCCTTCAACGAAGCCATCCGCCGCATCGACTCCGGAATCGACGCCCAGGACCCCTCCGCTTACCTGAACCGAAACCACCGGTACATCATGGACCGCATCGTCGCCCCCGCCCTTCTGGTGCAGTCCATGGAAAAAAGGGCCGCGGCGCTTGCCGAGACCCAGGTGGATGCCACCCGCGCCCTGGCTGATCCCCGGATCCGGCGGGAACCCCCTCCCGGTCCTGCCTGGGAAGCATACCGGGAAATGATCCAACAGGTCATCCACGCCCAAAAACGGCTGAACCGTGACGCCCTTTCCCTGGCCGAGGCGGGTGTCAAAGCCGGCATCCACCCGAAAAACGAATTGAAAACGATGGAAAACACCCTTTCGCCCATGCTTTCAAAGGCCCGGGAAGCCATCCGCCTTCCCGAACAGCTCGTCCAGTTGAAAACCGAGATGCTGGATCGATTGGGGCTTGCCCGCCAGGACGCCGGACAGTATCCGGAGGCCGTCAATGCCTTTGAACAGGCCTATTCACTGAACCAAGGACTCGAAAACTTCAAAAATCTGGCCCGGAACCTGCGATCCGTGGCCTTCAATCGCTACCTGGCCGCCGAAAGCCGGTCCGGTGCGTCCCGGCGGGAAATGCTCCGGCAGGCATTGGAGGAATTCACCCGGGTCATCACGCTGGTGGATCAGTACGGGGTCCCGGATCCCACGGCCGAATCGACGGACGCCCTGATCCGCATTGATGTCCGGGCGGCCTTGGATGCGCCCGGCGCCACCCGAAGCGGAAAGGGGTTTTCCGCACTTCAGGAAAAACGGCTGGCCGAAGCGTTCATCAGCCGGATCACCGTGGAATTGGGAGAAATCGAAACGTCTGCAAAGGCCGTGGACCGCCAGCTGCGCTTTTACGCCGGGGAAAAATCCGTCTCGGACGCGGATGCTTACGGCGTCGCCCTCCTCTACCACCGGTCCGGGCACCTGGCCGCCGCCCGGGGCGACTGGTCCAAGGCCTGGGACCATTTTCAACGTTCCGCGGAACTGGCCGTCGCCGCCGATATTCCCGTGGGGGCGATGATGAACCTCATGAACCTGGGGAAAGCCATGAACCGGATGCCCCTGGAAGGCCCGGAACAGGCCCAGCGGCTGGGCATCCTGGAAACGCTGAACCGCCGGATCCTGGCGCTTTTATCCCGGAATTCCGCCCCGGTGCCTCCGGAAATGCTGGCCGGCTACCACAACGCCATGGGGGTGTACTTCCCCTCGACGCCGGGGCGTTCCGGAGAAGATCTACCGGAAGTCGTTTTACAATCCCGGAGGATGCATCAGGCCCACACCCATTTTCTGCAAGGGATTCAACTCCTGGAAACACCGGACGCCCCCGTTCGGGAAAGAAAAACCGCCGCCCTTCTGGCCGCGCTGTACCTGAACATGGGACGGGCCGGCCGTGCATCGGAGATGGATCCGGAAACGGTGCGGACCCATTTTCAAAAGGCGCTGGCGCTCTCCGAACGCCATTTGCTGCCCCATATGGCGTGGCGGGCCCTGCTGGCCCTTGGACGCTCTGAAGCGGCCCTTCGGGTCCTGGAATCGACCTCCGTATTGCAGGCCGGGTGCCACCGGGGCGAAATACTGGACGGATTTTTCAACACCGTAACGGGTCTCTTCGAAAATAAGGGGGCGGAAACGGCGTTTAATTTCCTGGAAAAGATCGCCGAAATGGAGCGGTTCCATCGTCTGGCCCCGTTGATGATCCGCCTGTCCGGGCCTGAAAAAGCGCTTTTCATTCAGATCCTTTCCCACCTGGACCGGATCGACCGATTGACCGAACGCCTCGCCGGAGCCGAGTCTTTCTTAAAACAGGAACTGGAATCGGATCTGGCCCTTGAAAAGAAGCGCCTGGCGGACCGCTCGGGTAAAGACGACCGAAACCTTCCGGACGTCATCCGGTTGATTTCCGATGATGCCGCCCGCATGTCCGCCCTCCGGCTCCTGGGGCTTGCGGCCCTGGCCGAATCCACGGCCGATGAGGCGGTCCGGAACCCGGAAGACACCGCCTTGCGGCGTCGATACCGGGAAACGATGGACCGGTATACGACCCTTCTCAAACGCCTGGAGAATCGACGGCTTTCAAACACCCCTTTCGATATTTTCGCCTTGTTCGGACCCGGCGTCTATGAAGCCGTCGATGTCATGGAAACCCTCCCCGAAAAAAACCGGTTCGTGCGCATCTACAAAACCGCCGGCGCACCCGGTCCGGTCATCACGTTCACCCTGACCCCGGACCGGATTTCGGGCCGCCATCATGACTCCTTGGAGACCGCCCTCGGGGACCTTTCTTCTTCGGAGACGGCCGTGGATTATCTGGCCGTGGATTATCCGGAAGACATTTCCGCGTCCGGTTCGGATGTTTTCCCGGATGCCAACTTCGTCTTCAATGCGGCCCATTTCATGCGCTCCATGCACCATAAGAAATTGTTCAAACGGCGCGTCCTTCGCATCTCTTCCTTGTCTTCCGCGGACCCTTTGGAAGCCCTTGACGAAAAAACATATCCCGGGTTCCACGTCCTGGTGGTGGACACCCCGGTGTTGCTGGCCCGTCACGTCCCCACGCGGCCCGGGGCCTTTTCCTTTCCCTTTGCGGCCGTCGAACTGGAAAAGGGTCGGCGCCTTTCCCTTCTGCCGCTGTTGAACCGCCTCGATCATGCCTCCTGTGCGGTCTTGACCGAAACGGCAATGGAAGACGCCTACTGGATCGGACACCTCTTTTCCATTTACGGCTGCCCCACCCTGATCCTTCCGTTCCGCCCGGCTCCCGATGACCCTTTCCCCGGGGCGTTCCTGGACGCCTTTGAAACGCACACGGCACGTCAGGCCCTGAACCTGGCGGAATCGAAAACCCGCAGCGCCGGAAAGCGGATCCTGATCGGCTTTCCCGGCATGACGCCGGAGGAATCCCGGATCTTTGCCCGGACCCATTTCGAATCCCACGTGAAACGCGCAAAACAGGCCTTTGACCGGAAAGCCTTCGGCGATGCCCGGATTCTGTTTGAAAACGCCCTCGAAATCGCCGCCGAATCCGATGCCTTCCACGACTATCTCCCGGCCCTTTACGCGTTTGCCCGGGAAAGCGCCTTTCTATCCGGAGATCGCCGGGCCGCGCTGGAATTCGCCCGGCATCTGGTCGACTTCCTGGAAACCCGCCGGTCCGATTCCCCGGACCATGCCGACGCCCTCCTGCGGCTCGGGCTGATCCAGGCCCACCTGGAGATGTTCCCCGCGGCGGCAGAAACCATGGCGGCAGCCCTTGAAATTTATCAGGCCCTGGAGTTATCCCCCGAACAGGCGGAAACCCTTTCGGAAATGGCCTGGGTGGCCGAACAGTCCACGGAGTATGAACGGGCCCTGACCTATTTCGAATCCTCGGTTTCACTGGCAAAGGATTCGGATCCCCGGTGGCGCCTGGGGGACCGGTTCCGAAGCATCGGGAGGATATACGATCTGCGCCTGAGCCAATATGCGACGGCCATCACGAACTATCGAAAAGCTGCCGAACTGTATCGCCAAGGAAAACAAACCCCGGAATCCCGGGCAAGGACCGCCCAGGCCCTCCTGGATATCGGCCGATGCTATCGGCTTCTGGGAAACCTGTCCGAGGCGGAAACTTATTACGAAGAATCCATGACACTGGTATCACCGCTTCCGGAGGAAGATGCCCTGCGCACCAAAATTATCATCGAACAGGCCAACAATGCCTGGTACCGGGCCCGCTATGAAGCGGCCTTCCGCCTCAAGCAAGAGGCCTGGAACCTGGCCGTGGAAAAGGATCTCCCCCTCATGCAGGTCGTCACCCTGAACACCTCCGGTCTGCTATGGTGGGCCCTGGGCGACAATGAAAAGGCGCTGAACGATCTTCGCCGGGCCCTTGAATCGGCGAAAAAGCTTCCTCACCGCCGGGACGAAGTCGCCACCACCTGGAACAACATCGGCATGATCCTTCGGGAAACCGGACGGTTTCAGGAAGCCCTGGACGCCTTTGAAAATGCACTGGCCATCGACACGCGTCTCAAATCACGCTGGGCGCTGGCCTATGATTATCGGCACATCGGCGTGACCCGCCTGAAAATGGGCCGGATTCAAGACGCCCTCCCCCTTCTGAACAGGGCCCTGCAGGAAGCCCGGGCCATCGGGAACCGGATCCACGAAGCAAAGGCGCTCCTGGATCTGGCCGATGCCCGGTTTACGGTCCGGGAGTTGTCCGAAGCCGGCCGTCTATACGAAGAAGCGCTGGCCCTGTCCCGGCGCCTTGCCGTCCGGGAAGTCGAATGGCGGGCCCTCTATGGTCTGGCACGTGTGAAGGAGACCACGCAACCGGATGACGCCATCCGGCTTTTAAAGGACGCGATGGACATCATCGAATCGATCCGCTCCAACATCCGGATCATCCGGCTCAAGGACGGCTTTTTGTCCAATAAAATGATGGTCTATGAAACGCTTTGCCGGCTTCTGGCCGATTCCGGAAATCCGGTGGAGGCGTTCGAAACCGCCGAACGGTCCCGGAGCCGGAATTTCATCGATCTTCTGGGAAGCCAGTCCCTTTCCCTGGACCCCGCCGTCGACCGCCGGCTCTATGACCGGTATCACGGCCTCAAGGAACGCATCGAATCCCTCAAGCAGCAGGCCGCCCAGGAGACGGATGAAAAAGAGCGGGAAAGACACGAGACCCTGCTGAAAAAAGCGACATCGGCCCTTGAAACGGTCATGCTGGAAATCCAGGCCGCAAACCCTGCGCTGTCCTCCCTGGTGGCCGTTGAGCCGGTCCGGGCACCGGACCTGCAGGCCCTCATCGAACCGGGTACCGCCTTGCTTTCGTATTATCTTTTGGAAGACGAACTGTTCTGCTGGCGGATCCTCCCGGATGACATCCGTCTCTACCGCATTCAAGCGAATCGAAAAGACCTGGGAGAAGCGATCCTGGAATTCCGCCGGCGCATCCAAAACCTGGAGCCTTTTGAAGCGCCGTCCAAACACCTTTTCGATACCCTGCTGGCGCCCGTACTTTCAGGTCTTAACGGCATTAAACAACTGGGCGTGATCCCCCACGGGCATTTGCATTATCTTTCCTTTGCCGCCTTGTTCGACGGAACCGATTTTGTTATCGACCGCTTCCCCTTGTTTTATCTTCCCTCGGCATCGGTTTTAAAATATACGGTGGAAAAGCGCGTCGCGGAAAAGAACCCGGATGTCCTGGCCATCGGAAACCCGGATTTGGGAAACCCCGCCCTGGATCTGCCGTTTTCGGAATACGAGGTCAATTCCATTCAATGGAATTTTCCCGAAATCACCATCCTGACCAAGGAACGGGCCACGGAAAAATGGGTGGTTGACAATATCGAACGCTTTGGAATAATTCACCTGGCCTCTCACGGCGAGTTCGACCCCGTCAATCCGCTGCTCTCCGCACTCAGGCTCGCAAAGGAAGGCGCCACGGACGGAAACCTGGAGGCCGCCGAGATTTTCGGGCTGAAGCTCTCGGCGGATCTTGTGGTCCTGAGCGCCTGTCAGACCGGGCTCGGGAAGATTACGACGGGCGATGACGTGATCGGGCTCAATCGTGCGTTCCTTTACGCCGGAACCCATGCCGTCATCTCGAGTCTTTGGCGGGTCAGCGATATTTCCACGGCCATGCTGATCAAGTCCTTCTACCGCCGTTACGTGGAGAAGAACAAGGCGGAAAGCCTTCGAAGCGCCGCCCTGCACGTGAAAAACCGGTTCCCGCATCCGGGATACTGGGGCGCGTTCACGCTTGTCGGAGATTACCAATAGGATGAACGCGTAAACTCTTCCTTGAGGGAGAGGGTTGGGGTGAGGGTGAAATTAGATTTTGTTTTCAAGGGAAAAATAACTTTTTTGCGATTCCATCAAATAAGATTAAAGGAAAAGAAATGCGCTTGAAACGGATTGCGGCAATCGTTTTTCTTTCAGCGATAATCATCGGCGTTGCCGTCGGATTTTCTTTGCAACAAATGTGGGTTTCTTCTTTCGACGCCAAGCTTAAGGCCGATAAGACCGCGTCTTCGGAAACCCTGGCCGTCCTGAAAGTCGGGGATGCCCTCGCCGTAGAAGGCGAAGAAGACCGCTGGTACCGGGTGACGACCGAAGACGGGAAAAAAGGATGGATCTACCGGGGGAAAGTCTCTTCGGAACCTCCCCGGGCCGCCGGTGAAAACGGTGACGGCGATTCGGTGGGCAAACTCTTGACCGGACTCACCGGAAGCCGTATCGGATCCGGAGAAGCCGACACGTCCCGAAGCATGCGGATGCTCTCCGTGGAAGACAAGAAGAAAAAAGCCTCCGGGCCGGAACAGGATTACGCGGCGGCCCTGGAATCCGTCCTTTCCCGGCGGATTCCCGACGCGCGTGTGAACCAATTCCTTCAGGCCGGAAAGATCGGGGAATACGCCCCGTAAGAGGAACGCCTTTTTATGGATAACTTCATCATTTCAAAAAAAGGGCCGCCATCGTTTTTCGGAAAACGACGCCGCCTGATCAAATGGCTGGCACTGGGGTCCATCGCCGTTGCCCAACCGGCCCTGGCCGTCGATTTTTTGAAGCTTCTCGAACCCCGGAAGGACTCCACGGGAAAGGAAGGCCCCAGCGATCTGGAAAAGGTCCTTCAAATCCTGCAGGGGGCGGGTGATATCATCGGCAGCAGCATGGAACTCGACTACGAATCCGAAATGGTCATCGGAAAGAGCGTGGCCCTGGAAGGATTCAAGCGTTACGGGCTTCCCGTAAAAGACGACGCGCTGCAAGACTACGTGAATCTGGTGGGGCAGGCTGTGGCCCGCAACTTCAAGCCGCCGGGAAGAAACTACTACTTCGTCGTTTTGAAAAGCGACGTTTTCAACGCCGTTTCCTGTCCCGGCGGAATCATTTTCATCACCGCCACGCTGCTGAAACACCTTGAAGACGAATCCCAGTTGGCCGGGATCCTGGCCCACGAGGTGGCCCACGTGAACCTCAAGCACGCCCTGCAATCCATCCGCAGGGCCAAGTTTTTCGAGGGCATCGGAAAAATCACCGTGGCCACGGCCAAAGTGGAGAAAAAAGAGCAATACCGGAACATGATCAACGATCTCCAGACGGTACTCTTCGATAAAGGACTCGATCAGACCATGGAGTATGAGGCCGATCGATACGGGATGGAGATCGCCTACCGCACCGGATACCAACCCTTGGGCTTCATCAAGGTGCTGGAAATGCTCCGCCGGAACGAAGCCGATGCCGTCAAAAAAGGATCCTGGTTTTCCACCCATCCGCCCCTTTCCGAGAGGATCCAAAGATGCCGTGAAAAGATTCAAGAATATCCGGATGCGGCCTCCCTGGCAACGGTGGCCCCGCGTTTTCTCGAGTATCGAAAACGGCTTTAAGGCCGCAGGAAAATTTTTCTGAACGGAGTTGAAATGACACCTGCCCGCACTTTTCACCGATCCCGGATCCGGCGCCTTAGAAAGGCCATGAAAAAGAAGCATATCGACACTTTCATGGTTCTCGTCCAGGAAAACCGGCGCTACCTCAGCGGTTTTACCGGCGAGGATACCCAGTTCGACGAGTCCGCCGGCGCCCTGTTCATCACCGGAGAGCAACAGGTCCTGGCCACCGATTTCCGCTACGATACCCAGGCCCGGTCCGAAGCCCCCCTTTTTGAGGTTTTCCGCCACCGGGAAGGGTTGGCCAAGGCGCTTCCCGAAATCCTGAAGTCGCTGGGGACCGAACGGCTCGGGTTCGAAAGCATCCGACTGTCCGTCATGGAACGCCGGCGGATCGAAGATCACCTAAAGAAGGCAAAAATGAAGGTGGAACCGGTTGCGACGGCGGGCCTGGTGGAGCAAAGCCGAATGGTCAAGAGCGCGGCGGAGACCGCCGCGATCCGGAAAGCGCTGCACCTTGCGGAGAAGGCCTTTGAGCGTATCCTGCCGCTTCTCAAACCGGGGATCAGCGAAAAAGAAGCGGCGTGGGCCCTGGAAAAGGAAATGCGGGAATCCGGGGCCGAAGGGGTTTCCTTTCCCGTCATCGCCGCCTTCGGGGAAAACAGCGCCCTGCCCCACGCCATCCCGGGGGAACGGCGCCTCAAGGCCGGGGAACCCCTCCTCTTTGATTGGGGCGCCCGGCTGGACGGCTACTGCTCCGACATCTCCAGGAGCTTTTGCATCGGAAAACCGGATCCCCTTTTCAAGAAGATCTTTCGGGCGGTTTGCGACGCCCAACAAAAAGCCGTCGAGGCGATTCATCCCGATGCGAGCGCACGAAAGGTGGATCGTGCCGCCCGTTCGCTCATCCGCCGGAGAGGATTCAAGGGGCGCTTCGGGCACGGTCTCGGACACGGCGTGGGACTGGCCATCCATGAAGCCCCGCGGATGGGCCCGTCCGCCAAGGAAACCCTGATCGCCCCCGGCATGGTCTTCACGGTGGAACCCGGGATCTACATCCCCGAATGGGGGGGTATCCGCCTTGAAAACATGGTGGTCGTCAGAAAAGACGGTGCCGAAGTCCTCAATCGCCTCCCCGTCGAAATCGACATTTAAATCCCCAGGAATATTACATCTTATCATTCTTCGTAGGGCGGCATTTTACATGCCGCCG
>CAZQUR010000038.1:20829-26736 GCA_964596535.1 uncultured Desulfobacteraceae bacterium
AAATGACCGTCGCTTCCCGGCGGGGTATAAAACCCCGCCCTACAATTTGAATTCCAAGGATCCGGCACGCGAACGTTCCCCCAATCGCCTGGAGATCCCGGCACGTACAGGATTCGCAATTATATACTTCGCCACTTCAAGAACGTCTTCCTCTCTTCGGAGAATGTGATCATAAAAGCTTTTTTGAAATCGAATCTCTTTTCCTTTTCGACGGCAGTCCCCGGTAAACGCCCCTTTGATTCGCTTAACGAGAGTAATGAGATCCATTGCTTTAGAGGGTGACGTGAGAAGATGAATATGGTCCGGCATGATGCAATAGGCATAAATGGGGTTTTGATTCTGTTTTGCGGTTTCGACCAACAGCGTGCAAAAGGCGCGGACCAATTCGGCATCGTTGAAATATGGGATCTTATGGTGCGTTCGGATGATGATATGGGCAACGGTTCCAGGGTTGGAATAAAGGGTTTTGTTTTTCAAACGGGGATGTTTTCGACGTGGGTATTGTGTTTCCATAACAATTGCTTTGTCGGGCGGCATGTTACATGCCACCGCGGGTGATCGTCGATTTCCTTAACGTTCTTCGTAGGGCGGCATTTTACATGCCGCCGCGAAATGACCGTCGGTCTCCGGCGGGGTATTAAACCCCGCCCTACAACATCTTAACGTTCTTCGTAGGGCGGCATTTTACATGCCGCCGAGGGGTGACCGTCGCTTCCCTGGCGGGGTATAAAACCCCGCCCTACAATCATGCCTGTACATTAAAATGCGGGGTTTTCGGAAACCGCTTCAGTGAAAGCAGCCAGTTGATCAGGCGTCAACACTTCCGCAATGCCGCTCCACGCCGGTTTCTTTCCGGGCAGAACGCGCGCCACTCTGGTTTCCGGAGAGAGCAAATCAATTTTTTGCCCGATCTCTTTTTCCACCACCGCCTCGATTCCATGACGGGTCAGCGCTTCCGCTTGGGCCCGAACAACCTTTGCATCCCGAAAATCCGGGGGATGGAGCACCACTCGTGAAGATCCGGGAGGAAGGTAAATGGCGCCGGTGGCAAAATCCACCGCGAATGCAATGATCCCGGGAATGAAAAAGATCAGCAGCCCGAGGCCGTCCAGGACCGCAACACCCACATCGATTCTTCCGGCCGGCTGTCCCCGGCGCTCGGGATAAAGTATGGTTCCGCAGGATACCACGGTGCATGCAAAAAAAAGTACAACCAAAAGGGAGGTCCTTCGTATGAACAGGCGGTCCAATCTCATCTTGCTTCTCCTTTTTTCCGACTTTTTCTCGGCACCCTACCCTCTACCGGACGGGTCTTGATTTAAATCGAAAAAATCCACAGCATTTTTGTGACCTATCTTTTCGAGGACTTCATGGGAGATATCGATGCTTTTCAACACCTTGAGCTCTCGATCCCACGCATACGGGATGTTTGGAAAATCCGATCCGTACATGATCCTGTCCGATCGATATCGGCCAAGCGGGATTTTGTCCTGGATCGGAAAGTACCCGGTGAGAACCATGGTGGTATCCAGCCAGAGGTTGTCGTAGGTTTCCACCAGCTTCCGGTACGCCGCCATCTCGTCGAATCCCAGGTGCGGAACACAGATTTTTAAATCCGGAAAATTCTTTAAAACCCGTTCCAGTTTGTCCGCCCGGCAAAGCGTGAACGGATCGCAGCCGTACGCCGAGCTTTTGGGCTGCCTTCCCACGTGCATGATCACCGGCTTCCCGTTGTTCCGGCAGCATTCGAACAAGCGGTACACGGAGTCGGCATTCATATCGAAACATTGTACGTGCGCGTGGAGTTTCAATCCTTTCAGGCCGGAATCGAAGGCTTCCTGCAAAATGTTATCCGCATCAACTTCGCCGGGGAACACGGTGGCCATGCCCGTCACCCGGCTTCCAAAGGTTCGGCATTTCTCGGCCATGTAGGCATTCAGGTGCCTTGAAATCCCGGGCTTATGCGCATACTGGAGTGCCACCACGTGATTGATGCCCCGGGAAAAGAGGAACTCGAATATTTGAAACGTGGATATCCGGTATCGGATGGACCAGGCGTTTTCATCAAACCATTTCCGGATGGCGGAAAAAATGTTTCCGGGGAAGATATGGACATGGGCATCGATGACGGGCGGAAGCCCGCCGGGCACCCATTTTCCTTCCGGGTCATTTATGGACGGCATATTCGGCTTCAACATGGCGGATCCACCCACATGCCTTCAAAAGGAAAGACAAAACAAGGCGCGAACAACACCGGATCATGCCCCAACGTGCGGCATCTTAAAATCGCGGCAGGCAATCAAATACCGGAAATGGAGTGCATGATGTCTGTTTCGACAAAATCGATGGTTTCTTTCTCATTCTTGCCCGGCTGGATCCATCAGTCCAGGTCCAACGACGCCTTGCACTTGTTGCACTTCATCGCGCCGCGAAAAACTTTATTGCCGCATTCGGGGCAGATATAGCGGGCCTCTTCGTCTAAAACCCATTTTTCCGTGCCGAACTCCCGCCGGTAGGGAACCGCCCGGAGAATCACCTTTTTCCCGACGGCCATGGGAAAATGCTCGATGTATGCACAGGGAAATTCGTCACATTGATGGCACCCTTCGTATCCTTTTTCCCGTGTGCAGTTCCGGATCTCACACTGTCGGCAATGCATAAACCGCTCCTCCGACAGGCAGCCCCGGCACCGGATATCGTCGACGGTCAACGATTCGCTGCTGGGGAGGGTGCCTTTGCCGGGAGTGCCTCCCTTGTAAAGATTGAGCAGCCCCTCTTTCAGTTTGGTGTTATTGTCCCGGGTGGCAATGTAGATGGCACAGACACCGCAATAAAGGCCGCAGGGAGAAAGGAAATCGGGATTGATTGTCATTTTTTCCTCCTTGGATACGAATATGGATGTGGTGTATTTTAGAGGCGCTTTCTTCCGCATACTAAAAAATGCTTTTGGAATTGATCAAAGATCGCGATATTTTCAAATCCAGCACCCCGCATTTGCGACATTACGTCTTCGGGCAAACACCGAATATGGACAGGCGGCCCTTCGGGCATCTCTTTTTTCTTCCAATCCACAATAAAAACGGTCCCTCCGGGTTTTAAAAGTCGCCGGGATTCTTCGAGTATTTTGGGCGGATTCTCCAGTTCATGATGCAGATTGATCGTATAAACCACGTCCGCGATACCGTTGTCGAGAGGAATGGAGTCTTCTTCGGTTTTCACCGGGATGATTTCGGGATACTTTGGAGAAACATGTTCTTTAACCCATTGGATCATGACTTCCGACAGATCACACGCATAAAGGATCGACGGTTTCACGTGCTCGAAAAAAGCGATACTGAAAAACGCGGTTCCCGCACCGATTTCAACCAATACGTCCGCTTTTTCGATTTCCAATTTATCCCAAACCGATTCGGGAGGAATATCGATGCGTCTTTGGGGGTCGTTTAATTTTTCCAGCTTTTTGGGGTCAAATTTCTTTTGGTTCATGACGACGCCTTTTTACGTTTTTGCACCGAGTTCTCCGTCAATAACCCCGTTTATCATATCCTTATGATTTGAAAAAGTGCGGACCGCCATCTGTTCTTTCACCGCATCCACTACATTTTTGATGAATTTCGTATACGGCACGCGGCTCGTATAATGCTTGAAACGGGTATGTCTGTTGAGCGTGCGCATGATTTTCAAGTGGTTTTCCGTAAATTTCACCGGGCGGCAAACCATGTCGGTTTTTTTCTGAAAAACCACCGTAATGTTTCCATTCAGCGGGGCGACTTTTTTTCTTGTTGCGGCGAACCCGGCTTTTTCACCCAGGGCGATCAGCGTTTCCGGGTTGAACGTATAAACATGCGCCTTGTGGTATCGGTTTTTGGGATCTTGAGAGATGTCTTCCGCGTTGGGCACCTCGACCACGAGTTTGCCCTTCGGCTTGAGCATCGACCGGATACGCTTCAGCTCCGCCAACGGGTCGGTCATATGTTCCAGGACATGGTGCAGGGTGACCATGTCGTAGGCTTCCTTCTCTTTGATGTCTGCTGCAAATCCTGATGTAACGGGTGCACCGAGGATCTCCCGGGCGTATCGCGAATGGTCTTCATCCGGGTCGATGCCTTGCGCATCGTAGCCAAGCTTTCGCAGGCAATAGACGAACACCCCGGTACCGGCACCGATGTCCATGAAACGGTCTTTTTTTTCGACCAGATCCCTGAAAAACCGGTAGCGTCTGACCGCTTCTGCGGCGTCTCGGTGGACATGTTTCTTCTTGGGAATCGTGATTCCCTTGTACTCCTTACGGTAGCCCTTGGAATAAAAAGCTTTGACCTCTTCATCCTCCGGCCGCGGATCGCTCCAGATCAGGCCGCATTGTTTGCAGATCACGGTTCTAAGGTACGCGCCTTTCCGATCTTTCAAAGAAAGGACGTCCACGGATACCCCACCGCAAAGATTGCATGGGATGGAACACGCCGATCCGTCCGGTTGCGTTCTATTCGGCATCAGTGCCCTTCCTGGATTCTTGCTAAACGTTTAATGCCCGGATATTTTCCTTGCCGGGGAGTCCCGCCCTTCAGGGCGGGAGGGTTCCACATTCACGAATTTTGAGAAAACGAATCTCCGGCCATTCCTCGACCGTGTATTTCAGTTGCCATTCGCTTTCCGCCAGGTAGGTCAGGTTGCCTTCCGCATCCCGTGCCAGGTTGGATTGTCGGTGCTTTTCGAAGGCGGCCAGTTTTTTCCTGTCCTCACAGCGAATCCAGCGGGCAGTGGAATAGTCAACCGGTTCATAGAGGGCATCGACCCCGTATTCGGCTTTGAGCCGCGCCATGGTCACTTCGAATTGCAGCACACCCACGGCTCCCAGGATCAAGGCGTTTCCCTTCAGCGGCCGAAACAGCTGTATCGCACCCTCCTCAACCAGTTGTTGGACGCCTTTCCGGAGTTGTTTTGCTTTCAGGGGAGATTTCAGTCGTACCCGCCGAAAATGTTCCGGGGCGAAATTCGGAATGCCGGTGAAATTGAGCGGCTCCTTTTCCGAAAAGGTATCGCCGATGCGGATGGTGCCGTGGTTGTGGATGCCGACGATGTCGCCGGGCCAGGCCTCTTCCACAAAGGCGCGGTCCTGGGCCATGAAGATGACCGGATTGGCGATCTGGATATCCCGGCCGAGACGGTGATGGCGGACCTGCATGCCGCGCCGGAAGCGGCCCGAACAGACACGCAGGAAGGCGATCCTGTCCCGGTGGGACGGGTCCATGTTGGCCTGGACCTTAAAGACGAACCCGGAAAAATCCTCCTCCTCGGGCAATACCATTCGGGTGGCAGCTGATCGGGCCGACGGCGGCGGGGCGATTTCCACAAAGGTGTCGAGTAATTCGCGCACGCCGAAGTTGTTAAGGGCGCTGCCGAAAAAGACCGGCGTCTGGGTGCCTTTTAAAAAATCCTGCAGGTCGAAAGGGTCGGCCGCGCCTTCGAGCAAAGTGACGTCCTCGCGCAGCTCGTCGGCCTGGCTCCCCAACAGTTCGTCGATAAGGGGATCGGAAAGATCGCGAATGGCGCATATCTCATCGGTCAGGCGTCCCTGGCCGGGAGTAAACAGCAGCAACTCTTTTCGGTGAAGGTTGTAGGTGCCCTTGAAACGCTTGCCCATGCCGATGGGCCAGGTGAGCGGGGCACATTCGATCTGGAGCGTTTCCTCGATATCTTCCAGGATGTCGAGCGGCGTCATGCCCTCCCGGTCGAGCTTGTTGACAAAGGTCAGGATCGGCGTGTTGCGCATCCGGCAGACCTCCATCAACTTGCGGGTTTGGGTCTCCACGCCCTTGACGCTGTCGATGACCATCATCGCGCTGTCCACGGCCGTGAGCACCCGGTAGGTGTCCTCGGAAAAATCCTGGTGGCCGGGGGTGTCGAGCA
>CAZQUR010000039.1:0-14557 GCA_964596535.1 uncultured Desulfobacteraceae bacterium
CAGGCGAAGAATGCTGCGCAACGCCGCAGGGGGACTTTTTACGAAGCCATCAATAATGAAAGCCGAATATGAACCCACTCCGATTGCGCGCCGAAAAGATCTTTAAAAGCCTAAGAACCACCTATCCGGATGTCAAGACGCAGCTGCATTTCCACACCCCCTTCGAGCTCCTCGTGGCCACGATGTTATCAGCCCAATGTACCGACAAACAGGTCAACACGGTCACCCGGACGCTGTTTCAAAAACTCAACACCCCCAAAGATTTCGTCAACGTCCCCCAGGAAACCCTGGAAGCCCTGATCCGCCCCACCGGGTATTTCCGAAACAAGGCCAAAAACATCAAAAAATGCGCCCAGTCGCTGTTGGATAAATACAACGGCCGGATGCCGGAGACCCTCGATGAACTGGTGGCCCTTCCGGGCGTGGGGCGCAAGACCGCCAACGTGGTGCTGGGGGCGGCGTTCGGGATCCCGGGGATCGTGGTGGATACCCACGTGGCGAGAATCGCCCGGAGACTGGAATTGACGGCAAACAAGGATCCCGTGAAGATCGAATTCGACCTCATGGAGGTCCTTCCCGAGTCGAAGTGGAGCGATTTTTCCCTGCTGTTGATTTACCTGGGAAGGCAGTTCTGCACGGCCCGGAAACCGGATTGCCCCGGTTGCCCCGTGAACCGGCATTGTCCCTGGCCGGAAAAGACGCCGATCAGAAAATGACGGGAAGTCGTCACACGAAAAAAGGCGCTTTCGAGAATCTCGAAAGCGCCTTTTATATTGCTCGGGTCGTCGATTAAGCGACGGTCACATTGACAGCGGCCGGGCCCTTTTGTCCCTGCTCTACGTCGAAAGTTACTTTGTCGCCTTCATTCAGGGATTTGAACCCGGAAGCATTGATTCCCGAATGATGAACAAAAACATCCGGGCCGTCTTCCTGAGAAATGAAGCCGTAACCTTTGCTGCTGTTAAACCATTTAACGGTTCCACTTGCCATCGTAGCATCCTCCTTTCATAAATTATTGGTGTTCGGCTAAAGGATGCTTCTTTTGACAAATGGGCTTTCCTTCAGAACGAAACCGGCCCGCCCATCTGCAGCGGGCCATTTAATTATGGTAACACTAAATCCTCGAATCGTAAAAGTCAAGGAAAAACAGTCAAAGACCGGAAATGTTTTCGAATAAAAAAAGCGTTACTCCTGCACGTGCTTGACCAGGTGGGACAACTCCGGAAAGATGAGGGCCTTGCAGGCGAGCCGGCAGGCGTTGAGGCTTCCCGGCGTGCAGAAAATCACGGTCTTTTGATACACCCCGGCGCAGGCCCTGGAAAGGAGTGCCGCCGAGTCGATCTCCTCGAAACTCAAAAAGGCAAAAAGAGATCCAAAGGCCGTTAGTTCCTTGTCGAACAACGGCCGGAGCGTCTCGATGGTGACGTCTTTTTCGGTAATACCGGTGCCGCCGGTCAACAGGATCGCCTGGGCGCCGTGCTCGGTGATCCCTTCATGGACCGCCGCCAGGATCGCCTCCGGTTCATCCGGCACCACCCGGTGATCCACCACCTCGTGTTTTTCCTTTTTGGCCCGTTTCACGATCCAGTGGCCGCTTTTGTCTTCGGCCAGGGTGCGGGTGGAGGAAACCGAGATCACGGCGAGTTTCACCTGAAGGGGGGCGCCTTGTTTATGCTCCCGTGTACCCATGATTTTCCTTACTGGATCACGACCCGGTCCACGCCGTCTTGTTCCGTCAAAAGGACGTTGATCGTTTCGGAGCGCCGGGTTTCCATGGTTTTGCCCACATAGTTGGCCAGGATGGGAAGCTCTCGGTGGCCCCGGTCGATGAGGACCGCCATTTCAATCCGGTCGGGCCGCCCGAAATCGATGAGGGCGTCCATGGCGGCCCGGGTGGTCCGGCCCGTGAACAATACATCGTCCACTAAGATGATTTGCCGGCTGTCCACGGAAAAAGGAATCTCCGTGGCTTGAACCACAGGATTGACACTGGCACGGGTCCAGTCGTCCCGGTACAGGGTGATGTCGATGATGCCGGTGGGCACGTCCATTCCCTCGATCTTCCGGATATTGCGCCGGATCCGCTCGGAAAGATGCACCCCGCGGGTTTGGATCCCCACCAGTCCCAGATCCTGGGCGCCTTTGTGGACTTCCAGAATTTTGTGGGTCATGCGTAAAAGGATGCGCTGAATGTCTTCGGCATCCAGGATCGTTTCAGGGCGATTCATAACGCCTTCCCATTACGATTTCATCTCTTCCTTTTTTGTTCATCCATGCCCGTGAACGGATGAAACGAAATATTGATTCTAGCCGATATCTATTTTATAGTAAAGAAAAAAATCGGATCGCCACCCGATCCCCGAGGATGTTAAAGAAACAACGCGATATGAAATATTCCTGCACCGGCGTCGTCCTGGCGGGCGGCCGGAATACCCGTTTCGGTGGTAAAAACAAGGCCTTTCTCCCCATTTGCGGAAAAACGGTGTTGGCCCGTACCCTTGAGGCCTTTTCCGGTTTTTTTGAAGACATCCTTTTGGTGACCAAATCGCCGCTGGATTACCTGGACTATGATGTCGCCGTTGCCGCCGACGTCTTTCCGGCACCCGGTTCCCTGACGGGGTTGCATGCGGGGTTGTTCTATTCGGAAACGCCCTATGTTTTTTTTGCCGCCTGTGACACCCCTTTTTTAAAAAAGGAAATCATTCGACTGATACTCGATTCCATTGAAAACGGATGCGACGCCGTCATTCCGGAGACGGAAGCCGGGATGGAACCCTTGTGCGCGGTCTATTCCAAGGCGTGCCTCTCCCATGTGGAGCGGCACCTTCATCAGAATCGACTCAAAATCACGCGGGTGTTTCAAAAAAAGCGTGTCGTCCGGATCCCCGAAAAGGCCTTGCGGGAAAAGGATCCGGACCTGATTTCATTCATGAATATCAACACACTCGAAGATCTGAAGCGCGCGGAAAGCGCCTTGAGGCTGAAACCATCGGATTCCACGGATTTGTTATGAACGGCTCAAAAGGCTCCCGGCGTTTTTCAGGATGTGGAGCCCCCCGCCCTGAAAAACGGAGCTCCCCGGCAAGGTACCTGTTTAGGATAGCTTCCCTTGACCCCGCCTTAAAAGGCGGAGCTTGCGGGAAGCGTTCCGGTCAGGAGGAATCGTGGATCTTTCTCGGCTGATGCAACAAGTCAAAGGCCATCCCCGTTATTCGGAAGCCGGGATGATCCTGGTTCACAACGGAGTGGTCCGAAATACCTCCCGGGACGGACGCCCCGTGAAGGGATTGCGCGTGCATGTGGACCATGCCCGTCTCCGGGAGCTCATCGGCCGCCACAAAACACGCCCCGGTATCATCGAGATCCTGGTAGAAATCGCCGAAGATCGGGACCTTTCCGTGGGAGAGGATGTGATGCTCCTGGTGGTCGCCGGGGATATCCGGGAAAACGTCATCCAAACCCTTTCCGACACCCTCAACGCCATCAAGTCCTCCGTTACCCGGAAAACGGAATTTTTCGCGGATTCGAGCGCAGACCCTTCTTAACGGATTCTGTGGAATCAAGATTCTTTGAAACGCAAGGTAAAAAAAGTGAAATCGTTTTTTCAAGTCACACCGCTGGAAAAAGTCTTTGCATACGCGACCCGATTTAAACGGGTCGAAACCGAAACGGTCCCCCTGGCCGAGGCCCTGGACCGGGTGACGGCCGAGACCGTGTCGGCTCCGGAGGATCTGCCGGAATTTGACCGGTCCATCGTGGACGGCTATGCCGTCCGGGCGTCTTCCACCTTCGGCGCCACGGAATCGAATCCCGGATACCTTACGGTCAAAGGGGAGGTGCTCATGGGCCGTCCCCCGGAATTTACGGTGGGCGCCGGCGAGACCGCCTACATTCCCACGGGCGGAATGCTTCCGAAAGGAACCGACAGCGTGGTGATGATCGAACACACGGAAAAACTCGACGACCGCGCCGTGGAAATTTACAAGAGCGTGGCCCCCGGCCAAAATGTTATTTTGACCGGGGAGGATTTTAAAAAAGGAGATGTCCTCCTCGCCGCCGGAACCCGGATCCGCCCCCAGGAAGCGGGTCTGATGGCCGCGTTCGGCATCCGTTTGGTGCCGGTGTTTCGAAAGCCGCGGGTGGGGATCCTTTCCACCGGGGACGAAATCGTCTCCGTTGAAGAAACGCCCGCCTTCGGACAGCTTCGGGACATCAACAGCCATACCCTCTCGGGACTCATCGCCAAATATGGCGGGAACCCCGTGGCCTTCGGGATCGTCACGGATGATTTCGCCTCTCTTTTCCGCCGGTGCGAAGAAGCGTTGCAAAGTACCGACGCGGTCCTCCTCTCGGGGGGAAGCTCCGTGGGGACCCGGGATCTTGCCGTGGAGGTCCTTTCCCGGCTGCCGGATTCCAATATCCTGGTGCACGGCATCCCCATCAGCCCCGGGAAGCCCACCATTTTGGCCCAGGTGGGGGGGAAAATGTTTTGGGGTCTCCCGGGCCACGTGGTTTCCGCCATGGTCGTTTTCGCCGCAGTGGTCCGCCCTTTCCTGGAGACGTTGGCCGGCCTTTCTCAAGCCCGGCCGCAATTCGGGATCCCGGCGCGCTTGACCCGGGACCTGGCGTCCGCCCAGGGTCGCATTGACTATGTCCGGGTCCGGCTCATCCAAAATGAAGAGGATCTGTGGGCCGATCCCATCCTGGGAAAATCCGGGCTGATCCATACCATGGTCAAGGCCGACGGATTGATCCGTATCCCCATGAACTCGGAAGGACTCGAGACCGGGGCGCCGGTGGATGTCCTTCCCGTATAGTGGAGAGGCCCAAGGGCCCGTGTTGGATTGCTTTGGGAGTCGTCGATGAAAAAAGAGCGAAACGTTTATCTTCAAATGAAAACTCTGCAAGAGGCCAAAGAAATCCTCTTTGGAATGCTTTCTTTGCCCAAAACACCCCGGCAGGAAGCGGTGCCGACCCCGGAGTCGGTGGGAAGGATCCTGGCCGAGGCGGTCTTTGCCCGGATTTCCTCACCGGATGCGCACCTGGCCGCCATGGACGGGGTGGCCGTGGAGGCGGAAAAGACCTATGGGGTCAGCGAGACCGCACCCCGGGAGCTGGTCGTCGGAAAAGAAGCCTTTTACGTGAATACCGGGCATACCCTTCCGCCGGGCACCAACGCCGTCATCATGATCGAGCATATCCGGGAGGCGGGCCAGGACCGGATCGTCATCGAATCTCCGGCTTTTCCCTTCCAGCACGTGAGAAAAGTGGGGGAAGACATCGTGGCCACGGAACTGTTATTCCCCCAAAACCACGTTGTCACGCCGTACTGCGTGGGGGCACTCCTTTCCGGGGGCATCTTTACGGTTCCGGTAAAGCCCAAACCCAAGGTGTTGATCCTTCCCACGGGCTCCGAACTCGTGGATTGGCGGACCACGCCCCTTGAATCGATCCGCCCCGGCCAGGTCCTGGAAACCAATTCCTATGTCCTGGGAAGCCTCATCGAAGATTGGGGGGGTGCGTTTGTGCGCCACGAAATGCTCAAAGACGACGTGGAGGCCATTCGGCAGGCCGTCATCGAGGGTGTCCGGGGAGACTTCGACATGGTCCTGATCGGGGGGGGGTCCTCCGCCGGATCCGAGGATTTCTCGCGGCGCGTCATCGCCGACCTCGGAGACGTTCGGGTGCACGGGGTCACCATCATGCCGGGGAAACCCGTCGTGATCGGGACAGTCAACGAAAAGCCCGTCTTCGGGGTGCCGGGATACCCGGTGTCGGCCATCATCGCCTTCGAGGAATTCATCGGTCCGGTGATTGTCCGGATGCTGGGCCAGGAAGCGCGGCAACGGGAAAAGGCCGTCGTGAAACCCACCCGCAAAATCCCTTCAAGGCTGGGTCTGGAAGAGTTTGTACGGGTCAAGATCGGAAGGGTCAAAGACACCCTGGTGGCCACGCCGTTGCCCCGGGGGGCGGGATGCATCACCTCTTTGACCGAAGCCGACGGGATCATCCGCATCCCCAACCATGTGGAAGGGATCAAAGAGCAGGAGCCGGCGGAGGCGGAGCTCTTGAAACCCATACCGGCCCTGGAGAGCACCATCGTGGCGGTGGGAAGCCACGACAACACCCTCGATGTGCTGGCCGACCAGATCAAGGCGTCCTATCCCGCCTTTTCCCTGTCTTCCAGTCACGTGGGAAGTATGGGCGGCCTGATGGCCGTCAAGCGGGGGGTCTGCCATGTGGCCGGCGCCCATCTCCTCGATCCCGAAGACGGCTCTTACAACCTTTCCTACATCCGCCGCCTCCTGCCCGAGATTCCGGTGAAGGTGATACAGCTCGTCTTCCGGGATCAGGGGTTCATCCTTCCCAGGGAAAATCCCAAAAAAATAAAAGGGATCGAGGATATGACCCGAAAAGATGTGATCTTCATCAACCGGCAATCGGGTTCCGGAACCCGGATCCTGCTCGATCATCAGCTGCAGGAACACGGCATCGACCCGGCGGCAATCCAGGGGTATGCCGTGGAAGAATACACCCACATGGCCGTGGCCGTGGCCGTGCAAAGCGGGGCCGCCGACGCGGGATTGGGCATTTTTTCAGCGGCAAAAGCCCTGGGACTGGATTTCATTCCCGTGGTGACCGAACAGTATGACCTGATCATTCCTGAAACGGAGTTCGAATCGGACCGGATCCAGGCGCTGTTGGCGGTGATCCGTTCCCCCGAATTCAAAGCGCGCGTGGAGGGTCTGGGCGGGTATTCGACAAAACGAACCGGGGAGTTTATCTTATGAGAAACCCCACAGCGGCAAGATCGGGGTATCACCTCCTGGATCACACCGCCGATATGGGTATCGTTGTCTTCGGCCCCACGGTTAAGGCCCTTTACGAAGCCGCGGCAAAGGCCCTGGCGGATCTTTTGGTCGAAGGACCCGCCCTGGAAGGAGTGCAGCGCCTGTCCCTTGAAATCGAAGGGGAAGACCGCGCCGATCTGATGGTCAACTGGTTGCGGGAGATTCTGTATCTTTGGGCGGCGAAAAGACTTTGGCTCCTGGCGGCAAACGTCGAACACATCACTTCGAAGCGCCTTTCGGCAACGGTTCGGGTGGCGGCTTATGATCCTCCACGCCAGGGGATCAAAACGGATATCAAGGCCGTGACCTATCACCGGATCCAGGTCCGCCGGACAAAGGCCGGGTGGGAGGCCACCGTCATCCTCGACGTGTAACGCCCGCCGGACATCAAAAAGGAGGACCCCATGGAGATAACGCCGAAACGAATCGATGCCTATCGCTGGGAAATCCCGGCCACAGGGAAGATGCGGGTGCCGGGAATCGTCTACGCCGACGAGAGCATCCTGGAAGGCCGGGAACAAAACGAACCGCTCCAGCAGGTGGCCAACGTGGCCGCCTTGCCCGGGATCGTGAAGGCCTCCCTGGCCATGCCGGACATCCATTGGGGATACGGTTTTCCCATCGGCGGGGTGGCTGCTTTCGACTGGGAGGAAGGCGTCATCTCCCCCGGGGGGGTGGGCTACGACATCAACTGCGGTGTGCGCCTGGCCACAACAACCCTTTTGAAAGGGGATATCGCAACCCGCCTCGAAGACCTGGTGAACGCCCTTTACCGGCATATCCCTTCCGGGGTGGGCTCCACGGGATCCATCAATCTCAGCGTCAGAGAAGAAAAAAAGGTCCTCCGCCAGGGGAGCCGATGGGCCGTCTCCCAGGGATACGGAGAAGATGAGGACGTGGCGCATACGGAAGAAAAGGGGTGCATGGAAAACGCGGATCCGGACATGGTGAGCCAACGGGCCCTGGAGCGGGGGCGAAAACAGCTCGGGACCCTGGGATCCGGGAACCATTTTTTGGAAGTGGGATTCGTGGACACCGTTTTCGATGAGGCCGTAGCCAAAGCCTTCGGCCTTTTCGAGGGACAGGTCACCCTGATTCTGCATTCCGGCTCCCGGGGTCTCGGGCACCAGATCTGTGACGATTTTTTGGTGCGGATGACCAAGTCTTCCAAAAAATATGCCTTTGATCTTCCGGATCGGCAACTGGTCTGCGCCCCGTTGCGTTCGGAAGAGGGGACGGCGTACTTCAACGCCATGGCGTGTGCCGCAAACTATGCCTGGGCCAACCGGCAGATCCTGCTGCACCGATCCCGGGAAGTCTTTTACCGCGTGCTCGGTGTAAGCCCCCGGGATCTGGCCATGCACCTGGTTTATGATGTTTCCCATAACATCGCCAAAAAGGAAACCCACGTCGTCGACGGCAAAAGCCGTGTGGTGTGCGTGCACCGGAAGGGGGCCACCCGATCCTTTCCCCCCGGTCATCCGGAGCTTTCTCCGGCTTACCGTGCGGTGGGCCAGCCTATTCTCATCCCCGGGGACATGGGGCGGGCCTCATTCGTCCTGGTGGGCACCCAAAAGGCCTTGGAAGAGACCTTCGGTTCCACCTGCCATGGGGCCGGCCGGGTATTGAGCCGGAAGGCGGCCATGAAAAAAAGCAAGGGACGGTCCATCCACCGGGAACTCGAAGACCAGGGAATCCTCGTGCGGTGGACCGGAAGAGGCACCCTTGCCGAAGAAATGCCCGAGGCCTACAAGGACGTCTCCAAGGTGGTGGAAGTGGTGCACGGCGCCGGCATTTCCAGGAAAGTCGCCCGCTTGAGACCCCTGGCCGTGGTGAAAGGGTGACGGTGGAAGGGCTCAAGGTTTTCATCCTCGGCCTTGTCCAGGGGCTTACCGAATTTTTACCGGTGAGCAGTTCCGGGCATCTCGTCTTGTTCCAGCACGCCTTCGGCATGAAGGAACCCGAGCTTTTCCTGGATATCTGCCTGCACGTGGGGACCCTTGCCGCCGTGTGCGCCGTTTTTTTTAAAGAGATTCTGAGGCTTGCCGCCTTGCTTTTCCGCCTCCCCGGCCGGATCCGAAAGGCCGGAGGCATCCGTGCCTTGTTTGACCAGCATCCGGATTTTCGAATGCTGGTGCTCATCGGTTTCGGAAGTCTGCCCACCGCGGCCCTTGGATTGATTTTCCGCACCCACAGCGACGCGTTGTTCGGCACGACCCGGGTGGCCGGAATCATGCTCCTGGTCACGGGGATCCTCCTCTTCTTCACCCGGAGACGATCCGGTCCCGGGCGACCCATCGAAGGCATGGGAATACGGGATGCCCTGCTCATCGGGCTGGCCCAGGGGATGGCCATCCTCCCGGGGCTTTCCCGGTCGGGCGCCACCATTTCCACGGCCCTGTTTCTGGGGATCAAGCGGGAAACGGCGGGGCCTTTTTCCTTTCTCCTTTCGCTTCCGGCCATATTCGGGGCACTGTTGCTGGAGATGCGTTCCGCCTTGACTCCGTCGCCGGTATCGGTGAAGATGCTCCTTCTGGGCACCACAACGGCCGCCGTGGTGGGGTTTTTTGCCTTGAAATTATTGCTCCGGTTCGTGAACCAGGGCCGGCTTTCGATATTTGCCCCCTATTGCTGGGTCGTGGGCATCGCCGCATTGGTTTTCAGTCTACATTGAATTTAAAAAGGAGGGATACATGCATACGGGAATCTTCAGGGAATACGACATCCGGGGGGTCGCCGGAAAAGATTTCTCGGAAGGCGACGTCACGCGCATCGGAAAGGGCATCGGGACCTACCTGAAACGCCACGGAAAAACCCGCTTGACCGTGGGAAGGGACTGCCGGACAACATCACCGGCTTATGCCGAACAGATCCTCGAGGGCCTCCGGTCCGCCGGCTGTGATGTCACCGATATCGGGGTATGCCCCACGCCGGTCTTTTACTTTTCCATCCAGCACCTGCAAAAAGAAGGCGGCGTCATGGTCACGGCCAGCCACAACCCACCGGAATACAACGGGTTTAAAATCTGCAAGGATCTCGATTCGGTTCACGGGGAAGCCCTGAAAAAAATCTATACCCTCATCGAGAACGAGGACTTCGAAACAGGGTCCGGCACGCTGTCGAAAGACGACGTCATCCCCGCGTACAAGGACTTCGTCACCGGGAATATCACCTTGAAACACCCCCTTCGGGTGGGCGTGGACGCAGGAAACGGGACCGGCGGCGTGGTGGCCGTCCCCATCATGAAGGCCCTCGGCTGCGAAGTCCATGACCTTTACTGCGACATGGACGGGACCTTCCCCAACCATGAAGCCGATCCCACCGTGGCGGAAAACCTCCGGGATCTCATCGCCCTGGTCCGGGAAAAAGGCCTCGATTTGGGGATCGCCTATGACGGGGACACGGATCGTATCGGCGTGGTGGACGAAAAGGGGGACATCATTTACGGGGACAAGCTCATGATCCTTTTTTCCCGGGAAATCCTTTCCCGGAAGCCCGGGGCCACCTTCATCTCGGAAGTGAAATGCTCCAAGACCCTCTATGACGACATTCAAAAAAACGGGGGGCGGGCCATCATGTGGAAAACCGGGCATTCCCTCATCAAGGCCAAGATGAAAGAAGAAGGTGCGGAAATGGCCGGGGAAATGAGCGGACACATGTTCTTCAAAGACCGGTATTTCGGATTCGACGACGCCGTCTACGCCTCTTGCCGCCTTTTGGAAATCCTTGCCGCCGCCGGCAAACCCCTTTCCACCCTCCTTTCGGATGTTCCCAAGACCCATACCACACCCGAGATCCGGGTGGAATGCCCGGACGACATCAAGTTCGACGTGGTCAAGAAGATCACCGAGTATTTTCGAAACCGCCACGATGTCATCGATATCGACGGGGTGCGGGTCCTTTTTCCCGACGGATGGGGGCTGGTCCGGGCCTCCAACACCCAGCCCGTCCTGGTCTTACGGTTCGAGGCCGAAACCGAGGCGCGGTTGAAGGAGATCCGCCGGATCGTCGAGACGGCCCTGTCCGCCATCCGCCAAGCGTCGGCACCGTCGGATCCCCGGGGCGCCTGATTTGGCCGGCCTCGACAAAAAAATCTTCGGGACCCTGTTTTTCTCCATTTTCGCCGCCGTCACCGGTGTGGGAATCGTGGTGCCCCTGTTGCCCGTCTACGCCCATGATCTGGGGGCGGGCGGGTTTTTCATCGGCTTGATTTTCGGATCCTTTTCCCTTTCCAGGACGGCTTTTTTGCCCTTTTTCGGCCGCCTTTCAGATAAAAAGGGGCGAAAACCCTTCATCGTTTCCGGCCTTTTGGCCTATGCCGTCATCTCGGCGGCATTCGCCCTTTCCCGGGACATCCCCACCCTCATCGGGATTCGGTTTTTCCAGGGGATTGCCTCCGCCATGATCATGCCCGTGGCCCAGGCCTATGTGGGGGATATCGCCCCTTCCGGGGAGGAAGGGTTCACCATGGGGATGTTCAACCTGTCGATCTTTTTCAGCTTGAGCCTCGGACCCCTGTTGGGGGGGTACATCAACGATCACCTCGGGCTCAAGGCGGCGTTTCTGATCATGGGGGCGTTGGCGTTTCTCGCCTTTTTATCGAGCTGGCTTTTTCTTCCCCCCACCCGAATGGAGGGGGTCCGGTCCTTTGACAAGAACCTGGCGGGATGGCGGCGCCTCTTAAAAGACCGGGACCTGGCGGGGCTCTTTTTTTTCCGCTTTTCCTATACCGCCTGCATCGGGGTGATCTGGGGGTTTCTTCCGGTCTACGCCGCTTCCCTTTTTCACCTTTCCAGTTCCCTCATCGGCGTTCTGGTGATGCTGGGCGTTTTCATCAGCGGGCTGATTCAGGCCCCCATGGGGTACCTGGCGGACCGGGTCAACCGGAAGGGGATGATCCTCACGGGGGGAGGGCTCGCCTGCTGCGCCCTGATCCTTTTTCAGTTCGCCCACGGGTTCCGGGATCTTTTTGTCGCCAACATCCTTTTCGGACTCGGGGGAGGGATCGCCATGCCCCCCTTGATGGCCATGGCGGTATTCAAGGGGAACCGGGTCAAGGCCATGGGGTCCGTCATGGCCCTTTTGACCATGGCCCACAGCGGCGGGATGCTGGCCGGTTCGGTGCTGGCCGGGCTCACCATGGATTTCTTTCAACTGCGCCACGCCTTTTCGGTGGGCGGCGTGCTCATGCTCCTGGGGGCGGGGTCTTTCTATCTTCTTACGGCCTCATCGACGACCTACCGGGCGCCGAAACGCTGACCTTTCCATGGGTTCCGCCGGGCATCAGAGGTTTTGATCAAGGGCCTGCATCAACGTTTCGATCTTGTAGGGTTTTCCGATGGCGCCCACGAATCCGTATTTCTGGTGGTCCAGCATGATGGGTTCGTCGCTGTATCCGCTGGAGACAAAGGCCTTCACCCCGGAATCGAGTTCCATGAGCCGCTTGATGGTCTCTTTCCCCCCCATGCCGGCTTTCACCGTCACATCCAGGATCACCGCCTCGAAGGGCGCGCCGGCCCCTTTGGCCTTTTGGTATAACTCCACGGCCTCGCTCCCGTCCTTGGCGAATCTCACGGTGTAGCCGATTTCTTTGAGCATCTCGCCCACCACCTCCCGGACGATTTCCTCGTCGTCCATCACAAGAATCTTCCCTTTTGACCGTTCCGGGGCCTCTCCCACCTCGAGGACCTCCGCCGTCTCCCGTGTAACGGATTCATAGGCCGGCAGGAAGAGATGCACCGTCGTTCCCATCCCTTCCTGGGATTCCACGTGGACATAGCCTTCATGCCGTTTGATGATGGAATAGACCGTCGTGAGTCCCAGGCCCATCCCTTTTTCGAGCCCCTGTTCCTTGGTGGAAAAGTAGGGATCGAAGATTTTCGGCAGGTTTTTGGGTGAGATGCCGACCCCCCGGTCGGCAAAGGAGACTTGAACATATTTCCCGGCCGGCACGGTTTCCGTGGTGTCCACCCGGTTCCGTTCGAAAACGGCATTCCGGGCCGTCACCCGGACGACGCCGCCTTTGGGCATGAACTCCATGGCGTTGATGACGATGTTGATGACGGCCTGCTTCATCTCTTCGGCATTATACTCCGCCAACCAAAGATCCGCCGGAATATCGAATTCGTAGCAGATATTCGATCCTGAGAGGGTCAGCGCCGTCACATCCCGGATCAGCGTGCCGATGGTGCTGACTTTCCGGACCGGTTTTTCCCCCCGGGAGAAGTTAAGGAGCCGCTCGGTGAGCTCCCGGGCCCGGTCACAGGCCCTTTCCGCTTCGGCGAGAATCTGGGGCAATTTCCCCTCTGTTTTGGCGTACATCCGGGCCAGGGAGATGTTCCCCACCACCGCGGTTAAAATATTGTTGAAATCATGGGCGATGCCTCCGGCCAACACTCCCACGGATTCCAGTTTTTTGCTGTGGAGGATCTGTTCCTCCAGTCGCTTTTTCTCCGTGATATCTTTGAACACGCCCAGTGTGCCGATGGGATTCCCGGCCTCGTCCTTGAGAAGCGATGCCGAAAGCATAATGTCGATGACCCTGCCGTCTTTGGTCAAGAATTGCATTTCATGGTTTTTTAAATCGCCCTTTTGGCGCAAATGCCGCATGATCCGCTTGGCATCTTCCATCCCTTCCTTATAAAAGATATGGACATGCTTTCCGATAAGCTCCTTTTGGTCATATCCGAGCATCTCCTGGAGTCTCGGTGTGGCGTAGAGAATCTTTCCGTTCATGTCCGTGGTGGAGATGCCGTCAAGGGAGTTGTTGAGGATATTCTGGAGGAAATTCCGCGTCTTGATCAGGGAAATTTCCATTTTTCGCTTTTCGGTGACATCCCGCGCCACCCCTTTGAAACCGATGGAACGGTTTTTTTTGTCCTTGATGAGACCGATGGATACCTCCAGGTGCCGGCGGCGGCCTTCCTTGGTGCGCAGTTCGTAGTCGAAGCGTTTCACCGGGATCTCCGTGCGATAGACTTCGTTATATTTTCGATAGACGAGCTTCGCGATCTCCGGTTCCATGAATTCCCGGTTGTTCATTCCCAAAAGCTGCGCTTTGGGCATGCCGATGATCTGGGCCATGGCGTCATTGAAGAAGGTGAAGTTGCCTTCCAGGTCCACTTCGTAGTAGCCTTCCGCCATCCCCTCGATAATCCCCCGGTAGCGCTCTTCACTCTCCTTGAGGGCCGCCTCCATTTGATGCCGGTAAAGGGTGGTTTCGACGGTGATTTTAAGGATTCGATCGTCGAAGGGTTTCAAGAGGTAGGCGTACCCCCCGGAAAGGCGGGCTTGTTCCACCAGGGTTTCCTCCTCGTGGGCGCTTAAAAATACCACCGGAATCCGGAAGCGGTCCGATATGGTCTTGGCGGCGGCGATGCCGTCCATGTCCCCTTTTAAGCGGATATCCATCAGCACCAGATCCGGAGGATTTTTCTTCGCCTCCCGGACCGCCGACTCCCCGTCGACGAGGACCGGCCCGGCCTGGTATCCCCAGTCCTTCAGCCGGGTTAAAATGTATTCGGCTGCAACCCTGTCGTCTTCCACGACCATGATCCGTTCATTTTTCATGGGTCTTCTCCGCTGTCGGATACGCCGTTTTCATCCATCAACCCGCAAAAGAAGGGCGGAAACGGTTTATTCTTTAACCCCTTCCCCCGTTTGTTGAACCGCAACAGCGAGCGCATTCCCCGCGGCTTGCAGCGGGG
>CAZQUR010000039.1:14657-26550 GCA_964596535.1 uncultured Desulfobacteraceae bacterium
TCCCCCGTTTGTTGAACCGCAACAGCGAGCGCATTCCCCGCGGCTTGCAGCGGGGTTAGCGAGCGAATCTTTAAATTGGCAAAATTCCTTACGGTGAAAATTCCCCGCTCCTTGCAGCGGGGAGGCTTCAATAAGGTGAAGTGTTTCAGATGTTTGAGCGGCTCCGGGAAAGAAGTCGCATCCGCCAAGCCATTGCATGCAAAATAGACTTTTTTTCCGAAAAGTGTCAATGCCAATTTCGATCCTGTTTCCGGATGTTGCGCCTAAAGGTGTTCAGGAGGAAAGGCCACCCCGTTTTCCACTGCCGGTGCATCGGCCAGGATCATGACCAGCCGGTCGAACCCGAGGGCGTTTCCGGCGCATTCGGGCATCCATTGCAGCGCCTCGAGAAATTTTTCGGGCATGGGGTAAGCAGATTTTCCAGCGGCCTGCCGGAAGGCCGTCTCGGTTTCAAACCGCCGGCGTTGTTCCACGGGATCCGTCAGTTCGAAAAATCCGCTGCACAGCTCGATCCCGCAAAGATACAGCTCGAACCGCAGGCAAAAGGAAGGATCCTCCGGATCCAACCGGGCCAGGGATCCCAGCGCCGCCGGATATCCATGCAAAAAAAGCGGTCTTTCAAATCCCAGGTGGGGTTCGATCTCCCGGGTGAGGATTTCTTCGAATCGCCCTTCGGAAAGGGCCCGGTCCAGGCCGACGGAGGCAAAGCGGTCAAAGGCCCCGGCCACCGTCATCTTTGGCCATGGACCTTTCATGCAGACGGTGCGCCCCTGGTAGGAAAGGGTCTTTTCCTTCCCCGCCGCACCGGCGCAGAACCGGACCAGGGCTTCGGTCTGTTTCATCAGACGGAAGTGGTCCCACCCGGCGGCATACCATTCCAGGAGGGTGAATTCCGGAAGGTGGCGCCGTCCCCGTTCTTTTTTTCGAAAGCACCGGGACACCTGGAAAATCCGATCGTATCCGGCGCACAGCATCCGCTTCATGCACAGTTCCGGGGACGTTTGCAAAAACCAGTCCTCAGAAGCCACCGCATCGATGTGGGCTTCCGGTGCCACCGTGGGCACCCGGCAGGGCGTTTCCACCTCCAGAAAACCCTCTCGTTCAAAAAAACGGCGCACCGCCCGGAGGAGTTTGGCCCTGAGGATCAGCGTCTTTTTTTTTGCGCGGAGTCGACTCATCAAGAAAATCCCGGAAGGTGGAACCCTCCCGCCCTGTAAAAGGGCGGATTTCACTGGTAAGGAAAACACCTGTTTTAAGATCACTTCTCCCGGCACCGCCTTAAAATACGGGGTATACGGGACGTGTTTCAATCGAACACATGGGTCGGATCCTGACGATGAATTATCCCATCGGCTTTTTTTTAGCAAGGATCTCCGCCCTCATGTGACGCACCTTCGTTTCATGTCCGTCCCTTTTGATGGAAAGATCCTTGAAGATGATCCCTGCCGTTGATTGACGCGCTCTCCACAACGCCCCCTTTCAGGACAGGGAGTTCCTGGTCCGTTCCTGAAGAGAATTGGCAGGACACACGTCTGTGCTAAAAGGGCTCCCGGAAATGATGCCTTTCGAACTCCCGAATCCCTTGGGGAAATCCTTCTCCATCGCGCCCTGTGGTGCACTACGGGATTGGCCCGGCCCTTATACGGTGAGGTGTACAGGAAGCGATCCGGTCAACGATTTCGGGGTTGCCGGTCCCGCCTATTTATGGTAATAAAATAAAAAATAGAGGCGCTTGAGTCCTTTGCCCCATCGTTGATTTTAAAACCACCCTGTTCTTTCTTCCTTGCGAAAAGCGCCTGGATCTCCATGTGGAAAGGATGGTGCCGTGGACGAAAACCAGGAATCCTCCCCGTCTCATCAAGATCTGTACACCCAGTGGATGAAGACCGCCATGGAGACATGGGAACCCATGATCCAGATGTGGACCGACGCCGCATCGGCCTTTTTCGGATCCAGTGGCGGAATAGATCCCACAAAGAAAAAAGATCGATTCCAGGCCGCACTCGATGCGTCCACCAGCACCTTCTTTGCCGTGTTGTCCGCCATGGGGCAGAGCAGTTCTTCGGATGCCCTTTTGAAAAGCGCGGCGGCATTTCCCCAGGCCTGGATGAAGATGGCCAATACCGGTCTCCAGGCTTTTTCCGATCTCCAGCGGTTGTGGGTGGAACGGATGAGCCGGATCCATGCCTCCACCCGGGCGTACCAATTTGAAAACCTGGATGAAAATGTCTTCAAGATCTGGGAAGAGGTGTACGAAAAAGAGATCCGGCCCCACATTCGGGTTCCTCAGCTGGGACCCGCGCGTTGCTACCAGGAACGATTCAATGAAACCCTTGATGCCTTCAATCGCTTCCAGACCGCACTGGGAGAGTTCTTGCGCCTGATCTATCTTCCCGTGGAAAAATCGCTGGAAGTCCTCCAGGAAACCCTGAAACAAAAAGCCGAGGCAGGGGCGCTTCCCAAGACGTCCAAAGAATTTTATCAGGAGTGGATCAAGCTTTTGGAAGGACACTTCATGACGCTTTTCAAATCCGAAGAGTATACCGGCGTCTTAAAAAACACCCTCGACATCATGGAGGAATTTTTAGAAAAGCGCAAGCGGCTCGTCTCGGATTGGGCGCGTCTTTTTTGTCTTCCGACCCAGGACGACATGGATGCCCTGTATAAAGAGATTTATCTTCTAAAAAAACGCTTACGGGTCCTGGAAAAGCGTACATCATCCGGGCAGCGTTAAGGAGAGATCATGGATACCTCGAAAATCTCAGTGGACCTGATCCTGGAGAAGCTGGCCCAAGAAGCCGAATCCGCCCGCCGCAAAGCCGAGAAAGGTTCGAGCATTCTGCTGGAGGCACTGGATACGGCCATCGCACAGACGCCCTATGACGTGGTCTGGGAAGAAGACCGGGTCAAGCTGAAGCATTACCGGCCGGTGGCGCCGCCCAAGGTGAAAACGCCCCTTTTGGTGGTGTATGCCCTCATCAACCGGGAGACCATGCTGGATCTGCAGCCCGGCCGAAGCGTGGTGCAGGGGTTGCGGCAAAACGGCATCGACCTTTACATGGTGGACTGGGGATACCCCACCCGCAAAGACCGGTTTTTGACCATCGATGACCATGTCAACGGGTACATGGACACCATGGTGGATTTTATCCGCCGGCAGCACAAGGTGCCCTCCCTCAACCTGATGGGGATCTGCATGGGGGGGACCTTTTCGGTGATTTATGCGGCGCTGCACCCGGAAAAGGTGAAAAATCTGGTGACCACCGTCACCCCCACACATTTTGACACGGACCAGGGGTTGCTGCACATCTGGATGAAGGGCATCGATGTGGACAGGATGGTGGACACCTACGGAAACATGCCCGGTGATCTGCTGAATCTGGGGTTTTTGCTGTTGAACCCGGCCCGCTTGATGATCGACAAGTACGTGGGGTTTTTCGAAAACATGGATAACCGGGCCATGGTGGAGAATTTCATCCGGATGGAAAAATGGATCTTCGACAGCCCGGATGTCCCCGGAGAAACCTTCCGCCAGTTTATCAAGGACGGCTACCAGAAGAATCTGCTCATTCAAGGCCGCATGGAGGTGGGGGACAAACGGGTGGACTTAAAAAAGATCCGCATGCCGGTCTTGAATTTTTACGGGCGCTACGATCACCTGGTGCCGCCGGACGCCTGCGCGCAGCTCACCCAAACGGTGGGAAGCAATGACACCGAAGATGTCTGTCTGGACACGGGACACATCGGAATCTATGTCAGTTCCAAGTGCCAAAAGGAATTCGTCCCCAAGATCGTGGACTGGCTCTCAAAACGCGACGACGGGAAACCGGTGCGAAAAAAGGGCACCCATTCTGCCCGGAGAAAACCAAAGAAAACGGGCACCCGTGAAACCACCGCCCCTGCATAGTCCACAGCCGCTGCTTGGCCCATAAAAAGGAGAACCTTCGATGTCCTCAAAAAAAGATTATTTCAAGGCATTCTGCCGCATCAGCAAGGCCTTCGGCGCCACCCAGGACAGAAAAACCCTTTTGGACCTCATCGTCCAAAGTGTCTTTGACACCATGGAAGGCAAGGCCGTCTGTCTGTGGCTGATGGATCCGGAAACCGACGAATTTTTGGCGGTGGCACAAAAAGGCCTTTCGAAGAACTATTTCAAAAAGACCCTGCGATCCAAAAAAATCGTCCCCATTCTTTCCAGGGAGGGCTATCTTTACGCCAAAAAGGCCGTCACCGATACCCGCCTGGAAGACCACGAAGGAAAAAAGGCCGAAGGGATCGCGTCCATTCTGATCGTTCCGGTTCGGGTCAAGGACCGGATCATCGGCGTCCTTTCCCTGTACACCGCCGTTCCAAAGGCGTTTACCCGGGACGAAATCGAATTTTTAAGCGCACTGGCGGATCAGGGAGGCCTGGCCGTGGAAAACGCCCGGCTGTTGGATCGCATCCGCAAGAGTACAAAACTCTTTCATGATCTCTCGGTGAACATGAACGCGGCTTTGGATCTGAAGCGTATTTTTCAGACGCTCACCGAAGATCTTGCGGAAGCCCTCGGTGTCAAGGCCGCATCGGTCCTCCTCATGGACAAGGGAAAGCGGAAGCTGGAGCTGGTGGCCAGCGTCGGACTCAGTGACCGGTACCTGAACCGGGGATCCCTATCCGTTGAAAAAAGCATGGCCGACACCCTCAAGGGGCAACCGGTGGTCATCGAAGACGCCCGGACGGATAAGCGGGTCCAGTTTCGCAAAGAAAAGGCCCGGGAAGGGATCGCATCCATTTTAAGCGTTCCCATCATGGCCAAAGACGAGGTGATCGGGGCCTTGCGTCTCTATACGGCAACCCCCCGGAGCTTCACGGAAGATGAAATCATGCTCGCCACCGCCCTGGCCCACCAGGGGGGATTGGCAATCTTGAATACATCTTATTTCATCGCCCTGGAAAAGGACATGAAGGACCTCAAGGACGACCTCTGGAGCCACCGCTCCTGGTTCTGACCCTACCGGATCCGTCGCAACACCGTGGTGCAATTGGTCACTGCGGACCCGCCCACGTTGAAGACCACCCCGATTTCCGGCGTCCCTTTTGCGGGACTGAGGCCGATGGGCTCCCCGATGAGCTGCTTGTAGACCAGGGCATGCATGGACGCCCCGGTAGCCCCCACGGGATGCCCCTTTGATTTGAGCCCGCCGGAGAGATTGACCGGGCAATCGTCTTCCGGGGTGAACCGGCCCTCCATGAAATCAACCCCGCCCCGGCCGTCTTTGGAAAGGCCCAGCGCCTCCACGCTCAGGATCTGGTTGATGGTGAAACAGTCGTGGACTTCGGCCAGATCCACATCGGCAATGGTGATGCCGGCTTCATCGAAGGCGCACTGAACCGATCGTTTTCCCGCCATGAGTTCGTGCATGTTGGGACGCACGTTTTCGGCAAGCCTCTCGGTGGCCATGCCGATCCCGGCGATCTTTACCGCCCGGGGATTCGAAGATCCCGCCGCCGTGTCCGCGGACAGGACCACGGCCGCCGCCCCGTCGGTGACGAGGGAGCAGTCGTGGAGCCGCAGCGGGGGGGCGATCATGGGGTTTCCCCCTTTTCCGCTTTCCGGGAGATTCAAAATGGCCTCCGCCGTGGTGAGTCCGTATTTGTCGGGGGGGCTCCCTTTCCCGAAGTGTGCCAGGGGGTTTTGGATGCCGTTCCGGTAGCACAGCGCCGATACGGCGGCGAACATCCGGCGGAGCGTTTCATCGGAGATTTGCCAATGATCCCGGTATCCTTTGGCATATTCGGCGAAAAGACCGGGAAATGTCATCCCCTTGGACCCTTCGCTGGGCCAGTGGGAGGAACAGGCCAGGACATGAGTCATCTCCCTGGTGGGAAGAAGGTTCATCTTCTCCACGCCGATGACCAAAACGTTTCGAAACCGGCCCGACTCGATGGCGAAAACCGCATTATAAAGGGCCACCGAAGAAGAGGCGCAGGCCCCTTCCGTACGGGTGGTGGGCACGAATCGCAGGGCGTCCGGGGCCACTTCCAGACCCAGGGGCGCCACGTGTTCCTGATTTACGAAAAGCGACGGGCTGCAGGACCCCACCCAGATGCCGTCGATTTCTTCCGGGGTGAGTCCGGCATCCTCGATGGCCCCGCTTCCCGCCTCTTCAATGAGTTCGTAATAGGATTTGGTGTCCCGGGTCTCCCCGGTCTGGGGGTCTTTTTCCACAAAGGCCCCGAACCGGGTGTTGTATGCCCCGATGATGCTGACGCCGCTCATGCAAAAACCTCGCCTCGCCTTTAAATCCCGGCCCCTGGCCTGCACAATCCTTGAGGCCTGTCCGATCCTTTCGCGCCCGGGTGATGACGGACACAGACTCCGCGATCTTTTCCGGGTTTATATTTTTACTTCTTTTGCTTTTTATCGTGTCCCATGAAGGTCCCTACCGCCTCCACGGTCTTTTGAAACTGGGCGGCCTGACTTTCCATGAGCTGCACGAAGCCCTTCACCTCTCGGTCCGCCTCTTCCATCTGTTTTTGGAGCCGAAGGCGGGATAATTCTTCTTTTTGTTCGGCGATGATTTTTTCCTGCGCTTCACATTTTTTTAACAGTGCCGCATATTTTTCCTTTGGAACCAAGCCCATGCCGTCCACCCATTTCTGGTAGGAGGCCTGGAAATCCTGAACCGCCCGATCCCATCGCGCTTTTCCTTCCTCGGAGGAGTCTTGCGGAAGCCGATCCAGGCCGTAGGCCTTGCGGAACCGTTCGGTGATTTCCCGAACCCCCTTCATGCCCTGATCCATCCATTGGGCAAGGGTTTCAAACTGCTGGACACCCCGGGCGGCGCCGGCAAAAGTGTCTTTCCAAAATTCCAGGAAATGCTTGTCCATTGAAATCACTTGCCGCCGGTTTTTTTCTTTGTCCGTTCGGTCTCTTTCCCCGAATCCAAATCGAGCTGGAACAAGACCGGCCCCCTCGCCTTTTTCCCGCCGAACCGGGTATCCAGCGCATACGGGGATTCGGGATGGGACCAGGAGGTGGCGATGGCCACGTGCCCTTTTGGAAAGGGCGTGACCTCGGCGTGGATGTAATCCAACGGGGCCAGGGCCGTTTCCTTTTCCACCAGGTCGTCGCTTTCCCCGTAGCAGATGAGCCAGGGAATCTTTTTTTCGGCCAGGCGCTTGAGGTTGAGCCGTTTTGCGAAAAGTTTCACCGGAAGGGTGCCGTCCGGGGTGATGGGCGTGTTGTAAGAGGCGAAACTCATCTTGGTGATTTCCATGGGAAGATCGTTTCGCTCGTGGTTGAGCCAGAAATTCAGGGCCGCGGCGGTCTTGGAAACCGTAAAGGATCCCCCTTTTTGTCCGGCAAACATCATATAATCCCGGTTCATGGCCGCGACGGGAGACTCCGCGTCGAGGCTTTTGAGTTTGTAGACCCATCCCATCAATTTGCCGTCGGCCACCGCATTCCCGTTTTTCAATATCTTTTTCCCGTATTCCAGGTCATTGAACCGCGCCGGCAGCGCTTTTAAAAACTCGGCCAATCCGCGGCTCCGGGTGCCGTCCATGGGGGCCACACAAGTGATGAAGGCGTCCACGAGCCCATCGAGTTCGCCCGACAACAGGTTGCACAATGCGGAGAATCCGCCCTGGCAGTAGCCGTTGAGGGTCACGGGTTTTCCGTGGCGGGAACGGATCGTCTCGCAGAAATACCGGGTGTCGAGGGCATCGTCTTCTCCGGTCATGACCTGAAGCGCCTCGGTGGTTTTGATATCTTTCAGGATCCGGATGTACGTGGGGATTCCGCGATTCGCAAAGGCATGGGCATAGCTTTTCTTTTCACCGGGGAGAAAGGCCAGGATATTGGCGCCCAGCACATAGGGGGGGAGGATAAGCACCGGCTTGGCGTCGTCTCTTATGGATACGGACGGGTCGGAAGGGGAGACCTGGTAGAGAAAAAAACGATCCGTCTCGGCCGCTTTCGGGTGCTGTCCCCTTTCAAAATGAAATCCGAATTCGGGCTCGATGGCTTCAATGGCCTCCGGGTAACCGCGGGCCAGAAGGGCCGCCAGTTCCGCCTGCCGCCGGGCGTACCGCGCAAGATCCCCCGTATCCAATGTCCTGAGTAATTTTTCCAGGGCCCCAACGCCCGACGGCGCCTCGGCATCGAAAATGCGGTTTGTCGACGCAAACACCCCCAAGACTCCCCGGTAAAATAAATTCATATTGAAATTCAACAGGTTCAGATAATCCGTGAAATTTTGAACCGGTGGAATATCCGGCATCCGGGTGCGTTCGACCCGGCTGAAATAGGCCCCGGAAATAAAAGCGGGGATGAAAAAGTCGGTGGCATAACGGGAAGCGGCGGCCAAACCATTCATCGCCGACGTGGAAAAATCCCGGATTACGGCCATATGCTCAAGTGTGGTTCGGGCCGCTTCGGTGAAGATCCCGTTCGTGGCTTTGGTGGACTCCATAGGCCTCCTTTTAAACCGATAGGTACTTCAACCCCCGGGACGGGCCCGTGCCGGAAACTCCGGCCTGGCAGGGCCTCCGGTCCCGAAGCCTTTCCATGAACACAAAAAGCAAAAAGCATGCTTCCTTGAACCGAACCAGCAAGCGCATTCCCCGCAGGTTCTGCCTGACGGCAGTGCTTCGCGGGTTGGGGCGAAGCGGAAATCCCGCCTTGCGGGGCTGCGGGGAGGCTTCAATTCAGGCCTGGACAAACAAGGCTTCCATTTGCGCAAAGGCATCGTCGGCCAGTTTTTTGTATCCGGTCCTGCTTTCTTTAATGGTAAGGGCCCATTCATCGATACAGGCCTTGGTTTCCTCGGGAAGCCAGGTGGCGTGTCCCATCATCCGGTCAGAAACCTTCTCGGCCTGATCCTGAAAGCGCACCATCGTGTTGAAGGCATTGTTGAACAGATTTTTTTGGAATGCGACGAGTTGCTTGGTCATCTCCGTGTAATCCATCTTTTTCGTTTCCTTTTAAATTATCTTACTTGGTTTTGGATCCTTTTTCCGCCGTGGCAAAGAACGTCTCTACTTTCTTGAAGCTTTCGTCCACATTTTTCTTGAAATCCTCCCGGCCCTTTTTATAGGTTGACACCCAATCGTTAATGGCCTTTTTCCCTTCTTCGGGAAGCCAGGCGGCCTGTTCCATCAGGGCGCTGACCATCCGCTCGGTCTGCTCCTGGAGCAACACCATGGCATTGAAGGTGTTGTCAAAGGTGGTTTTTTGAAACTCGATCATTTGTTTTGCAATTTGAACTTGATCCATGTTACGTTCCTCCTTACGGTTTGATTATTGAAAGGATCCAGAAAACGATCCCATTTGCCTCTTATTATACAGCCGTTTCCGGGGTTGTCAAGAGCTAATTGGTGCATTGCAAAAATTTTAGGAATACATTGTGATGTCTGAATATAATCTATATTATAAACAAAAACAATTGGTTAAAAGCTATATAAACAAGGCGTCTAATTGAGGAAATCTTTTTTATTGCAAAACAACATTCATCTTAACACCTTTCGGCCCAAAGATGCCGCGCGGATGGGAGACCATGCCGGAAACGTTGAAACTCAAAAAATACGCCAACAACCGCCGCTTGTATGATCCGGAAAAAAGCGCCTATGTCACCCTGAGCGAGGTGGGCCAGGCCATCAAGAACGGCCGACGCGTGGAGGTGATCGACGCCAAAACCCGTGAGGACGTCACGGCCGCCATCCTGACCCAGATCGTTTTGGAAGAGGCCCGGCACAAAAACGCCCTCCTTCCCGTGCCCCTTCTCCACCTGATCATCCGGTACGGAGACACCCTCTTGGTGGAATTCTTTGAAAAGCACCTGCAGCACACCCTGGAAATCTATCTTTCACAGAAAAAGCTTTTGGACGACCAATTCAAAAAATGGCTCGAGATGCAGATGGACTTCGGAAAAACATCCCAGCCCCTGAACCCCTTCCACACGCTTTTCCAAGGTCTTTCAAAAAATGACGCCGACGATCCCACGGACAAGGATCCCGGCCGCTAATCCCAGGATCTTTTCCCCATGTACCGGGATATCACTGCCAAGAAACAACCAGTGCTTTACGTCACCGAAAGAGGGGGCTTTTTTGCGCATGAAGCTGGGAGAAGCCCTCGAAAAGCGCCGGGTGGCCCCCCACATCTACAAAAGCCGGGAAGAAGCCAAAAAAGAGCCCTCGAATCGGCCGAATCGACGGCCTAAAACCACCCTTGTCGTTAACGGGAGTCTGTATCAAAAAAGATGCATCTTTTGGGTTTCCGGCAGGCTATGGCGTTATCCCGTACTGTTTGATCTTTTTATATAAAAGGGTGCGATGGATCCCGAGGATCCGTGCTGCCGCCGCCTTGTTGTGGCGGGTCCGTTTCAGGGCATTGAGGATGGCCTTCCGCTCTGCGCCGGACCGGATTTCCCGGATGGATGCGGCGGTGCTGTTCTCCGCATCCATATGAACCCGATGCAGATAAAAGGGAAGGTCCTCGATGTGCACCACGTCCCCTTCCAGTGTGGACAAGGTTCGCTCCAGGACGTTGAAAAGCTCCCGCACGTTTCCCGGCCAGGCGTAACGGATCAACACCTCCTGGGCTTCCGGAGTCATCTTCACGTCCAACAGGGCCGCCTCCCGGGCCATTTGTTTCAGAAGGTGGCGGACCAGCAGCGGGATATCGTTTCGACGCTCCCGCAAGGGGGGGATGTGCAGCGGGATGACGTTCAGCCGGTAAAACAGATCCTTTCGAAACCGGTTTTGCTCTAAAAGAGTCTCGAGATTCTGGTTGGTGGCCGAAATGAGCCGGAAATCGCTCCGGATCACTTTCGTCCCTCCTACCCGTTCGAACTCCTTTTCCTCCAAGACACGGAGGAGCTTGGGCTGCATTTCCACGGGCAGGTCCCCGATTTCGTCCAGGAACAGGGTGCCCCGGTGAGCGAGTTCGATTTTGCCGGGTTTACCCCCGGCCTTCGCCCCCGTAAACGCGCCGGATTCGTATCCGAACAGTTCCGATTCCAAAAGGTCATTGGGAATGGCGGAGCAGTTGATGCGCACAAAGGGATAAAGCCGCCGGGCGCTCCCGTGATGAATGGCCTGGGCAAAGATCTCCTTTCCGGTCCCGCTTTCCCCGGTGATCAACACCGGGAATTGGTTGGCGGTGGCCTTAAGGGCCTCCTTTTTCAACAACCGCATGGTTTTGTTGTTCCCGACGATGCTGTCGAAGGTGTATCGCGTGCGTCGCAGGGTCATGAGTTCCTCTTCGTAATGCTTCACCTTGGACTCCAGAAGGGAAATTTTTTTCGCCAGTTTTCCCACGTCCCGGACGTCCTTGAACATGACCTGACCGAATACGGCGATGACCTTTCCGTCTTTCTTGATGGGGATCCGCTGGACCACCATGTTTTGCCCTTTGATCCGGTGGACATGGTTGATCTCGGGCTTCCCGGTCTGGGCCACGATGTGCATCCGTGTATTTTCAATCACTTCGGTGCAATGCCTGCCGATCTGCTCCTGGGGGTTCAATCCGAGGAAGTGACCGTAGGGTATATTGAAATGGGTGACGTAGCCTTTTGCGTCAGTGACCATTGAGCCGTTGTAGATGCTTTCGAATACCCTTTTAAACATCTCCAGCTGGTCCTCGCACGACGCTTGAGTCCCCGAAGCGCGGCCTTCATCGGCATGGCTTTCCGTGTATGCGGTCGAAACGGCTTTGGATTCCATGAACACCCCCGGTGAAGCAGATAAAATTATACATGTATCTTTGATGATACACTTTTATAGCCCAGCAACCGGGAGTTGTCCACCCGAAAAATGAAAAAATCCCTTTGAACGACAATGGATTTTCGCGACTATGCCGCAAAACCCATGTCCGTAGGAGTGCCTCCACCCTTTTTCGAGATGTGTA
>CAZQUR010000040.1:0-26497 GCA_964596535.1 uncultured Desulfobacteraceae bacterium
GAAAACGTGTGTTGCGGCCGATGCCCGGATACTCCTGCCCCAAACGGAAAAATAGGTCCACTTAAATGGAGTGTTTCCGGTTTGGAAAAGAAATCACTATGTTGAAACGGTCCGATCGAACGTGGAAATACTTTACAGGCCATCGGTTTTGTGGCAGTCTAGCACTTCCGTTTTGCTCTTTAAAACGGTGAAGGGGTCGAACCCATGAAAAGAAAAACATTTTTGCTTCTGGTTGTTCTGTGCTTCCCGTTTGCGATGCCCTCGGCGGCGGAAGACGTCATCGGTGGGCTCCGAAAGGTCACGGGCAAGGCCGTCATTGAACGAAACGGGGCGGAGCTTGCCGCCCGGGACGGCCTCGAGGTGATGCAAAACGACGTGATCAAGACCGGAAAAGACGGCTCCCTGGGAATCGTCTTCCGCGACAACACGCGCCTTTCCATCGGGCCGGAAACCGAATTGACGCTGGGCCGGTATATTTTCGAGCCGGCGGAAAACCGTTTCGAATTTTTAACACGGATACTCAAGGGGACCGCCGCCTATATTTCCGGGTCCATCGGGAAGCTGTCACCGGAATCGGTGACTATCGAAACACCGACGGCGACCATCGGCATCCGGGGAACCCGTTTCTGTACCAAAGTGGAAAACCGGTAAGCCCATGAAACCCGTCAACGGAATCAGAACATTTTCGATTGTCCTTGTTTGTCTCGGTCTTTTGACGGGTTGCGGCGGGAAAAAAAGCCTCGTCGTCCTGATGCCGGATCCGGACGGAACGGCGGGCCGCGTCATTGTCGACAATCCCAAGGGACGCCAAGTACTGGTTGAGCCGTACGCCGCCGTCGAGGTTAAAGAAAAACAAGCCCCGGGCACGGTACAACGGATGAGCGAAGCAGAAGTGAAAGCCGTTTTCAACGCCGCTCTTTCGGCCACACCCGAACCGCCGGCCGCCTTTACCCTTTATTTCATCACGGGGACGGCCTTGCTGACGGAATCGTCCCTGGACCATCTGAAAGAAGTCCAGGACGAGATCAAGCGACGCCTCCCCTGCGAGGTTTATATCGCCGGACATACGGACACCGTGGGGAGCAAAAAAGACAACGCCGTACTCTCCCTTCAGCGCGCCCGGATCGTGCGGGACGAACTTGTCAGGATCGGGGTGGATCCGGCGTTGATTCGGGTCTCGGCCCACGGGGAAAACGATCCCCTGATCCCCACGGACGATGAAGTGGATTCGCCGCGGAATCGCCGGGTGGAAGTCTTTATTCGTTAAGCACCGGCATGGACCGGCTGTATCTTTTTCCCTTGCTTGCCTCCAATGATGCAGCATAAGCGAAAAGATCCGTTCACCGCCGGGAAGGGACGCGTGTCCCTTTTTTTGGCCGGCCTGGCCGTCACGGCGGTTTTCCTTGCCACCGACGTTGTAAATCCTCGGCTGCTGGCCCAATTGCATCACAAGGTCTATGACGCCCTTCTCACCTCGGCGCCGTTGCCAAAAACCGCCGATCGCATCACCATCACCGCCATCGACGAAAAAAGCCTTCAGCGCTTCGGCCAATGGCCCTGGCCCCGGTACCAGATGGCGCAACTCGTGGATAACCTTTTCCGTTCGGGAGCCGCGGTGGTGGCCATGGACATGGTCTTTGCCGAACCGGATCGCACGTCCCTCTCCCGGCTAATCCGGGAAATGGATCGCGATCTGGGTGTCACTGTCCGGTTTGAAAATCTGCCCGAGGCCTTTCTGGACAACGATCGGATCCTGGCCGCGGCACTGGAAAAAGGCAGGTCCGTCCTGGGCTTTGGACTCGTTTTCGACCCAAAAGCGCCCACCCCGACCTGTTCCGGGAGAATCCCGATCATTCCGGTATTGCAAGAATCGAAGGACCCGGAAAGGCGCGGGTTTTTCCATCGGGCCTCGGAGACCGTGTGCAATATCCCCGTATTGGCCCGGGCGGCTTTCTCCCAGGGTTTTTTCAACATCCGGCCGGATTCGGACGGTGTCCTGCGCCGGATCCCCCTTGTGGCCGAGCATAACGGTTCCCTTTACCCCGGCCTGGCGTTGGCCGCATTGAACGCCGCATTGTCTCCCGAGACTCTTCTGATCCGGGTGGACCGCAGGGGTGTCGATTCCCTGATCATCGATGACCGCCGGATCCCTTTGGATGAAAAAGGCGGTTTCCTGATCCGATTCCGGGGACCTTCCGGGCAATTTCCTTACCTGAGCGCCGCGGATGTGTTGAACGGAACTCTTCCTGACGGCGCCTTAAAGGATCGGATTATTTTCGTGGGAAGCACCGCCGCGGGTCTGAAGGATATCCACGCCACGCCCTTCGATCCGGTCTTTGCCGGGGTCGAAGTGCATGCCCACGTCCTCGATAATTTATTGACCGGGGCCTTCGTTCATCGCCCCGGGTGGGTAAGGGGCGCCGAAGTTTTGTTACTGACGGCTTTCGGCCTTGTTACGGCCGCAATTTTTGTCTGGATCGGACCGATTTTCGGGATGGCGTTTGCGGTGGGCGGGTCCCTTTTCCTTTGGATGGGCGCCGGATGGTGCCTGGAATCCAGGGGGATATTTCTCTCACCCCTTTATCCATTATTGGTGCTTTTTACCAACTTTGCGCTGCTTTCCGCGATGAAATACCGCCGTGAAGAAAAAAGGGTCCGGGCGAAGACCCGGGAATTAAGTCTTGTCCAGGAAGTCACCATCGAAACCGTGGCCAATGTGGCGGAAACCCGGGATCCGGAAACGGGCGGGCATATCAAGCGGACGCAGCATTATGTGCGGGTTCTGGCCGTCGTCCTGTCCCGCCGGCCCAAATACAAATCGACCCTTACCGAGGATTTCATTGAAATCCTGTTTCGATCCGCCCCCCTTCACGATTTGGGGAAAGTCGGCGTCCCCGATGCCATCCTCTTGAAACCGGATCGGCTGACCGAAGACGAATTTGAGCGGATGAAGCTGCATACCACCTATGCCTACAACATCATTTCCGCGGCGGAAGCGCGGCTGGGGAACAGCTCTTTTCTCCGGGCGGCGCGGGAATTGGCCCATACCCACCAGGAAAAATGGGACGGTTCCGGATATCCCCGGGGCCTGAAAGGGGAAGAAATTCCCCTTTCAGGGCGCCTCATGGCCATCGCCGATGTCTACGATGCATTGATCAGCCGGCGCCCGTATAAAGAACCCATGCCCCACGAAGAAGCGGTGCGTCACATCGCCCAAGGCCGCGGAAGCCACTTCGACCCCGAGTTGGTGGACGTGTTTTTGGAGATTGAAGCGCAATTTCGACAAATCGCCCGAGAATTTGTCGACCCCGATTGAAGCCCTTCCCTTGTAACAAATTCCACCGGTAGATTCTAACGAATATCCAACGATACGCTAATGCGTTTTTAACATTTCAAACAGATGATGGGAGAAAAACATGGATGCGCGCGGATACGCGCCGTGGGAGGCCCGTGAGCGACTGGTTGATTTTAATCATTGTCATCGTCTGTGTCATCGTGAGTGCGGTGTGCATCTCCAGGAGATCCTTCTGAGACTGGAAGAAGATGCCGGAAATCGTTTGGAAAACCGACTCCCGGATCAGGCCGCCCGTCGGGGGCCGTCGACAATCGGTCTTCCCGTTGCCCCGGCGATCCCTTTGAGCATCCCTTTAAAGACAATGACATGGAAGGGGAGCAGGGTGTACCAGTACATCAATCCGGCAAGCCCGCGGGGCAGATAGCGGGAATACTGTTCCAGGGCCGTGAGCCCTCCGGGAAGGCTTTTCAGCCGGAATTCCAATGTGGCCTCACCGGGAAAACGCATCTCGGCCAGCAGCTGCAGATGCCGTTTCTCTTTAATATCCAGCACCCGGAAAAAATCGAGGGCGTCCCCCACTTGAAGTCTTTCCGGATCCCGCCGGCCCCGCCGCAGCCCGATTCCGCCGGCCATCCGGTCCAGGACCCCCCGGATGCGCCACAGGAAATCCGCTGAATACCAGCCCCTTTTCCCCCCGATGCGGACAACAGTTTTCCAGACCTCTTCCGGGGATGCCTTGAGAACGATCCGGTATGCCGAAGTCAAAAGGGTGCCCCCGGCGTACGACGCGTCCCCTTCCTGGATCCACTCCGGAACAGGAACAGCCCCTGCATCGGTCCAGCAGGTGTCCACGCAGGCGTTTCGGGTGCGTCCCAGGGCCAGGCGGACGGCTTCCCGGCAGCTCAAGAGATCCTGGGGGATCACTGCGCGGATCCGGTCTTCCCGGGACACCACCGGATTCCGCAGCCCTTCGGCCAGGGGGCGGGCGATGGCCGCCGGGACCGGTGTCACCAGGTGGATCCAGTAGGCGCTCAGGCGGGGGGTCAATACGGGCAGCGGAAGGATGAGCCGCTTGGCCAGACCGGCTTCCTCGGCGTAAATATCCATGAGCCCGTGGTAGGTCAAAATGTCCGGTCCCCCGATGTCGAAGGTATCTCCCGCGGTTTCGCCTTTTTCCAGGCATCCCTGAAGATACGCCAGGACGTTGCGGATGGCGATGGGCTGTACCGGATTTTGAACCCATCGGGGGGTTGTCATCACCGGCAGGTGTTCCACCAGGTAACGGAGAATTTCGAAGGACGCGCTCCCGGAGCCCAGTATCATGGCCGCCCGCAACACCGTGACGGGAACCGGGCCTTCCCGGAGGATCCGGGCCACCTCCATACGGGATTTCAGATGCTTGCTCAGCAAAGCGCCTTCATCCCCCAGCCCGCCCAGATAAATGATCCGTTCCAGCCCGGCATCGGCCGCGGCCGATGCCATGTTTTGGGCCGCTTTCCGGTCCGCATCGGCAAAATCCTTGTGCCGGGATTCCATGGAATGGATCAGGTAAAAAGCAACCCGGCACCCCTTCACCGCCGCCCTCATGGCATCCATGTCCAGGGCATCGGCTCGGACAGCTTCCAGGTTCGGATGTCTCCCCCAGGACCGGGAACGCAGTTTGGTCTCGGAGCGCCCCGCCACCCGGACCCGGTATCCGGCGTCCAGGAGCCGGGGGACGAGGCGTCCCCCCACGTAACCCGTGGCACCGGTCACCAGGACCGGGCCGGACAGGGTATCGGCGGAGCCTTGAAGGCGCGACGGTTCAGACATGGTTGCGCAGTTTAAGTTCAATGGGATGGGGATTGAGATAAAGCTGGTTTTTCAGATACGGTTCATCGTATTTCCGGGTGTAGTGCCTGATCAGGGTGACGGGAACGATGAGGGGAATATGGCCCCGCCGGTATTGATCGAGGACTTCGAGGAGTTCCTTTTTTTCATCCGGGGAAAGCCGGTTCTTGAAATGGCCCATCATGTGCTGCAGGACATTGGCGTGCTTGCGCACCGTGGCTTTCAGGGAAAGGGCTTCCATGAGGAGGGTTTCATAGCGGTCGAACAATACATTGACCGGTTGCTGCTTCCCCTCGGCCACCCACTTTCCCATCCGGCGATAGTGAATTTCGCCGTGGGAAAGAATAAGGAGCTTGTGGGCGGTGTGGAAGTCCACCAGGCCCCCCATCCGCTTTTTTTCGGAAAGGAGCGTTCGCCAGCGCTGAAGGGTAAAGATCCGTTCAATGAAATTTTCCCTTAACACCGGGTCGTGAAGACGTCCGTCGTCTTCGGCCGGAATCAGGGGAAACCGGTCCATAAAGACGCCGGCAAAGATCCCCCTTCCTTTCTTCACGGGCATCCCCTGACTTGTATAGATCTTCACCCGTTCCATCCCGGAGGAGGGCGAATTGCTCTTGAAGATGAATCCGCAAAGCCCTTCCCTGTCCAAGTCCGACAATCGCCCCTCGGCCCACCGGACCATCCGTTCCGTGTGATCCCGGCCGGTTTTCACGGTGACCAGCCTCGGGGCTTCAGGCGTCCCCGTCAGGTGCATGGCTTCCCGGGGGATGGGAAGGCCGCATTCCACCTCCGGGCAGACCGGTACGTACTGTACGTATTGCCCCAGGGTGTCCGTGATGAAGCGATCATGCTTGTGGCCGCCGTCGTAGCGTACGGCTTCTCCCAAAAGGCACCGGCTGACCCCGATCTTGATGGGTGCGTTCATGGTGTTTTCTCTTTTCATTTTTGTTGGAATCGTAAAGAGGCCGATTTTGTCATTTTTAAATCTATCAAGAGTGCATATCACCCGGCGGTCCTGTTCGGCAACGAAAATGAATAAGGAACCGTTGACGACAGGTGGTTCGCCGACTATAAGTAAACCTTTCAACATACCCCCTCCGGGGTGGCCCGACCAATTGAATAATGAAGTGATATCCTGATGAACGCCGTCCCTTCCATCCGCATTCGAAAAATCAACGCCGCCGCCGTGAATGAAAACGGGGCCTTCGTCTTATACTGGATGATCGCCGGCCGCCGCATCCGTTACAACTTCGCCCTCCAGAGAGCCGTGGAATTATCGGTAAAATTGAAAAAACCGCTGATGATTTTTGAAGCGCTGCGATGGGATTACCCCTGGGCCTGCCACCGGTTCCACACCTTCATCCTCGACGGGATGCGGGACAATGCCGCGGGGATGAAAAAGTATCCGTTCATCCGATATTTCCCCTACGTGGAGCCCGGTTCCGGTGCCGGGAAAGGGTTGCTTCCGGCACTGGCGGCGTCGGCGTGTGCGGTGGTCACCGACGATTTCCCCGCCTTTTTTCTCCCGAACATGGTGACCGCCGCTTCCCAAAAAATCTCCGTGACCATGGAAGCCGTGGATGCAAACGGGATGCTCCCCTTAAAGGCCGCCGATCACGCCTATCCCACGGCATACGCCTTCCGGCGCTTTCTTCAAAAAGTCCTTCCGGACCACCTCCCGGCGGCGCCGGAATCGGACCCTCTCGAGGCCTTGTCCCCCCCATTTCCCGGCCCTGTCCCCATACCCGAAAAAATCCGGGACCGATGGCCCGATGCCGCCGGCCGACTAAAAAAGAATTCGATGGACTTGACGCCCCTTTCGGTTTCCCGAAAGATCCCGCCGGCCCCCTTGAAAGGCGGAAATACCGAGGCCGCAAGGCGCCTTGGCGCGTTTCTTAGCCGGCGCCTTTCCACCTACGACGCGCATCGAAACCACCCGGATGAAGATGCCGCCTCAGGCCTTTCTCCTTATCTTCATTTCGGACATATTTCACCCCACGAGGTATTCAATGGTGTTGTTGCATCCGAGGAATGGTTTTTCCACCACCTTTCGGAAACCGCCACGGGAAGCAAATCCGGATGGTGGGGGATGCGCCCGGCGGCGGAGGCCTTCCTGGATCAACTGGTCACCTGGCGGGAGCTGGGATTCAACATGTGCGCCTTCCGGAAGGACTATGACCGATACGATTCCCTCCCCGACTGGGCGAAGGCCACCCTGGCAGTCCATGAAAGGGACCCGCGACCCTACATTTACGACATCCCTGCCCTCGAGGGCGCCCGAACCCACGACCCCGTATGGAACGCCGCCCAGAGACAATTGGTCGTGGAGGGGCGCATCCACAATTATCTTCGGATGCTGTGGGGGAAAAAGATTCTGGAGTGGTCCCCGTCTCCCTGCCGGGCACTGGAAACCATGATCCATCTCAACAACAAGTACGCCCTCGACGGCAGGGACCCCAATTCCTACAGCGGTATCTTCTGGTGCCTGGGGCGTTATGACCGGCCCTGGGGACCGGAACGATCCATCTTCGGAAAGGTACGCTACATGAGTTCCGAAAACACCGTCCGCAAACTGCACCTTCAAGACTACCTGGCCGCATGGGGGCCGGAAAAGACTGCACCGTGAAAATGTTTCCCTTTTTTTCGATGTGCGCCCGCCACCCTGAAGGGCGGCGCTCCCCGGTCAGGAAGACATCTATTTTAAGCGTGCTTCCCGCAACCCCTGCCTGAATAAGCGGGAGTTGCGGGAAGCGTTCCGGTCATACAACAGACTGTACGGAGGAAAGATGCGATATCCAAAAGAAATTATCTTGAAAGACGGCCAGGAGGCCCTCATCCGGCACCTGGAGAAAGGCGACGAATCCGTCTTAAGGACGTTCTATTCCCGTATTCCGGATTCCGATCGATGGTACATGCGTTACGATGTGAGGGATCCTTCCGTGATCCGAAAATGGATCGACGGCATCGGCAGAGGAACCGTTTATTCCATGGTGGCCTTTGCCGGAGAGAAGATCATCGCCCATGCCTCTCTTCACATGCGGGGGTTCGGATGCACGGCCCATGTGGGGCGGCTGCGCATTATGGTGCTTCCCGAGTACCGGCATAAGCGCCTGGGCACATGGATGCTCCTGGACCTCATTCAGTTGGCCATGGACAAGGGGCTTTCCGAACTGAGGGCCGACTTCGTCTCCGGCATCGAAGACGCCGCCATCGATTCCGCGGTGAAGCTGGACTTTTTCAAGCGCGCCGTCCTGGAAGACTATGTGAAAGATCCCAATGGAAGCCGGCACGATATGATCATCATGATCAAGCGCCTGCACAAGGACTGGGGAGATTTCTAAGCAGACCGGCTTCGGAAATGACGCGGAAATCCCAAAAAGAAATCATCTGGCCCACGCCCAGCGGCAATGTCCGGGTGAGATCCTTTTGCACTGCGGAGGAAATTCGGGAGTATATTTTTGACGCCGAATTCAAGACCTATGCCCAGTACAAATCCCTTTACACCCGCCGGGAAACGTTGGAAAAAAAAGCCGACACACCGGATGCCAACGTGACCCTGGCCCTGTCGAGTCGGAAACATATCGTCGGATTCGGGGTATTGGATCATCCGGACCCCGAAGAGCGATGGGCCGTCTTGGGACCGGGAAAAATCATGGAAATCAAGGCCGTGGAAGTCTGCCGGAGCTGGCGCTCCCATCGATTGGCCGAAAAGATCCTGAAGCTCGCCCTGGACCATCCGCGCATCGAGGACATGGTGGTTTACATGGTGGGATACTCTTGGACATGGGACCTGGACGGCTCCGGAATGACCGCCCAACAATATCGGATGATGCTTATCCGGCTCTTCAAACCTTTTGGTTTCTCCGTATTCGAAACCAACGAACCCAACATTTGCATCCGGCCCGAAAATCTCTTCATGGCCCGCATCGGAAAAACGGTCTCTTCCCGCGACCAAAACCGTTTCAAATGGCTCCGATTCGGCATCACCCGGCCCATGGGATCCTGAGCCGAAAAAGGAAACCGACATGGAAGCAAAATGGAAAAAAAGAGGATGGATCCTTCTCGCCACCTCTGTAAAATAAAGACAAGACCGGAAAAAGGGTTTTGCCCACACCGGGTGTCGGGCTTGACCCGAAGAGCATCCACTGATAAACAAGGCTTTCGATTCTTCACCTTCTGCCCCAAAAAGGAGGCGCACTCTTGATCGAGGTTGAAAATTTATCCAAATATTACGATGGGTTTTGTGCGGTGAACCGCATCGATTTTTCCGTCCGGAAGGGAGAAATCGTCGGCCTTTTAGGACCCAACGGTGCGGGCAAGACCAGCACGCTGCGGATGCTCGCCGGGTATCTGAGTCCCACCTCCGGGAACATCCGGGTCAAGGACTATTCCATCCGGAACGACGCCTTAAAGATCAAGCATCTCATGGGATACCTCCCCGAGTCGGCGCCGCTGTACCGGACCATGCTCGTCTACGATTACCTCGACTTCGTGGCCCGGATCCGCGGACTCGAGGAAAACAAACGCAAGAACCGGATTCATACGCTTTCCGAACTGTGCGGCCTTACGGAAATCATGCATTTTTCCATCGGTGAGCTTTCCCGGGGCCTCCGGCAGCGGGTGGGGTTGGCCCATGCCATGATGAGCGATCCGGAAATTCTGATCCTCGATGAGCCCACCTCGGGGCTCGATCCGAATCAGATCGTGGAAATCCGGGACATCATTCGGCGGGCGGCCAAGGAAAAGACCATCATCCTGTCCACCCACATCCTGAGTGAAGCGGAAGCCACCTGCGACCGGGTGATCATCATCCACCGGGGAAAAATCGTGGCCGACGACGACACCCGGACCCTATCGGAAATCTCCGGCCTGGATCAGGTCGTCACCCTTGTCTTGCGCCATGCCCCCGCCGAAGCGGCCGCAGAGAGACTCAAGAGAATCGACGGGGTCCTGGATGTCCAGGAAACCGGAAAAATTGACGGCGAAACCCTTGAACTGAAAGTCCGGTGCCGGGAGGGAACGGATCCCCGGGAAGCCATTTACAAAAGCGTCAAGGAAACGGACTGGGTGTTGCTCGAACTGCATCAAGAGACCCAGAACCTGGAAACCATATTCCGTGAACTCACCCGGGAGGATTGATATGCGCTTATTTGTCGGCATCGCAGGAAAAGAACTCAAAGACTACTTCGTCTCCCCCATCGCGTATATCGTCATTTCGGTGTTTCTCCTGGTAACGGGCTGGATCTTTTTCACCACCTTTTTCCTGTTCAATCAGGCGGACATGCGGAATTTCTTCAACCTGCTCCCCATGACCTTTTCCTTCGTGATCCCCGCCGTGACCATGCGTCTTTTTTCCGAAGAACTGAGTGTCGGCTCCCTTGAAACCCTCCTCACCCTGCCCATCCGGTTTTCGGACGTGGTGATGGGAAAGTTCGTCGCGGCCGTCCTTTTTACCGCGGCGATTCTGGCCCCCACCCTCGCCTATCCTCTGGTCATCTCCCTTTTGGGAGACCTGGACTGGGGACCTGTCGCGGGGGGATACGCAGGCGCCCTCCTGCTGGGTGCCTCCTTTTGCGCCATCGGCCTTTTGGCCTCGGCATTGACCCGGAACCAGATCATCGCCTTCATCCTGGGGGCGGTCATTTGTTTTTCCCTGACCGTCATCGATAAAATGCTCTTTTTCTTTCCGGATTCCCTGTTGGGCGTCATTGCCTATCTCGGCGCCGGCACCCATTTTGAAAACATCGCCAAAGGGGTCATCGACTCCAGGGACCTCCTTTATTTTTTCAGCGTCACTTTTATCGGCCTGTATGCCGCCACCCTGGCCACGCAGGAACGATGACAACGGATTCAGGATCATGCACATGAAAAGATTCGGAAAATACGCCAAATTCCTACTCTACGGCATCGCCGTGGTACTGGTCAACGTTGCGGGAGTCACCCTTTTTTTTCGGGCGGATCTGACCCAAAACCGGTTTTTTTCCCTTGCCCCGGCAAGCCGGAAGGCGGTTTCCACCTTGTCCGAACCACTGACCATCCATGTCTTTTTCACCCAAAACCTTCCCGCCCCCCACAACCAGACCGAGCGGTATCTGAGGGATCTCCTGGAGGCGTATGCCGCGGCGGCCAACCGGTTTTTCAACTACCGCTTTTTTCATGTGACGGCGGAAGACGATGGGAGCAACCCCCGGGGCGCCCAAAACCGCAAGATGGCGGAAACTTACGGGATCCATCCCCTCCAGATCCAGATGGTGGACCAGGACGAAATCAAGTTCAAAAAGGCGTACATGGGACTGGTCCTGATCCACGGCGACATCGTGGAGCGTATCCCCGCCGTCACCGACACGGATGACCTGGAGTATCGCCTCACCACCGCCATCCGCAAGCTCAACAACAAGGTGAGTGCGCTGCTGAACCTCAAGGAGAAGGTGCGCGTGACACTGATTCTCTCCTCCTCCCTGGAAACGGTTGCCCCCCACATGGGGATCCAGAAACTGGGCGACTATCCCGAGGCGATCCGGGAGATGGTCCAAACGCTCAATGCCAAGCTTTACCGGAAACTCGACTATACCCACGTGGATCCGACGAAAGATCCCGGCCCCGAAAGCCTTTTGAAAACCCATGATGTACTGCAGCTCAAATGGCCGGCGCTTTTCGACGGAAAGGTGCCGGCCGGAAACGGCGCCATCGGCATCGTGATGACCCATGGCGAAAAGAGCGTGGAACTCCCCCTGTTGAATGTGACGCGCATTCCGATCATCGGGACCCGATACGAACTGGTGGATCTCGACCGGGTGGAAGAGATGCTCAATGCAGGTGTCGAACGTCTGGTGAACATCCACGCGGACCTGGGGTATATGGCCGATCACGGCACCCCGCCCTCCTTCGGCAGAGGATTCGCCGGGCAACAGGACGCCGACGCCTTGAGCACTTTTTCGAGCTTGGCCGGGCAGAATTATGCGGTCAAACCCATCCGGATAAAGGAAGAACCGATCCCGGCAAACCTGGGCTGCCTCGTCATCGCCGGCCCCACCGAACCCCTTTCCGATTATGCCCTGTTCCAGATCGACCAGGCCCTCATGCGGGGGACCAGCCTGATGCTCTTCCCCGATGCCTTGAAGGAATCCCAAAGTCAGCAGGCCATGATGATGGGAGGGGGCCAGGAATTTCAGCCTTTCGATTCAGGCCTGGAAAAATTGTTGTCCCATTGGGGCGTTAACCTCAAAAAATCCCTTGTGCTGGATGAACAATGCTACCGGCAAACTCTCCCGAAGGAAATGGGCGGCGGGGAACAGTCCTTATATTTCGCGCCGGTGATCCAGGATCGAAATATCGATCACGCGTTGGATTTCATGAAACCCATCAAGGGGTTGGTGGCCCTCAAGGTTTCCCCCCTTAAGCCGGATGAAAAACGCCTCCGGGAAAACGGCATCACGGTCCATCGCCTCCTTTCGTCTTCCGAAAAATCCTGGGAGATAAAAGAGCGGATCACCTTGAATCCCATGTTCCTTCAACCCCCTGCATCCGATGAAGAAAAAGAGAAAAAAACATTGGCAATGCTCCTGGAGGGCGAATTTCCAAGCTACTTCGCCGGGAAACCCATCCCGGAAAAGCCGGTCTCAAAGGATCCGGCGGACGCCAAAGAAGCCGATGCCGATCCGGCCGGAGACACCCGCCCGCAGCCGGAAAAAGATCCGGATCTTTCACAAATCGAGTCCGAAAAAGCCTTTCTGGCCGAGGGAAAGCCGGCCCGGGTCTTTATCATGGCCTCCTCGGAAATGCTCAAGGACAACGTAATGGATCCGGAAGGAAAAACGGAAAACGCCATTTTCGTCTTGAATCTCCTGGATTATCTCAATCACCGGGAAGAAATCGCCGTCTTGCGGGGAAAACGGGCGCGCTTCAATCCGCTTCAGGAAACCGGCGGTTTCACCAAGACCCTCGTCAAGAGTGTTATGGTGACGGGCCCGCCGGCCGGTGTGATTCTTTTCGGATTGGGGGTATGGCTGAAAAGGCGGCGCCGGAAAAAGCGGATCCAGGCGATGTTCCAATGACGGAAAAACGGAAAATCGAGGGAATGAAAAAGGGGATCCGATGAAAAAGAAGATGGAATATATCCTTTTGGCCGCCGTCATCCTCGCCGCCGGGGCTTATCTGATGTTTCGCCAGGCGGATCGAACCCGATACACCTTGCCGGAATTCCCCGAAATGCAACCCGGCGGCGTCACCCGCATGGAAATCATCCGGGAGGACCGCCGAATTTTCCTGGAAAAAAGCAATGACGGATGGCGCGTTTCTCCGGAGGGTTTTCCGGCCGACGAAAAAAAAGTGACCGATCTTTTGGATGCACTTGCCGGGTTGATCCTTTCCGCACAGGTTTCGGAATCGAAAAACTACGCCCGATACGATCTGGGAGAAGAAAAGAAGATTCACGTGAAAGCCTTTGCCGGAAAAACCCTGAATCGGGATTTGGCAATCGGCAGCACGGCGTCCACCTTTCGACACACGCATGTAAAAATCGCCGGGGACCCCCACGTCTATCAGGCCCAGGGGAATCTGAAATCCAAGTTCGACGTGACGGTGGAAGACCTCCGGGATAAAACCGTGTTGTCCTTCGATCCCGCCCGTGTCCGGGAAGTTCTTGTGACCGCCGAAAACACATCGGCGAAAATCGTGAGAAGGGCCGCCCCGGAAACACCCACCGAACCCGTCGAAAAAACCCAGGGAGAAAAATCTCCGGAATCGAAAAACAAGGATATCATCTGGGAGATGGAGGGGGGTCAGACCGTGGATTCCGCCAATTTCATGGATATGCTTTCCGCCTTGTCGGCCCTGGAATGTCAACGCTATATACATGACCGTAAAAAAGAAGACTTTAAAGACCCGGCCATCGAAATCGTCATTCGGGAAGACAAGGAACATACCCTCAAGATTTTTTCAGCCGAAAAAAAGGATTCGGAGCATCACCCGGGCCTTTCTTCCGACAACACCGACCCCTTTCTCATTGCCGACCACCAGATCCAGGATCTGCAGTCTTTCGTGGAATCCCTGGGGTCGCCGGCACCAGCGAAATAAAGCACTCGGATCGAGGCATTGGACCCCATCATGGATTATCGGCCCGATCTTGACCGGAAGCTTCCCGCAGGCCCCGCCTTTTAAGGCGGCATCGAGAAAAGCGATCTTAACGGGAATACCGCGCCATCGAAAAAAATGCGGATTCGAAACCGCCGGGATTTGATCTTGTCAGCGGGATAAAAAAATGGGATACAAAAAAGGGTAAAAGGCGGATTTGCCCGGCCACCGTGTTTTTAAAGGGTTAAAAGAAGAGGCATTCAGATTGAACGAGCTTTTTTTTCCGGATTTTTCCGATAAAATCCTCTTGATTTATCTGGGGAATCGAAATTCCGAAGAGAGTGTGGTCCTGGAAAACGCCGCATTCCAGGTTCAAGGGGACAAAATTTTCATGGTGGGCCGCATTGCCGAAGGTACCACGCCCAATGATTGGGCATCCGGCGTGATTACCGCCGTTGCCTGGGATAGCATCGAGCAGTACCTGGTTTTCGATTCCCTCCAGGAATACATGGACCGCGTGGCCCGCTCTTTTACGGAAGAAAATTTTCATTGATGGAACCGTAAAAGGCCGATTTTGTTCGCGCCGCAAGTCTTTTCTGATATGCCACGGACAAAAAGAAATCAACTGAGAGGAGGCCTTTGCGGACCTGAAGGTCTTTGCGGCCGCCGATGATGCCTCCGAAAAGGAAATCGGCGAAGAAATCCGGGCGAATATCCGGGAGGTGGTGACGGACATCGGTCTCCCGGGGTGAAAGAACTGCGATTCCTGCCATTTTTACGGCGGCGGCGGCGGTGTGAAACACGGAGATCTATTCCTCCATGGCCCGTCCGAATATCAATCTTGATGGCTTTGCAAATTAACATTTCTCTTGACGGAAAGGATCGTTTATTCGGGCAGACATCTCTTTCGAGTGCATTATTTTATTGACACCCGGGGGGGTGATGACGGTAAAATAAAATTAGATGAAAATGACCCACGTCCCCACTCTTCCGGAGAAAGGAGCGCGAAATGGCATCCGAAAAGATTTTGCTCCCTTACAACTTCTCCAAGAGCGACCAAAAGGCCCTGGATTTCGTTGTTCGCACCTTTTCACCGAGCGCTACATCCGTCCACGTTACCCTCTTTCACGCCTATACGCCCCTTCCCAAAATCGACACCAGCAAAAGCACGGTGATGGAGCGGCTCACCAGTGGCATGGGGTATGCCCGCCAGCGCATCAATGAGCTGGAAAAAGACCTCCGGCAGATCCATACCCTGCTCGTCCAACAGGGGTTTCCCCGGGACCACGTCAAGACGGAGTTTCGGGCCAAAAATAAAGACATCGCTTTTGAAATCATCGACTTGGCCGTCAAAGACGGATATTCCATCATTGTGTTGAACCGGAAGCCCGGCCGCGTTACGCGGTTTTTCACCGGCGCCGTCTTTCAGAAGGTGGTTGCCGGACTCTCCGACAAAACCGTATGCGTCGTCTCCTGATACAGTGGAAAGCGATCTTTAACGACCCATGCCCAAGATCGGGACAAACCCCGTCACGGACAATCGTTGGAGGAATCGTAACGTCAAAATTGATGAAATCATAAAAAGGCCGATTTTGCTCGCGCCGCAATGACCTGTCTGCGTGCAACGCACAGGCAGGCGAAGAATGCCGCGCAACGCCGCAGGCGGCCTTTTTACGAAGCCATCATTGTTGAGGAGGTCCCATTATGGCTGCAAAGGAAAAAATCACCATGGATCTTTTCAAAGCCGTGAGCCAGATCATCGAAAGCACCGAAAGCCTCGAAACCATGGCAAGTCACATTACCCAGCTTTTGACCGGCGCCCTCAATATCAAAGGGAGCAGTCTTTTCGTGCTCAATCCCGAAACCCGGGAACTGGAGGTGCTGGCCAGCTTCGGATTGAGTCCGGAATACGTGAACAAAGGCCCCGTAATCTTTAAAAAAAGCATCCGGAACGCCTCCAAAGACCGGCCCGTCGTCATCAAGAACATCCGCACCTCCGCGCAACTCCAATATCCGGAGGAAGCCAAAAAGGAAGGCATCGGCGCCATCGTGCATCTTCCCATCACCTTTTCCGAAAAGGTCATCGGTGCGTTACGCCTGTACCATTCCAAGTCCTGGTCGGTATCGGCCCAGGATCTGGATGTCCTGGAGCTGTTGGCCCGCAATATTTCCTTGGCCATGATGTATACCCGCCTCCTCAATGCACTCCTTTCCATCCGGGAAACCGTGGAAGACGTCCATACCGTTTGGATGAAAAATCCATAAAGGGCGCTTTTACCGATCCCTGCCGCGCCCTTGTTCCGCGGCGAATGTCTTTTTCGACATCCGGTGTTTGGAATTTTTTTATTGACAGTATTATATCACCATGTGGTAATCTTCGCTTTTATCGGAAACCTTTACGGGATATCCCGCCCGCTGCAGGGGCTTTTTAAGCGGAAAAGGATGGAGAAATCGATGACGCGTGCCGAATTCAGTGATTGTCGGAAACGGTTGAAAAAGACCCAAAAAGAGATGGCCCAGTTATTGGGGACATCCATCAAAGCGGTCCACAGCTATGAACAGGGATGGCGGAATATCCCGCCCCATGTGGAACGCCAAATGTTTTTCTTGATTTCCAGGGTGCGGAACCAAGGAAAGAACAAGAAACCCTGCTGGATCGTAAAAAACTGCCCGGCTTCCCGAAAGACCACATGCCCGGCATGGGAGTTCAACTCCGGGGATTTATGCTGGTTTATCAACGGTACCGTCTGCCAGGGAGAAGTCCATACCCGCTGGCAGGACAAGATCCAGCTTTGCCGTTCCTGTGACGTTTTCCGCCACCTCATGGGATAGCCCCGAAAAGGAGAGCCATCATGCATTCTTCCCATCGACTGGAAACCCTGTGCCTGCATGCGGGCCAGGAGCCCGATCCCGCGACCTTATCCCGGGCGGTGCCCGTTTACCGGACCTCTTCGTATGTGTTCCGGGACACCCGGCACGCCGCCGATCTCTTTGGTCTCAAGGAGCTGGGGAATATTTACACTCGGATCATGAACCCCACTCAGGACATCCTGGAAAGGCGGGCGGCGGCCCTTGAAGGCGGCGCCGCGGCCCTGGCCCTTTCTTCGGGAACCTCCGCGGTGTATTACAGCATCATCAACATCTGTTCTTCCGGAGACGAAATCGTTTCCGCCGCAAACCTTTACGGCGGCACCTACACCATGTTTGCGGGCATCCTCCCCCAGTTCGATATCCGCGTGAAATTCGTGGACATCCAGGATCCGGCCGGCTTCGAACACGCCATCACGGAAAAGACCCGGGCCCTGTACCTGGAAACCATCGGAAACCCGGTGCTGGACGTGGCGGATGTGGAAGCGGTGGCGGCAATCGCCAAACGCCACCATCTCCCCCTGATCGCCGACGCCACCTTCACCACGCCCTACCTCATGAGGGCCTTGGTGCACGGCGCCGACATCGTGGTCCATTCGCTTACCAAGTGGATGGGGGGACACGGCACGGGTATCGGGGGCATTGTGGTGGATTCGGGAAAATTTGACTGGACCGATCCGAAGTTTCGGCTTTACAATACACCGGATGAAACCTACCACGGCGTTCGCTTTGCGACGGACCTCGGAGAGCTGAATCCCCTGGCGTTCATCCTGAGGATGCGCCTGGTGCCGTTGCGCAACCTGGGGGCCTGCATCAGCCCGGACAATGCCTGGCTTTTTTTGCAGGGATTGGAAACGCTCCCCCTAAGAATGCAGCGGCACTGTGAAAACGCCCTGGCCGTGGCCCGATATCTTTCCCGGCATCCCAAGGTCTCCTGGGTGCGTTACCCGGGGCTCGAGGCGGATCCCTCCCATGAAACCGCCAAAAAATACCTGAGCCGGGGGTTCGGGGGCATGGTGGTCTTCGGAATCCAGGGGGGCGTTTCCGCCGGAAAGACCTTCATCGAACGCCTCACGCTTTTTTCCCATTTGGCAAACGTGGGGGACGCCAAAAGCCTTGCCCTGCACCCCTCCAGCACCTCCCATTCCCAGCTCAGCGAAGCGGAACAGCGGGCCGGAGGATTGACGCCGGATTTAATCAGGCTTTCCATCGGCATCGAACACATCGACGATATCCTTGAAGACCTGGACCAGGCCTTGAAAGGGGTGTGAGCCTTCACAAACCCCATCCGGTAAGTATTTCTCATGAGCGAATACATCGAACACGATAAAAACGGCGTGTCGGTGGGTCTGGTCGAAAAGCAGTACTTCACATTCGCCGAAGACCCCCACCACCCCCTGGTTTTGGAAAGCGGCGCATCCCTGGGGCCGGTAACGCTGGCTTATGAGACCTTCGGGCGGCTTTCCCCGGAAAAAGACAACGTGATCCTGATCCTGCACGCCCTTTCCGGGGACTCCCATGTGGCCGGGTATTATCACGCTGACGATTCCAAACCGGGCTGGTGGAACATCATGGTGGGCCCCGGCAAAGGGATTGATACCGACACCTACTTTGTGATCTGCGCCAATATCCTGGGAAGCTGCATGGGCTCCACAGGCCCGGCTTCCGTCGATCCCACGACCGGACGGCCCTATGGTCTCTCATTCCCGTTGGTCACCATCGGGGACATGGTGGAAGCTCAGCGAATCCTTTTGGATCATCTGGGGATCCATAAGATCCTGTGCGCCGTGGGAGGCTCCATCGGCGGCATGCAGGTCCTGGAGTGGTGCGTGCGTTACCCGGACCGGATCGTTTCCGCCATCCCCCTGGCCACCACCACCCGGCATTCGGCGCTGGCCATCGCCTTCAACGAAGTGGCCCGGCAGGCCATCATGGCCGATCCGGACTGGAACAGCGGCGACTATTACGCCGGGAAGAAACCGGTTCACGGGTTGGCGGTGGCCCGGATGGTGGGGCACATCACCTATTTATCCGACGAATCCATGCGGTTGAAGTTCGGGCGCCGGCTTCAAAACAAGGCCGATTTTTCCTTCAACTTTGACGCCGACTTCCAGGTGGAAAGCTATCTGCGATATCAGGGAAACAAATTCGTGGAACGCTTCGACGCCAACTCTTTTCTGTACATCACCAAGGCGGCGGACTACTACGATCTGGAAAGACAACACGGGGACGGATCCGCGGTGGCCGCTTTCTCCAAGACCCGGGCCAAATTTTTAGTGGTCTCGTTTACTTCGGACTGGCTGTATCCCACCTATCAATCCCGATCCATAGTGAAAGCCATGAAAAAAACGGGCCTGGACGTGAGTTTTTGTGAAATCGAAGCCCAGTGGGGGCACGACGCATTTCTGCTCCCCAACGAGCGCCTGAGCGCCCTTGTGAAAGGATTTCTGGAACGTGTCCGGCGGGAAGCCCTCTTCTAACGCGATTCGATTCGATCTCAAGATCATCGCCTCCTGGATCGAACCGGAGTCCAAGGTCATCAGCCTCGGATGCGGTGACGGAGATCTTCTATATCACCTCAAGCGGCACAAAAAGATTATCGGCTGTGGCATCGACCATGATGAAAATAAAGTGGCCCGCTGCGTCGAACGGGGCCTTTCCGTCCTTCAGGGAGACATCAACGAAGAAGTCCGGGATTATCCCGACGACGCCTTCGACTACGTGGTATTGAGTCAGACCCTCCAGCAGATTTACGATCCGTCGCCCCTCATCGAAGAGATGCTGCGCATCGGCCGGAAAGGGATCGTGAGTTTTCCCAACTTCAGCCACTGGAAGGTCCGGCTCCAACTCCTTCTCACGGGATACGCACCGGTGACGCCCCAGCTCCCGTATGAATGGTATAATACCCCCAATATCCGCGTCATCACCCTCCAGGACTTTCGGAAATACGCCAGGGAAGCGGGGTTCCACATCCTCAAGGAAGCGGCCATCAACACCCACACCCAGGACAAATACGGCGGCATCATCCGAGTGTTGCCCAACCTGCGGGCCACCTACGGCATCTTTCTGATCTCCAAACACGGGGGTTGAAAGGAAGCGGTTGTGACGTCTGAAATTCAAATACACCTGTTTGGATCCCTGCAGCGCGCCCGCAAGTCTTTTTTGGAAACCGTGTTTCGGATGCCCCTTGACACCCCGGCGCCGTTGACGGAAATACTTGCCCGGGAAGGGATTCCGGAAGACCGGGTGCAACTGGTCATGGTCAATCACCGGGCGGTCCCTAAAAACACGCGGATCCGTCCCGGGGACCGGGTCGCCCTTTTTCCCCCGGAGTACGCCATCTTTGCGGATTGGAAAGACCTCCGGGGATAACCGCAAAGCCCCCGTATCGATGGATAAATAAGGGAAGAAACTTACCCCTGTTCCTCCAGGAGCACTTTCGGCAATTCCCATATGACCCCTTGAATCCCTTGCACCAGGTGGCGCAGGCGGGTAAACATCATGGCCATTCCGATGGTCTCGGCCAGCAGGGACAGGGAGTCGAGATCCTTTTTTGAAATGCTCCATTGTTCATGATGATACAGGCGCAGGGAACCGATCATTTCTTTGTTGAACAAGACCGGCAGCGAGATAATGGATCCGATCCCCTCTTTTTCCGCTTCCCGGGTATACTGGAGCCGCTTGGAGGTTTTGATATTTTTCACCACCACGGGTTTCCGGCTTTTGACCCCGTCAATGCTCTTGTCCAGGAGCACCGGTCCTTTGTTCAGATAATCCACACTTAATCCGAAGCTGGCCAGGGGCTCGAGTTCCAGGGTTTCCGGATTCAGTGCGAACAGGGTGCATCCTTTGATCTCCAGGGCCGCCACCAGCAGTTGGGTCAGATGATGGGCCATGACTTCCACTTGACCGGATCCGGCGATGGCCCGGGTGACCACCTTGATTATTTCGATGTCGATTTTCTCATCTTGTCGCATGGGTTTCTCCTTTCCGATCCTTTGGGTTGACCGGAACACGTCCCCCGATTTCGCCCTTTTTTTCGGGGGAAGCGATCAAAAAAATCCCCGCCGAGTGTCCGGCTTTCCGGAGACGTCATGTACCCCGCCGGCGGCATTTTTATGTCACGATGCAGACCGTGATATTTTTCAAGGCGTTGACAACTTTGGAAGATGCACTCCCCGTGAAGAAGCGGGTGGCTTTTTTCGGCTTGTTGTTCAAAATCACGGTGTGAAACGCATGCTGATGGACCCGGTCGATGATATCCCCCGCCGTGTCTTTCTTCTTCGGGACAAAAAGACACCGCACCCGGTTTTCGGGGAACCCGTTCCGGACCAAATACTGCTTCGCCTCGTTCAAGGCTTCTTCCTGGCGCTGCACACGCTGGGAAAGATACTGGAGGTTCCCTTTCAATCGGTGCATTACCGAATTTTCGTCCGTATCCATCTTCGGCGGCGGCACGTAGGCGTTGAAAAGGGTGATCTCCACCTCATCGCTTTTGGAAAAGGTCCGAACGGCAAAATCCAAAGCCTTGAAGTCATACATCGTGAAATTATAGGGAATTAAAATCCGTTGCAACGGCATGCCCTCCTCCTCTTCTCCGTCGTGCGGTATGATGGTGGAATGGGTTGTACGGCTCAGGTCCCGGCAGTGTATTTGAAATATCCCACTTTGTGGTATTTTTTGTCAAGAAAATTTTTTGTGGAAATAAAAAAAATACTTGACAAATAGATGAAGATATCCTTTTTAATCCAAAAAAGAAGGAGGGGAACAGATGCTGTCTCAGACCGGGATATACGCACTCAGGGCCATGGGGTATCTGGCGAATCAGGAAACCGGGGAACCGATTTTGACTCAAGTCATTTCCGAAAAAACAGGAATCCCTAAAAATTTCCTCTCAAAGATCCTGAATCGCCTGGTTCAGGGAGGGCTTATCCAATCGGTCCGGGGAAGAGGCGGCGGATTCGTCCTGGCCCGGCCGGCAAACGAGATTTATCTCAAGGACGTGGTGGCGCTGTTCATGAAAATGGACGATTTGAAAAATTGTTTTTTGGGCCTGGATACCTGCAACGGAAAATGCGGACTCCACGAGAAGTGGCACGCCATCGTCGTGGAATTCGAAAAGATGCTCGGCGAAACCGCCGTGGATCAGATCGGATGGCGGCGGCCGTCCAAGAAGAAGGCGCAACATTTGAAAAAACCGACACAACCCACAAAAAAGGAGGAAAGAAAATGAAAGCAGTCAGCCTTTATGAAGCCAACGATTTTGATGAAAAGACCATGAAGCGGCTTTTGGTCCATGATTCGCCTTACATGAAGGTCTTGAATTTCAACTTCAAAGCCGGGCAGACGCTTCCCGTACACAACCATGACATCGAAGGAGAAGTCTGTTTGACCATTCTCGAGGGTGAAGGTGAATTTCTCGGGGCCGAAGACACCTCTCGGCCGGCCAAGGCCGGGGATGTCATCATCACCGATATCAGCGAGCCCCACGGTCTGAACGCCTTCACGGATTTGCGACTTTTGGTCACCATCGCGCCGCCCATATGAGACTTTCCACGGTTCCGGCAATCTTGTCACTTTCCTTATCCCAAAACGGAGGGGGTTTCGGCAATCACCTTGACCGTTTTCAGATACCGCAGCATCTTTCGCGCCCTTCTCAACCGGCGGGGTGGGAAAGTATCGGTCAGAATCGGCGTCGGGACATGGTTCCCCGGGACCGGGAAAAACAACAGCAAAGGAGGTTTCCATGATCAGTAAAAGGCTTCGGAACTATTTTCTCATCGCCATTTTCGGATCCATCGTGGTGGCGCTCATCGGGTATTTTTACACGGCCGCGGATCTGCCTCCGTATCCGGGGAAAGTCGTCTCGGAAAACGGGACGGTCCTCACGGACAGGGATCGGATCCTGGCCGGTCAAAGCGTCTGGCAGAAATACGGCCTCATGGACTTGGGAAGCGTCTGGGGACACGGCACGTACCGCGGACCCGATTTCACGGCCCAGGCCCTGCACCACATGGGCCTGAATATGCGGGGAAAACTGGCCAGGGACAAATTCAATGCGCCTTATACCGCGCTGGAAACCGATGCGAAGGGATCGGTGGACGCCGTGGTGATCCGTCAGATCAAAACGAATACCTACGATAAAAACACGGACACCCTGACCTTTACCCCCCTTCTCGAACACGCCCTTCTGGAAAACCGAAAATTTTATGAAAACTTGTTTACCCACGGTGAAAAGGGCGGGACCATTCGGGCCGGGAGTATCAAGAACCCCCGGGAGATTCTGGATCTGGCCGACTTTTTCTTCTGGACGGCTTGGGTTGCCGGAACCATCCGTCCCGGGGATACCCACACCTATACCAACAACTGGCCCCATGATCCGGACGTGGGCAACACCGTCTCGGGAAAATCCCTGGTGTGGTCCGCAATCTCCCTGGTGGCCTTCGGGGTCTGCCTGGGCTTGATGATCTTCTTATTCCATAAATACCAGTTCAACAAGGGCGCCAAGCCCTATCGGCCGGAACCGGCCCTGGCCCTGGCCGGTGCCGCCATTTCTCCCAGCCAGAAAAAGACCGCAAAGTATTTCCTCGTGGTCACGGCCCTGTTTTTCCTTCAGGTGAACATGGGGGGCCTGATGGCCCATTATACGGTGCATCCCGACTCCTTTTACGGGTTCGATTTCATCGCCCAATTCATCCCCTACAACTGGGTGAAAACCTGGCATCTTCAGCTGGCGGTCTTCTGGATCGCCACCGCGTGGATCGGCATGACCCTTTTCGTGGCTCCCCGGGTGGGCGGCAAGGAGCCGGCGGGCCAGGGGTTTTTGGTGGATGTGCTCTTCGTGGCGGTCATCATCGTGGCGGTGGGAAGCCTCGTGGGTGAGGTGCTCGGCATCAAGGGCCTCATCGGCGGCACATGGTGGTTCTGGCTGGGACACCAGGGATGGGAGTACCTGGAACTGGGAAGGCTCTGGCAGATCCTCCTCTTGGTGGGCCTGATCATCTGGCTCTTCCTGGTGGTACGGGCGTTGAAAAGCCACTTTGCCGCAGGCCGGGACAAGTGGGGACTCCCCCATTTCCTGGCCTATTCCGGTGTGGCGGTGGTGGGGTTTTTTTCCTTCGGTCTCTTTTATGACCCCCACACCCATCTCACCATCGCCGATTTCTGGCGATGGTGGGTGGTCCATACCTGGGTGGAAGGGGCGTTCGAATTTTTCGCCGCCGCCGCCATCGTCTTTGTGATGGTGAATCTCGATCTGGTGGACCTGAAAGCCGGTCTCCGCACCGTGTACTTCACGGTGGCCCTGGCGCTATCCTCGGGGATCATCGGGGTCGGCCACCATTATTACTGGTTCGGCGAGCCCTCCTTCTGGCTGGCGTTAGGCTCCACCATCTCGGCCTTGGAACCGGTTCCCATCCTCCTCTTGCTGGCGGAAGTCTGGCACAGCCAGAAGGTGCTGGTGAAAGCCGGAAGCAACTTTCCCTACCGGTACCCGCTCATGTTCCTCATGGCGTCCGTGGCATGGGAATTCCTCGGTGCCGGCGTCATGGGACTTTCCATCACCACGCCGGTGGTCAATTATTACGAACACGCCACCTACCTCACCGTAAACCACGGCCATACGGCGCTTTTCGGCACCTACGGCCTTTTGGCCATCGGGCTGCTTCTGTTCTCCATGCGGGGCCTGGTCACGGAGGAAGGATGGAACACCAAATTGCTAAGGGTAACCTTCTGGGGGACCAACGTGGGGCTGTTCATCATGTTCACCTGCACCCTGCTTCCCAACGGCATCCTCCAGGTGCTGGACAACATCCGCCACGGATTCTGGCATGCGCGCTCCAATGCGTTCTGGGAAAAAGATATCATTCAGTTCCTCGGCCAAACCCGAATGATCCCCGATTTCATGATCATCATCGGGGCGGCGGCGCTTTTGTTGTTCATGGTCAAAGCCGTCACCCGGTTGAAACCCGTTACGGTGCAATCCGGGAGCGCCTTCCCTGAATAAAAGAAGGCACCGGGACAACCTGTAGTATTCTTCTCCCCTTTCCGTCCGGGTGTCCGTTCATCCGGGCGGAAGGGGACCCTTGTAAAGGTTCGAACATGCAGATTCCAGTGGAGCTGAAACGCGCCCAAAGACTGCGTAAAGCGGTTCAAATCGGATTTCTGATCACGACCCTTTGGATCGGGTTCGAATTCGTCCGGTTCGTGGAAGCACTCGAGTCCGGAACCGCTGTTTCCGTTTCCCGCCCTCCGGGAGTGGAAGCCTTTTTGCCCATCAGTTCCCTGATCAGCCTCAAGCACTGGATCCTTACCGGCGGGATCAATTCCGTTCATCCGGCGGGACTCGTCATTTTTCTAATGGTACTGAGTACCGCGTTGCTTTTAAAAAAAGGATTCTGCAGCTGGATATGCCCGTTTGGTCTCCTGTCCGAACAACTGGCAAAAATCCATCGAACGCTTCTCGGAAAAAACATCCGGCTCCCCGCATGGCTCGATATGCCGTTGCGAAGCCTGAAATACCTGCTTTTGCTTTTCTTTTTCTGGGCGATCCTGGTCCGGATGGATGCCCGCGCCCTCGATATTTTCATTTACAGCCCTTACAACCGCGTCGCCGACATCAAGATGCTGAGGTTCTTCACCCAGATATCGACTTTTTCACTCGGGGTATTGATCCTGCTGTTCATCCTATCCCTTTTGTTTCGCAACTTCTGGTGCCGTTATCTTTGCCCCTACGGCGCACTCCTGGGGATTGTAAGCGTCTTCAGCCTCACCCGGATCCGCCGGGAGGCCTCCACGTGCACGGACTGCAAGAAATGCTCTAAGGCGTGCCCCTCGGATATTTCGGTACACCGGTTGAGATCCGTGGCCTCCGACGAATGTCATGCCTGCATGCAATGCGTGGATGCCTGTCCTGTCCCGGGAACCCTGACGCTTTCCCCCGTCGGCCTGCCTGTTGGCGTTAAACCCTGGCTTTATGCGGCGGTGTTGATCCTCCTCTTTGCGGGGGGCTCAACCATCGCAAAATCGGCGGGGGTCTGGAAAAACGGGATCCGCTTGGAAGAATACGTGTTTCACATTCATCACCTTCAACTTCCCGTTTACCAACACCATCGGGGGAGCGTTCCCGTCTACGATCCCGATCTGTTTCCGCCTCCCGGGCGCTTTGAAAGGAAAACATTCCAAAAACGCAAGGAGGCATCCCATGGAGCCCACGGGAGTCCTGATACAAGAGCATCGGAAGATTCTTCAAGCGATGGAACACTTCGTACGGGCAAAGACCGATCTTGAAAAAGGCGGTCGGCCCGATACCGGATTTTTTCAAGCCGGGATCCGATTTTTTTCCGCGTATGCGGATCGCTTTCATCATTTCAAAGAAGAGTTTCTCATGTTCGGATTGCTGGCACAGAAAAAAGATGGTACCATCGATCTTGA
>CAZQUR010000041.1:0-26287 GCA_964596535.1 uncultured Desulfobacteraceae bacterium
ATTCAGATCCGCCCCAAAAAAATGAGTGAAATGCACCCAATCGCAATTTCGCGTTGAAATTATTGACAATCGATATTATGAAGCGATATCGGTTTTAATAATATAAATTCAAAACTCGTTTCCACCGCGATTAAAAAACGTTAGCAGGAGGAAAAATGATCCGCGATCTGGAATTGGCCTTTATTAAAATCCATATTTTATACCATTCGGAAAAAGAAGAGGTGTTCGGGGTCGGTTTGATGGAAGAACTCGCCCGTCACGGCTATGAGATCAGTGCGGGCACCCTGTACCCGATCCTGGCCAAGCTGGAAAATGGGGGATATCTGACGAGTCGTGCGTATACAGTCAACCACAAGCAGCGGAAGTATTATCGGATTACAAACAAGGGCAGTAAATTGCTGGAGCAGATGCGAAACAAGATCAAAGAACTGTACGCGGAAGTGATCCAACAACAATGAGTTATATCGTCATATGCCTTACGGCGATGGGGGTGTCGGCCCTGACCCTTTTTTCGGGTTTCGGCCTGGGAACCCTGTTGATGCCGGCCTTTGCCCTGTTCTTCCCGGTGGAAGTGGCGGTGGCGGCGACGGCCGTCGTCCACGGCGCCAACAACATGTTTAAAATCGTCATGGTGGGAAGACATGCCGATAAAACCCTCATCGTCCGTTTCGGGCTTCCCGCCATCATCGCCGCTTTTGCAGGGGCTGCCGCCCTTGGCTATGTGGCGCATTTCGGCGAAATCGTCCGGTACGCCATCGGCCCCCGGACCGCCGTGGTCACCCCCGTCAAGCTCGTCATGGGCGTGCTGATGCTTGCTTTCGCCCTGCTGGAACTCCTCCCCCGCCTGCGGAAAATCCAATTCAACCGGAAGTACCTGTTTGCCGGAGGGATCCTTTCGGGTTTTTTCGGCGGGTTTTCGGGTCACCAGGGAGCTCTGCGTTCGGCGTTTCTGGCCAAGGTGGGCATCTCCACCGAGGCCTTTGTGGGGACCAATGCCGTGATCGGCTTTATGGTGGATGCGGCAAGAATCGCTACCTATGCATTCATGTTTTTTCTGGCAAAGACAACTTATCCAATCGGCCCGGCCCAATGGCCCCTGATCTTTGCCGGCACCCTGGCGGCGTTTTCCGGCGTGATGATCGGCAAGCGCTTCCTCCACAAGATCACCATGAGAACCGTTCAAACGCTGACGGGCGTCTTATTATTGGCGATCGCCCTTTTCCTTGCTACGGGCGTCATATGAAACCATCCCGCCTTTTTGAACTGCAGCCGGAAGCGCATTCCCCGCTGTTTGCAGGGGGAAGCTACAAAAACACTTCAAACGTCACGAGTTAGAGGGATCCTGGTACCCAGTGTCGTCCATTTTTGGATCTGTGAAATTTAAAACCGATCCGAACCGGATGCATTCATCCTGACCGAACCGTCGTTCCAAAGGGCACCCTGATCCACCGGACGGCGTGATATCCCGCATCTGAAAAATATTTTATTGACAAAGAAAAAATCAGCATATAAATATATATTTATAAACTGATTTTATTCGTCCTCCGGATTTCCCTGGTCCTAACTAAACGGGATCATTCCTGAAACCGGAAAGGAAGATCGCATGGCGCCAAAACAAACAAGGGGAACCGTGAAACTCGAAGGCCGTTCACGGCAAAGAAAAGCGAGACATAAAATGCGTATCGTCATCATCGGGGGTTCCTTCGGCGGACTGACCACCGCTTATCGATTGCGAAAACATCTCGATTCGGAAAAATACGAAATCATCCTTGTTTCCAAGGATCCGCGCTTTGTCTTTATTCCTTCCCTTCCCTGGGTCGCCATCGGGGTCAAGCGGCTGGATCAGATTTCCTTTGACCTGGAAAAACCTCTGAAACGCATGGAAATCCGGTTCGTTCATGCCACCGTGGAGAAGATAGAACCCGATGAACAAAAAATCTTCACCAACGGAAAAAACTGGGCGTACGATTACCTTGTTGTTGCAACGGGACATCGCAGTGCAAACGAATCCGTTCCCGGCCTGGGACCGTGGGATGGTCCCGGACATTCGCTCATGACCCCGCCGGAGGCGGAAGAGACGTGGGAGGCATTGAACGTTTTTTCCCGCGATTTTGGCCCGATGGTGGTGGGGTGCGCCCCCGGGGCCAGTTGCATCGGTCCGGCCTATGAATTTGTCTTTGAGGTGGATCAATTGCTGAGAAAACAAAGGATGCGGCACAAGGTGCCCATTGTTTTTGTCACACCCGAGCCGTTCCCGGGTCATTTCGGAGTCGGAGGTGTGGGTAAAATTCGACATTTTCTGGAAAGCGAACTGGAATCCCGGGACATCCGGTATTTTACTTCCGCGGCGGTTTCAGAAATCACCGATACTTCCGTAAAATTGGCGGATGGGACCGTCTTTGAATCCCTCTTTTCTCTCATCATTCCGCCCCTGGGAGGGATAAATGCCGTGGCCGAATCCCCCGGGCTTTCGAACCCCAAGGGGTTCATACCGGTGGACGAAGGTTACCGGCACAGGGAATTTCACAATATTTACGCTGTGGGCGTCGCGGTTGCCTTTCCGCCTGTCGACGACACGCCGGTTCCCGTCAACTTTCCAAAGACCGGGCATATGACGGAACAGATGGCCGAAATCGCCGCACACAACATCGCGGTGGATATCCGGGGCGGGGAAAAACAGGTGCGGGATCTTTGGATCGATTGCATCATGGATATGGGGAACACGGCGGCGCACATGCGGGCCGACCCGGTCCGGCCGCCGCGGAATATCGCGAAAGTCAGCCGCGGGAAACGGTGGTTGTGGATGAAAAAGTATTTTGAAAAATATTACTTATGGAGAACCCGTCGCGGAAAAACCATACCCGGCGGCATCGGATGGTAAACGCGCGGAGCCGTCGTTTGAAGATGAATCACACCGCGACCACCGCAGGCGCGTCTTGAAAAAACAGGATGCATCCGGATTCGGCGTAGAATCCGATATTTCGCAAAAAAAAAGAGAGTGATGCTTTTCTGGAAAGGAGAACAGCCGTGCTGGCTCATGTGACACGATTCGCGCTCGATTGGCCGAAAAGCGTGATCGCCATCGTCTTGGCATTGACGGTTCTTTTCGGTTTGCAATTTCCAAAGATCACCATTGATACGGATCCGGAAAACATGCTGGAACCGGACCAGGCGGAACGGGTCTTTTATGATCAGGTTAAAAAGGAGTTCGGGATTCATGACTTGATTGTCGTGGGCATCGTCGACGAAAAGGGTGTTTTTCGACCCGACGCCCTGGCCCGTATCACCCAGGTCATTGATGAGATCCTCAAAATCAAGGGCGTGATCATCCCGGACGTGGTGAGCTTGACGACCACCGACAACATCAAGTCCGCAGCCGGCCTCCTGGATGTGCATCCCGTCATGCGCCGGATACCCTCCAGCAAGGCGGAAATCGAGGAAATCCGCACGGATATCTCAGAAAACCCTTTCCTGCATGAAAAGATTGCTTCGGAGGACGGCACCGCCGTGGCAATCTATGTCCCCATTCGGGAAAAGCGCATGAGCTATCGGATCGCCGGCGAAATCGAATCGATCCTGAAGCGGGCGCTTCTTCCCGGTCAGGAGTACCATCTGGCCGGCCTCCCCGTCGCCGAGGACACCTTCGGCCATGAAATGTTCGTTCAAATGGCCGTCGTGGCGCCCCTTGCCTTCCTGGCTATCCTGGTACTCGTATTTTTGCTTTTCCGTCGAGCGGGGTTTCTCGTACCGATCGGGATGGATGCCATGTTCGCCGTTGTCTGGTCCATGGGGTTGCTCATTGGAACCGGGCATACCGTTCATATCATGAGTTCCATGATTCCGGTCTTCCTCATGCCCATCGCGATACTGGATGATGTCCATGTTTTAAGCGAATTCTTTGATCGTTACCGTGCCTTGGGCGGAGACAAACGGCGCGCACTCCTGGAAGGGATGCAACCCCTGTATCGTCCCATGTTGTTTACGTCCCTCACGTCGGCGGTCGGTTTCGCGTCGCTTTCATTGGCGGACATTCCGCCGGTTCGGGTCTTCGGCCTCTTCGTCGCTTTCGGGATCATGGCCGCCTGGCTCTTTTCCATGACGATGGTTCCCGCGGTGATCAGCCTGATGAGCGATGAACGTTTGAAGCGTATCCTGCCCCGGACAAATGGCGATCCCCGGACTTCCATTCTGGATCGCTGCCTTCATTTTATTGGACAACTGGCTTTTACAAGGGCGAAAACGATTCTGGTCGTAACGGTGCTCCTGATCGCAACCGGTGTCGCGGGCGTGCTGCGGATTCAGGTCAACGACAACCCGGTTCGATGGTTCAAAAAGGCGCACCCCATACGAATCGCGGATACGGCGATGAACCGCCTTTTTGGCGGCACCTACATGGCCTATCTTGTGGTGGAAACTTCTGAAGCGAATGCCATCAAGCGAACCGAGATCGTCTCCTATATTGCGGACATCCAAACGCACCTCGAAAAGGAGCCCCTTGTGGGAAAGACCTCTTCGATGGCCGATATCGTCCGGCGGGTCAATCTCGTTCTTCACGACAACGTCCCTGAGTTTTACGACGTCCCGAAGACCGCGGAAGCCGTCGGGCAGTTTCTCTTCCTTTTCCAGGCTTCAGGCGACCCGGACGACCTGGATAACTTTGTGAACCGTACCGCCGACAAGGCCAACATCTGGATACAGATGAAAAGCGGTGACAACCAAAAAATGCACGCAGTCGAGCAGCACCTGGACGATTTTATCCAAAAAACGCCACCCCCTGCCGGTGTGCAACTGAAGTGGTCCGGCCTCACATACATCAACAAAGTGTGGCAGGATCTTATGGTGGTGGGGATGCTCAAAGCCATCCTGGGGAGCTTTGCGGTGGTGTTCTTTCTCATGATGATTGAATTCCGTTCCCTGGTGTGGGGAGGACTTTCCATGATTCCATTGAGCGCGGCGATCCTTTTCTCCTACGGTCTGGTCGGATGGACGGGCAAAGACTACGACATGCCCATTGCGGTTTGTTCCTCCCTGTCTTTGGGGTTGGGGATCGACTTTGCGATCCATTTTATCCAGCGCTTTCGGCAACGGTACCGGGTGACCCCAAATTTTGCCGAAACAAACCGGTATATGTTCGAGGAACCGGGTCGGGCGATCGCCCGGAACGCCATTGTCATCTCCCTCGGTTTTCTGCCCCTTGTGGCGTCCTCCCTTACGCCGTACGTGACGGTGGGCATGTTCTTCGCCCTTTTGATGATGTTCAGTACGCTGGCCACTCTTTTTCTTATACCCGCGGCGCTGCGTTTCACAAAACCGAACATGGAAAAAGGAGGTGAATCATGAGACTGGAACGAGCGCTTCGAGGCGCGGCGGGTATTTTTGAATCACATAAAAGGAGTCTTTCCCGATGAAAAGGATAGCATTTTATTTAACAATAACGATGCTCATGGTCGGGGGTTTCACTTTCGCCCAAGAAACAGCCCCCGGGAACACACAATTATCCCCGGAAAAGATCATAGAGAAATCCCAGCTGGCATTCTATTACGCCGGGAAGGACATGAAGGCCAAGGTGACGATGGAGCTCATTGATAAAGACGGCGGCCGTCGCACCCGGGTCATGACCCTATTGCGCAGGGACGAAAGTGAAGGGGGTAATCAAAAGTACTTTATCTATTTTCATGAACCGGGGGATGTTCGGCGCATGGTATTCATGGTCTGGAAATACCCTGAAAAGGAAGATGACCGCTGGCTCTTCGTTCCGGCGGTGGACCTGGTCAAGCGAATCGCTGCCGACGACAAGCGCTCCAGCTTTGTGGGATCGGATTTTACTTATGAAGACGTATCCGGAAGAGATGTGGATGCGGACCGGCATTCCTTTCTAAAAGAAGAAAAATTGAATGGAAAAGACTGCTATGTGATCGAGAGCACACCCGAGTCCGGCGCCGACTATATCAAACGGATTTCATGGATAGACAAGGAAACCTATTTGCCGATTCAGGAAACGTACTACGACGCCCAGGAACAGTTGTTTCGGATTTTCACTGCGGACCGCATCGAGCGCACCACAACAGAAAATAACGGGGAATCGCAGACGTGGCCGACCGTTATGAAACGCACCATGAAAAACGTTAAAACCGGCCACCGAACGGAAGTGACTCTCAACGCGATTCGTTACAACGTCGGGTTGAAGGATAACGACTTCAGCGAACGGCGTATGCGCCGGCCTCCGATTGCGTGGATCCGGTAAAGAGCCATTGGTAACCCTTATGGAGCGTTGTTGCGGGAAACCGGTATGCGATCCAAGAAAAGCCGTCTGAAATATGCTCTTTTCGTCCTGTGCCTTATCGTTCCGGGTGTTGCCCATGGATGGGACGACAGGAATGTGGATGTGCATGGATTCCTGATGGGGAATTATTCGGGACGCATCCGCGGAGAGGGACCGGATGATGGGGAAAACGGCGACTTTCTGCTTGCCGAAGAACGCTTCCGGCTGGATGTGAGTGCGTGGTCGGCGTCCGTTGAAGCGTCCGCCAGGGTCAAAGGCGATTTTTTTCATGACGCGCTGACGGACGAATTCGATACGGATCTTCGGGAAGCCTACGTGGATTACAGCACGGGGGCCTTTGATTTTCGCTTCGGCCGACAGGTCGCCACGTGGGGGGTGGGAGACCTTCTTTTTATCAACGACGTTTTTCCAAAGGATTATGTATCGTTTTTTTCCGGCAGACCGCTGGAGTACCTCAAAGTCGGTGTTGACGGCATTCGATTCCGATATACCTCGGATATTGTAAACGCCGTGTTTTTCTTGATCCCCTTTTTCGAACCGGACAACCTTCCCGCATCGGATCGGTTTTTTCTTTTTGATCCATTCGCCGAGGTGCCCCACCGGGAAGTACAGGAGCCTGAATCCTCGTACGGGAATACGGAACTGGCGTTGCGGTTGTATCGGAAAATAACCGATATCGATATTTCCTTGTATGCGTATCGGGGTTTCTGGCGGATTCCTGCCATGCGTCCCGACAACCTCGATGTACCCACCCGCCTGTTGGCCTTCTATCCCCCTTTGTCCGTTTACGGGATGAGCGCCCAGAAGAGTGCATTCGGAGGGATTTGGAGTTTCGAGACGGGATACTACCAGTCGAGGGATGACGCAGACGGAAATGATCCCGCAGTCCCCAATTCTCAATACCGATTCTTAATCGGTTACCAACGGCAGGTCTGGCCGGATGCCACCATCGGCGTTCAATATTACGCAGAAGTCATGAAAGATTATGCGGCCTATCAGCATACCCTTCCGGACGGCTTCCCTGCGCAGCACGAGTACCGTGACGTTGTTTCGTTTCGTTTCGACCAATTGTGGAAACACCAGACCTGGATGTTTTCCATGATGTGTTTCTACAGCCCCGCGGACAACGATTATCTTTTCCAGCCGCAGATATTATACAAGTTTTCGGATAATCTTGCGGCTACAATGGGTGCAAATATTTTCGGAGGACAACACGATTGGACGTATTTCGGCCAATTTGAAAAAAACGACAACATTTATTTATCGATACGATTTGATTTCTAAATACCGGATCAACACGAATCATTTCCGGTGGCCAAAAGAAAAAAAGGATTGACAGGAAAAAGATCAGCATATAAACAGATATTTATATAAAAGATTATTGTGGACGCTGTCATTCAGTTGAAATGAACCCAAAAGACTTTTTCAGCCTACGAAAACGGTGGCAAAGTATCAGGGAGCGGTTTCTGCGGGTACGCGTTTATTGTTTTCGGTGAAGATTCCTTGATATTCTCAGCAAGAGGTACCCCTCGCAAGTGACGTTACAGGAGATGCCTGGATGATCAATGCAGAGAAAACCCAAGTATGGGGTATCGTACGATGAGTAAAATAAGCAAGAAAACACTCCAGGCGGATCTGACGCGGATCTCGGGGGATTTGGGAACAACGGACATTGAATCGCCGCCGGAACATCATTTAAAACCGGATCAACTTCAAAGCACCGCCTTTCTGGCCAAGAGCTTGTCCGACGGCAACCGCTTGAGGATACTGCTTTTTATCAGCGGAGGGAAGAAATCTGTTTCCGTCATTGTCGAGGAGTTGGATTTATCGCAACCTTTGGTATCCCACCACCTGAAAGAGCTAAAGCGTTCGCTGCTGGTGAAGGTGGAGCGCGAAGGCCCTTTCATCTATTATGAACTGTCGGATAAAAGAATTCTGGATGTCATCCGGATCTTGAGTGTGGTGGCGAGTGATCTGTTAACGGCAAGAAACACGTTTTCATGAAACGGAGGAAAACCAACGCTTATGGATGCGCTTTTGAAAATTGTTGCCCGGATGAACCCGGAAGAGGCATTGGCGGGCATCACAACGGTACTGGGAAGACTGCTGGCGGACCTGGACGAGGTGGCCCGGGAGCGCTTCTTGATGAACCTGATCGCCCAATCAGAAGGAGACAAAGTCTCGAGCCTGGTCCATTTGTGACTGGCCGAGTGCATGGGCGAAGGTGTCGACCCAACGCAGATGTGCCAGAGCCTGGTGGATAAAGTGGCCCAATCGAAGCAACTGGCGGCCATGACCGATCCGGATCTGCTTTTGCTTTTCGAGGACTGGCTGGAGGAACTGGAAACGGAAGTCCTGGCGCTTTTGAAATCTCACGAGGCGCTGGATGAAGCCGTCCTTGCCGAAAAATTGGGGCTTTCCCGCAGAGGAGCGACGTTTTTGCTTTCAAAACTGGAAAGAGAAGGGAAACGGGCCGGATAAGGAATCCCCAAAACGTTAGGAGATGAATGCCGGATGGTATCAATGGATCATGACAGGAGGCGTTATGAAACAAATCACGATCATGCTCGCATCCCCGCCTTACGGCGGCCAGGATGTGGACACCGTGCTCGGGATCGCCGGGGCGGCACTGAAGAGAGGGCACCGGTTGACCATGGTGGGATCCGGAGACGGCACCTACGGCTTTATTCAGGGGCAACGGGCATCGGGAGCACCGAATGCGGAGAAAGGATTCGCGGAGATCATTGCACAGGGGGCCCGGGTGGATCTTTGAGGGACGTGTTTCAGTTTCCGCGGTCTGCGGAAAGAACAATTCATTGAAGGCGCAACACCCGGTACGTTGAAGAGCCTCTTTCAAATATTGGAGGCCACCGATGTTCTGCTCAGTATCGGTCCATAGAAGGGGGAAACCATGACAAAGGATATTTTGATTGTGATCCGACGCGGGCCCTATGGCGGGTTTCAGGCCGCCGAAGGGCTTCGCCATGCCAACGGCGCCATCTCCCTGGGATTCCGGCCCATTGTGGTGCTGGTGGACGACGGCGTCTATCTGACCAAAACCGGGCAGAACCCCGGCCAAAGCCCGTGGCTGGCTCTGGGGGGTACCCTGGAAGAGATCATCGCCCGGGGGCTTTACGAGAAAAAGGATGCGCCGGCCGAATTTTATGTGGAAAAAGAATCCCTCGAAAAACGAGGGCTGCGTCTCGAGGACCTGGTGGAAGACTTGGAGCCCATCGATCAAAAGGGCCTTTCCGAGTTGATGGGGACAAACCGTCTTCAGTTGGTTTTTTAGGGGGTGTTCATGAACATCGCGATTCTTTTGAAAAACGGACCGTGCACCGACGAAGCGGATCGTGCGCTGCAAACGGCTGCGGACATGCGGGCCCAGGGTCATCGGGTCAGCCTTTTTTTACTCCAGGAAGCGGTGCGGTTCTGCCGTTCCCCCGTGAAGCGTCCCGGATCCACGGATATCCGGGAGATCACGGATTCGAATATAGAAGTGCATGTCCTGGTTCAGGACGCCCGGTTGCGGGGAATCGAGGATTCCGACGTCAGTAGGGGGTTTGTAAAGGGCACGTACGATTCCCTGGTGGAACTCATGGAATCGTCTGACCGGGTCATCGGGGTCTTGTAAGCTGCTTGAAAGCCGACCTGTTCGGTTTTCAGTGCAAAGGATAAACACATATTTTGTCCTTCAAAAGGAGAGATGAATCGTGAGCGTCAAAGTGGCCATACTGGGTGCCGGCCCGGGCGGATACGTCGCCGCCGTCCGCGCGGCGCAGCTCGGTGGGGATGTCACCCTGATCGAAGAAGCGCACGTGGGGGGCACCTGCCTGAATTGGGGGTGTATTCCTTCCAAGGTCATGATTGCTGCGGCGGAACTCATCGAAAAGACGAAAACGGCCGATGCACTCGGGATCGCCCTTGAAGGAAGCGCCCGGGTGGACATGCCCGGGCTCATGAAAAGAAAGAACCGGGTGGTGCAAACCCAGAGAAAAGGCATCCGGGACCTGTTGCAGCATCATCGTGTCACGTATCTCAACGGCACCGGTTTTTTCAAAAAACCCGGAATGATCACCGTGCGCCTTTCCGAAGGCCAAGAACAGGAGGTTTCCTGGGACCGTCTCATCCTGGCCACGGGGACGCGGCCCTTTGAATTGCCGGGGCTTCCCTTCGACGGTCACCGGATCCTTTCCAGCAACCACGCTCTCGAGTTGGAAGAGGTACCCGAATCCCTGTTGATCGTGGGCGGCGGGGTCATCGGGTGCGAATTCGCGTTTTTGTTTTCGTCCCTGGGATCTTCCGTGACCGTGGTGGAGGCCCTGGCGCGCATGCTCCCGCTGCCTTCCGTGGACGCGGACTGTTCCAAGGTACTCGAGCGGGAAATGAAGAAAAGAAAAATCCGGTTCATGGTCAACCGCGTCGTCGAAAGTGTGGACGAGGTGGACGGAAGGCTCCGCATAACCGTCGGTCCCTCCCCGTTTCTGGAAGCACCGGCGGAAAAGGAGAAAGAACCCCTGATTGAAACCGCGGACAAGGTGCTGGTTTGTGTGGGGCGCACCCCCAACACGGTTCAACTGGAGGGGTTTGAATCCCTGGGGGTGTCCCTGGACGAAAAAGGATGGATCCCCATCGATTCCCGGATGGAAACACGTGTTCCGGGGATTTATGCCGTGGGCGACGTGCTGGGGCCTTCCAAAATCATGCTGGCCCACGTGGCCTCCGCCGAGGGCCTGACGGCGGCGGAAAACGCCCTCGGAGGGGGGCGGCACATGGATTACGGTGCCGTACCGGGGGCCATCTTTACCTCCCCGGAAGTGGCCGATGTGGGCTTGACCGAAGAGCAGGCCCGGGACCGGGGGATTCCCGTGCGGGCGGATACGGTTTTGTTCCGGGCACTGGGAAAGGCGCATGTCATCGGGGAGATCGCCGGTCAGGCCAAGATCGTATCGGAAGAAGACAACGGGAAGGTGTTGGGTGTCCATATCATCGGACCGCATGCCACCGATCTCATCGCCGAGGCAACGCTGGCGGTAAAATTGGGGGCCACGGTGGAGGACCTGTCGCATACCATCCATGCCCATCCCACGTTGCCGGAGATCGTCCAGGAAACCGCCTTGAAAGCCGCAGACCGGGCACTGCATGGATAAGTCCCTTATTGAAATAAAAATTTTTTGCATTTGAAAAGGAGGTGCAGGAATGAAGTTCACACCGTTCAAGTTCCAAATCCCCCTGGCCGCAGGGGGTATCGCCTTGATGGCGTTTAATTATCTCCAGATCTCAACGCCCCAGGTCAAGGGATTGATAAAGATGTCCGATATCTCTTGGTCCGGGTTCACGATGGCACAAACAGGGGTGTATGCCTCCCTGATTCTTCTCATGCTGCTCTTTTCCGCAGCCAACTTAAGTTATACGGTCTCGTGCCTGAAAGAACTCGTGCAATGGCTGGCCGATAGAAAGGCATACCGGGAATTTATGAATGGGGCGCCCACAAAGAAGATCGGTATTTTTGTACCGATTGCGTCTTTGTCCATGACGGCAAGCGTTGTTTTTGCTCCGGTCGCCTTCTTTATTCCGCCCTTGTCTTCGAACCTGCAATCCATGATGCTGCCGGGCCTGATTTTTTTCCTGGTTCTCTGGTTCCTGCTTTTCCGGCTTGAATTCAAGGTCCTTAAAAATTGGCTCACCGACCCCTTGGATTTGACGCAATTGAATTTCGTGTGGATGCTCGATGTGTTTGCATTCGGCCTGGTGAGCCTGACGGGGACGGGAATCGCCGCCCTTTCGGCCGATAAAACCATTGCATCCATCGCCGCGGTGGCATGCTTTTTCACGCTGAGTTTCGGCTTCTTTTTACTGGTCACGAAACTGGCCTACTTGATCTATCTGCAAATCCGATCCCACAGTCTGCCGGATAAGGCGGTGCTGCCGGCCTATTTTCTCATCGTCCCCATTACCTGTTTGTTCGGGTTCAGTTTTTACCGGATCATGCGGTATCTGCAGCTCTATCTGTCCCTCGACGTATGGATGATGCCGTTTTTTTTCCTAACGTTTTCCTATGTGGTGACCATCGGCTGGGGGGTTTTCTGCCTGTATTTGCTCAGCGGATATTTTCGAAAAGATTTTTTAAAAAGCGATTTTTCTCCGACCCAGTGGGGGATGGTCTGAGCGCTGGTGGGCTCCCAGGTCTTGGGAGTTCATGTGTATGGAAATTATTACCCGCACGTGACGTTATCGGTGGTCAACTATGTGAGCATCCTTTTCGCGTCCGTTCTTTTTGCCTTTATCCTTTTTAAATTTTACCAGGCGGCAAGGAAGACGGAATCCAGGTTAACCCGGCAAGCGGTCCGCGCATGAGAGGTTAGGGCATTGATGGGCGGTGCTTATGGAAACCCGCAATGAAAGTTATGGAATGGCCGTTCTCCGGATCCAAAAAGAGTACGGATTGAAAAGGTGGCCATCCATGATCCGGCTTTTGGTATCACCGAATACGGGATACACCATGGCGCATACGGGGAAGGAATGTTCCGGCAGGCAAGTGGTTCGAAGGTTTATGGTGTAAGCGGGTGCTTGACGAATTCGACACTTTGAAATTTTCCGGGAAATCGGGATTGCCCCCGATCCTTGAAAAAAAGGATTTTAACAAACCGTCGCTCTTCACGCCCCATAATCTGTTGCATCAAGCACGGCGCCAGAAGAGATTGCCGCCAGGGCATATCCCTGAATTTTGTGTGCTCGACCCCGACGGAGACCTGTTTCGAAATCTGCGAAGTGGCAGAGGCAGTAAGAATCCCAGCTGGGCCTGTTACCATACGGAACTGTATGAATTCAACGTGGATGAAACGATGGTGGGTGTCGTGGGTTGTGCGGTTGGAGCTTCATTTGCCGTGCTGGTGGCAGAGCAGCTCTTTGCATCCGGCTGTCGGTTTTTGATGAGTGTGACATCTGCTGGTCAGATTATTTCGGCAGGCCGTCCGCCTTACTTTGTTTTAATCGATCGTGCATTGCGTGATGAAGGCACGAGTTATCATTATCTTCCGCCTTGTCCATACACACGCATAAATAAAAATCTGCTTTCCATGATTCGCAACAAAATGCCGGATTCGATACCGCTGATACAGGGGGGTACATGGACGACCGATGCTCCTTTCCGGGAAACCGAAAAAGCGGTCGCCTTTGCTCGTTCGGAAGGACTGGTCGCCGTTGAAATGGAAGCAGCGGCACTTTACGCTTTCGCGCAGGCAAAAGACAAAGCGGTAATCTGTTTTGCCCATGTCACAAATCAAATGGGTTTAGTTGAAAAGGATTTCGAAAAAGGGGAAGAAAACGGAAACAAGTACTTTATGGAACTGATCACCTCGGTCGTAAATATTTGGAAAGCCTACAATAAAGATAATTGAAACCATTTAAATCAAAAGAAACTGGAGAAAGATTTATGGCGGTTATAGAAAAATTTTTGGGCCGGCAGGTGGAAATCCCCGAGGATCGGAGGTATGCCCTTAAGCACGGACTTTGGGGAAAGATCATGGATAATGCTGTCGCCTTCGGCTTGACGCAACCCGCCCTGGTGCTCTCCGGGGGCGTCAAGGATGTGGACTGGCTGGTGGAAGAAGATACGCCCGTGGCGGCAAATGAAGCCGTGATCTTTGCCATCACCGGGAAAATTCTGTACATTGATACACCCGTTCCGGGCCGGGTGCAGTTCAACCGAATAATAAAAGAAAATCCCTCCCGAATCGTCGAAGATCCTTACGGGGAGGGGTGGTTGTTTCTCGTGCAACCCGAAAAGGATATCGACACCTTGTACCATACGCTGGCCTCCTGGGAGACCTACCTTGAAAGTCTCAGGGGGTCCGAAGGCTTTAAAAACCCCGAAGGCAAAAAAGGGGGCGTGTCGGGCATCTGCAAAGCCGTTTACACCGGCATCGGGACGCAGAAGATCTGACCGAGGCGCTCAATTCAGGTAAACGTTAGCGAAGCGGCCGCCTGCCCGGCCTCTTTTATGAGATCCCCGGATCAGGCGGTTTCATTGACCGCGCGTTCTTCCTCCAGGGCAGCGACGGCACCGGCGATGCGGTGCATGATGGTGGCCGTCGGGGCGGCGGCGTAGGCATCGATGAACGCCCGGCCAATGTCGCAGGTTTCGGCGATCGCGGGATCTATGGGAATGGACCCAAGAAAGGAAACCCCCATGTCCTCGGCGATCCGTTTTCCCCCGCCGGCGCGCAGGATCAAGGTGACTTCGCCGCAATTGGGGCAGACGAAGCCGCTCATATTTTCCACCACACCGAGCACGGGCACGTGGAGCTGTCGGCAAAAGGTGATGGATTTACGGACGTCCACCGCGGCCACCTTCTGGGGGGTCGTGACCACCACGGCACCATCCAGGGTCCCGATGAGTTGGCAGACCGAAAGAGGTTCATCTCCGGTCCCGGGCGGGGAATCGATGATCAGAAAGTCGAGATCCCCCCAGATCACGTCTTTGAGAAACTGCTTGATGACCCCCATTTTTAAGGGGCCGCGCCAGATCACGGCGTCGTCGGGGTTTTTCAGTAAAAACCCCAGGGACATGACCTTCATGCCGCCGGTTTCAACGGGAAACAAGCCTTCTTCACAGCCTTGAAGATCCACGTGTTCGAGTCCCAACATGGTGGGGACACTGGGACCGTGGATATCCACGTCAAGGAGACCGACTCGTTTTCCCGACAAGGAGAGCGCGGTGGCCAGGTTCACGGCTACGGTGCTTTTCCCGACGCCGCCTTTCCCGGACAACACCACCACCTTATGGCGGATGCGGCAGAGCCGGGACTGGAGTTTCCTTCTGTCTTGAAATTCTTCCTCGCTTTCGTCTTTCTTGCGTTTGGATGCCGAACAGTTGTTGTCTCCACAGGTGTCGCAGGTGGTCGGTGCGCCCGCTTCATGGTCTATTTGTTTCATCTCCTGGCTCTCCCGTTGTTTGTGATTCTCACTTTACTGGAACCTTCTCAGATAAAATCGATCCCCCTGGTATTCCACTTCGGCGATATCCCCCCGGTCCATCATCCGTTCCACGAGGGACCAGGAAACTCCGGCCCGGGATAGGAGTTTATCGACGGCCTTTTTCTTCATGGGATGGACAGCGGTGATATTCAAAATGTCTTTTTCCACATCCCCTGTTAATGCAAAAGCATCCCCTTCATATCCGATGAGGTATTCCACGCGTGCGACTTTTTCCGTAAGTGTTTGATAGGCCCGATTAAGATGTTTTTCATCCGGAGCCTGAACCCGTTTTTCGGCCGGCGGGCGGGTCGGAACGGCCAGGTAAGCGATCTTCGGCTTGACTTTGAAGAGAAAATCGGCGATTTCTCGGATATGGGATTCTCCGTCGTTGATGCCTTCGACGAGCATGGTTTCCGTCACCAATTTTCCCGAAAAACCTGCTGCAAAGGCAAGGATTTTTTCCCGGATGCCTGCTGGATCCAGTGCTTTGTGGGGGCGATTGAGCTTTCTCCAAACTCTTTCGGAAACGGTATCGACTTTCAAGGAAACCCAGTCCGCTTTGGCAAGGTCACTGCGCACATCCCGGCGCCATAAAAGGGAGCTGTTCGTGATCACGCCGACGGGGACCCCCAGCCTTTTCAACAATTCGATTTCTTGTCCCAGATGGATATCCAGGGTGGGTTCCCCGTCCGGTACAAAGGTGAGATAATCGACCCGTTCCCCGGCTTTTTTCGTCATGGCCAGCCGGCTTTTCACGTCCTGGAAGATGTTATCCGGTGGATAGAAGCGCCGGCGATCCGCCTCCAGCTGCGTTGTTTTTCCCACCTGGCAATAGACGCAGGAATAGGTGCACACCTTTGCCGGGATGTTGTTGATTCCCAGGCTTTTTCCCAGGCGCCGCGACGGTACCGGTCCGAAAGAATAACTGCAATGGGTTGCGATCATTAGGGGGTGTTGCACGGCGGCTTTTCGCACCTCTCTTTCCGACCGCGCCGGGGATAAAACGGCGCGGCCGGCACAAAGGGTCTTCCGAAGGATTTCATTTGGCGGCGCTTTCGCTTTCCATTTTGGCGAGACGCGTTTTGATGAAATCCAACTCCGACTGCAAGGCCTCGGCCTGGCTTTTCAACGCCTGTTTTTCCCGTTCCGGATTGGGCGTTGAATACGGCGCCGGGTAGCCGGAGGGTGCAGCATATTCTCCGAAACGCATCCAACCTGGCAGACCGCTGGCATGATACCTGTGACGCCATCCCCTGCCGCCGCCGGATCCGAAACCCCGGTTCCAGGATCCGCGACCCCTTCCGAAACCCATTCCATACCCCCGGCCGGAAACGGGGTTGGCGTATCCCGGCATTGCGAATCCGGCGCAGTAGCCGGCCGCTCGGCCGCTCATGGCGCCCATTCCCACAGGTCCTGTTCGATCGCCTCTTGGCATGGTCTTTTCCTCCTTTCTTTCCCCCGAAACGGGGGCTTATTCCTTTATTTTTTCGCCCTGAAGGACGGATTTTCCCATCCTCCCCGTTGTCTTCCCCTGAATCGCTGCCGGCCCCATCCGCGATAACCCGGCATGCAAAACACCGCGCTGGAAAGGGTTCCCCGGTGCCACGCCCGGATGATCGTGTTTAAATCGCCGGTCACAAAAGGGATGATCCGGATGCCGTACGCGCGGATCAGCCCGTGCATCTGCCTTGAAATCGCGCCGCAAACCAGGGTGTCGACGCCGAGTTCCACCAGGCGAAGGGCCTTTTGCAAAAGCGGGTGTTCCGGCAGCGTTTCCTGCATTTCGGCGATCGCCTCTCCCGCCGTGGTTTCGATGACATGAATCCGCCGGGCGGTGTCGAACACCGGGGCGATACGGTTGTCCCATTGGGCAAATGCGGTTTTCATCTTTTTTGACCCTTGCTCTGTTGAAAAGCAAAACCAATGCCAAACGGGTGAATCGGGTCTTGGAAAATCCAACCGGCTGTTAATCTGTTGTTTTTTGGATTTGATGGGGACGGTTGAAAAAGGCTTATAGTATCATAATCGCAACGTAAATCGCTTCATAACGGAGCAATATAGCTACTGTTGGATCTTGCGGCGGGTGCGGCCGTTTTGTTCGGGAAGATGGATGCCCAGTTTTTTTATTTTTCGATACAAGGTGGTCTTGTGGATGTGAAGTTCCCGTGCCGCCGCCAGGCGGTTGAAGGCATTGCGCTCGAGTGCGGCGCGGATGGCCTGGGCGTCCAGGATGTCGTGGGCGGACCGGATGTCGGTGTCCGTGCCGGCCAGCGGCCCATGGGCCGTCAGTTCACTCGGGAGATGGGGGATGTCGATCTGTCCATTCCCGCAGAGAATAAAGGCGCGCTCGACGGTGTTTTCCAACTCGCGGATGTTTCCGGGCCAATCATGGGCCATGAGGAGGGAAAGGGCTTCGCCGGCGATGCCGTTTACGGCTTTTTGCTGTAATCGGTTGAACCGGGTGATGAATTGCTCCACCAGGAGGGGGATGTCTTCTTTTCTCCGGCGCAAGGGAGGCAGTTCGAGGCGCACCACGTTCACCCGGTAATAAAGATCCTCCCGGAAACGGCCCCGGCGCATCAATTCGGAAAGGTTCTGGTTGGTGGCGGCGATCACCCGGACGTCGGCGGCCTCGGACCGGGTGGCCCCCAGCGGCTCGTAGGTTCTTTCCTGGAGCACCCGGAGGAGTCGGACCTGGAGCGCCGGGCTGACCTCGCTGATTTCATCGAGAAAGAGCGTGCCCCATTTTGCCAAAGCAAAACGGCCGGGCTTGTCCTTGTTCGCGCCGGTGAAGGCGCCGGCTTTGTAGCCGAAAAGCTCCGATTCCAGGAGCGTATCGGGGAGGGCCCCGCAGTTGACGGCGATGAAGGATCCCTGATGCCGGGGGCTCAGTGAATGGATGGTCCGTGCCACCCGCTCTTTCCCGGTACCCGTTTCTCCCAGTATTAGCACCGTACTGGGGCTGGCGGCCACGGCGGGCAGGACCTCGAAGAGCCGCTGCATCAAAGGGCTCCGGCTGGTCAGATCCCCCACATGGAATTTGCCTGCCAGTTCCCGGCGCAGGGCTTCCACCTCGGAAAGGTCACGGAAGGTTTCGGCGCCGCCCACCACGCGGCCCTCAGTATCCCGCAAGACGGCGGCGGAAATGCTGATGGGGATGCGATTCCCCTCCGAATCGATGATGTAGGCCGATTTGCCGATGATGGGCTTGCCCGTCTTCAGGGTCTGCTGCAGGGCGCAATCGGCGCCGCACATGCTGGAACGGAACACGTCCGCGCATCGCCGGCCGACAGCTTCTTGGCGGGGGACACCCGTGATCGCTTCGGCGGCCCGGTTAAAAGACGTGATCCGCCATTGCCGGTCCACGGTGAAGACCCCGTCGGAGATACTCTCCAGGATGGCTTCGGTGGGCGCGGGGACGTTTTGCACGTCGTTTTTTTTCTTGTCCATCCCTGCAGGCTTCCTTCGGGCTTGCGCTTCCATCTCCTTGTCTCTCTTTTTCCGAAGCGGATATTTGTTGCGGTTATCGGTTCCTCCCGTACACGCGGATCAACCCGCAATCGACGATAGATATTTGTCCCGCAGCATATCGGCCATTCGGTTCACCGCGGCAAAGGCGCGTTCCACGGTGCGCTCCCTGTCCGGATTCACCAGGCAGCAGGTGGCCGGCGAGATCATCCCCTGGGCAATCAATTGCTCCCGGTCAATCCCCTTGTTCCATAAGACCTTCCAGGCGGCTTCGAGGCGCTGAATCAGTCCGGGGATTTCTTCCTGGGCGAAGGCCTCGAAACCGGTGGGCACGATTCCCCAGACAATGATCCCGCCGCGATCCAGAAATCTCTTGATGGCACCATGATAGGAGGCAAAGATTTCCGCGTTGGTGTAAACATCCAGGGAAAGCACGTCCATGTCCATCTTGAGCAGAAAATCCCAGTCCGGGTTGCCGCATAGGTGAATGCCCCGGGGGCGGTCAACCAGGGAAAAGAAATGTTCCAGGTCGGTCTTGGCCTTGATGTCTCCGTACCCGGCCATGGCGGAAAAAAGGAATTGCAGCCCCGGTTCGTCCACGAACATGAAGGCGTTGGGATTTCGCTCTTTGAGCCGCGCCAGCTGGACGTTCAGCCGCTTGGCCATGAACTCGAGCATGAAGGGCCGCACGGTGTCGTCAAAGAGAATGGGGCGTTCGTCCTGGTCCAGAATATTGAACCCGAAACTGATGGGCCCTTCCAGCTGCCCCCGGATGGCGGGCCGGTCGGAGAGGTCCAGGGCCAGGAACCGGTGGTACACCGCCGAATAGGTCTCGCTGATATCGAAAAAGGCCGGATCGTCGAAATGCAGGAGTACATCCTCCAGTTCCTCGGTGAATTTGTCCATGGAGAAGCGCAGGGTGCGTTTTTCCAGGTCCAGGAGAATACCGGGGAAGTGCTCGGCGGCCTGCACGTACATGTCTTCATAATAACTGTAGTGAGGAAGCTGTGGCCAGAAGGGCACGTCCAATGACAGGGCCGTTTCCAAAGCCCGATCCACGTCGGTGTGCGGCATCACTGCCATGGCGGTGGTCAGCAGGTTGCCGGGGATTGAGGTTTCCATGAAAATCCTTCTTATTTGAAATCGTTTTCCTTGTGCTTTTGGGCGATCGCATCGGCCAGCCGGTCCAGGGCCTGGAAATCGGCCTCTAAAGGCACCCCTTTGCACAAGACGGGCTCCAGCACTTCGACTTTCAGATTGGGGATCATCCCCGCAAGGGTTTCCACGGTCTTGCCGCCCCAGCCGTAGGACCCGATGACGGAAAGGAACCGGGCCTTGGGCCGCAGGGCATTGGCCAGCAAGGCGGCGTACGCGGCCAGGGGATGCGGCCCGGCCAGAACCGTGGGGGCGCCCACCACGATGGTTGCGGCATCCACCAGCGCAATGGCCAGCTTTCCGATATCGGTGACCGCCAGGTTGAACAATTCCACGCCTACCCCTCGGCCGGCCAGGGCCGACACCAGGTGATCCACCATCTGCCGGGTGCTCCCGTGCATGGACACGAAAGGCAAAACGACCCGATTGTGCGGCGCGCCCGTGACCCAGTCCCGATAGGCGTCCATGATCCAGTCCGGGCGGTCGTAAATCTGGCCGTGGCTCGGGGCGATCATCTGAATGTCATAGGCTTTGAGTTTTTCCATGTTCTTTTCGATCACTTTCCGAAACGGCATCATGATCTCGGCGAAATACCGCTTGGCGGCCTCGTACACGCGCCCCTGGTCCGTTACGAACAGGTCGGCGGTGGCGATGTGGGAGCCGTAAAAATCGCAGCTGAATAGAATGCGCTCTTCCTCCAGGTAGGTCACCATGGTCTCCGGCCAGTGCACCCAGGGGGTGTGGATGAACTTCAGGGTCTTGTCCCCGAGGGAGACGGTTTCGCCGTCTTGAACAGTGATAAAGGCGGATTCGGAAATCTTTAAAAGATCGATGAGCATCCCCTTGGCCTTGGGGGTGACGACCACTTTCGCCTCGGGAAAGCGTTCCAGCACCCGGGGGAGGGCGCCGGAATGGTCCTGCTCGGCATGGTGGGAGATGATGAAGTCGATTTTGGACACACCCTCCAGTTGGGCCATTAGCTTTTCGGCCATGGGGGGGTCCACCGTGTCGAGCAAGGCGGTCTTTTCACTCCCTTCGACGAGATATGCATTGTACGTCGTACCGTCGGGAAGGGGGATGAGCGCGTCGAAAAGTCGCCGGTCCCAATCCACGGCTCCCAGCCAGAAAATTTTTTCTTTGATTTGTCTTTTTTCCATGTCGATACCTCCTTTTAAAGTGAGTGTACTATTGGTTTCCAGTGTCCTGGACGGCATCAAAGGGGGTGGTACTTCCGGCATCGATTTTTTCCACGATTCCCATATCCCCCAATATCAAATACATGCAGGGGATCACAAGCAGCACCATGATACTGCTCGCCATCAACCCGAAAGAGGTGCTGATGACCAAAGGAATCAGTATCTGGGCCTGAAGGCTTTTTTCGAACAGCAAGGGTAAAAGCCCGGCAATGGTGGTGGTGGAGGTCAACAGCACCGCACGGAACCGGTCCCGGCTGGCCTGGGCGGCGGCTTCCCGGATGGAAAGTCCTTGTTTCCGGGCGTTTTTCAAGAAGATCACCAGCAGGATGGAATCATTGACCACGACCCCGCCCAGGGCGATGAATCCCAGGAGGCTCGGCATGCTGATGGGGACCCCCATGAGGCCGTGCCCCCAGATGACGCCGATCAGTGCAAAGGGAATGGCCAGCATCACGATGAACGGTTCGGTGTAGGTTCGGAACTGAAAGCTGAGCAGGATGAAAATCCCGATCAACCCGATCAACATGGCGCCGAACATGGACTTTCGGGTGGTATTGGTTTCTTCGAGGGAGCCGACGGTTTCCAATTTCAATCCCGGATACCTTTCCTTGAATCGGGGCAGGTAGGTCTCCTGAAAAAGGCCCATCAATTCGTTGGTGTTGATCCGGCGCGTATCCACGTCGCCGCGCAGGGTCACCGCCCGCATGCCGTTGAAGCGCGCAATGCGTGCCCATCCCGTTTCCATTTCCCGGTCGACCACCGCCTGCAGAGGCACCTGTCGTCCGTCAGCAAGCACCAGGTGGAAATTTTCAACCGCTTCCAGGCTGTCCCGGTCCATCCCCGCCAGGCGGACCTCGATTTCAAAAGATTCGGACCCGACCTGGATTTCGTCGGCCGTAAGACCTTGGAAGGCCGCCCGGAGCTGGCGGCCCACCTCCGCGGCATCGATCCCCATGCCGTGGGCCCCTTCCCGCATCCGCAGGCGCAATTCGGATTTACCGGTCCTGAGATCATCGGCCAGGTTCACCACGCCGTCATATCGGCCGAACCAGTCTTTTAGATCCGTTACGGCCCGTTTCATTTCCACCAGGTCTTTGCCCCGCAGCCGTACCTCGATGGGGCGGCCCCCGGGGCCGAAGCCCGGCTCGCCCAGGGTCAAGGCAAGGACATCGGGCGGATTGCCGATGGCGTCACGCCAGGCGGCCAGGTAGGCGTCGATCGTGCCGGCCCGCTTTTCGGCGGTCAACAGATCCACGGTGATGGTGGCCACATGGGGGCCGTTTTCAAAGGCCTCGGTATTCACATTATACTGGACATACGCGTTTTGGACCAGATCTTTCCGGCCGGGCTGCTGCGGCTTGAATTCGGCGTTTGTCTTTTCCAGGGCGCTCAGGATGTGTGACACCACCCCTTCGGTGCGCGAAAGCGGCGTCCCCTGGGGCATCAACAGCCGGGCCATCACCACGTCGCCTTCCAATTCCGGGAACCCCTGAAACTTGATTTTTCCGGAGGCCACCATCCCCAGGGAGAGGATCAGCAGGCCAATGACAAACCCCAAAAACGGGTAGCGCCGTTTCAGAAGGATCTCGATGGCACCGCCCAGCAGGCGGTCCCTTACCCAGGCGAAGAGAACATCGAAACGCCGCCGGAAGCGATTCGTTTTATCCGGATCAAATCGATGCATGGCATGATTGAGATGCGCGGGAAGAATCCAGAAGGCTTCGATGAGGCTCACCGCCAAAACCAGGATCAGCATCATGGGGACGACCTTCAGGACCCTGCCGATTTGACCTTCGATGAAGGCCAGGGGGCCCAGGATACAAATCGTCGTGATAAAGGAAGAGATGACGCCCGCGGCCACCTCTTTGGTTCCCGCCACCGCGGCGGCGGCCGGTGATTTCCCCTGCTGCCGGTGGGCCATGACGTTTTCGGCGATGACAATGGCGTCGTCCATCAGCAAGCCCAGGGCCATCAGCAGCCCCACCATGGTGAACATGTTGATGCTCAGCCCCAGGTGAGGGACGAGGATGAACGCCCCCAGAAAAGAGACCGGCAGCCCCATGGCCACCCAGAAGGAGATCCGGATATTGAAAAACAGCCACATGACGGCAAATACCAGCAGGAGCCCCTGCACCCCGTTGGAAAAGAGCATGTTGAGGCGATCCTTTAAAATCGTCGTTTCGTCCCGGGTGGTTTTCAGTTCCATCTGTGGGTGGCGGGCCCTTTCCCGTTCCAGGAACGCCTGCACGTGACGGGCCGTCCGGGTGGCGTCCTCGGTTTTGGATTTTTCGATTTTCAACAGCGCGGCCCGCTTACCGCCCACCGTCATCTTTTCTTCATCGCGCTCGAATCGATCCTCGATTCGGGCGATGTCCCCCAGCCGGATTTCTCCCCCTTCCGGTTCGGCAAGGATCACGAGGCGTTCCAGGGATTCCGTCGTACGCCTCTGATCCCCCAGGCGGATCAGGATATCCCGTTCGCGCGTTTCGATGGTACCCAGCGGAATGTCCTTGTTCTGGGCGGCGATGCGCGCCGCCACTTGGGCGGGGCTGAGCCCGATGCGGCGCAGGCCCGCGTCGGACAGGGAAACCCGCAACTGGCGGTCGGAAAAGCCCTCGATCTTTACCAGGGAAATGCCGGCTTCCTGCATCCGGTCCTTGAGGTCTTCACAATAGGTTTTCAGATCCGGCACACGCACAGGGCCCGAGACAAGCAGGGACATCACCGGATCGGTCCGGCCGAGTTCCGACAGGATGGGGGGTTCCACTTCTTCGGGAAAATCATCGATGGCCTCGATTTCGGTTTCGATGTCGCGTAGAAAGGTCTGGATATGGCCTTCCGGGCGCATTTCAACGACAATCAAGGCGAGCCCTTCCCGGGCATCGGCGCGGACTTCCGCCACAAAATCCACACCGTCGATGGCGTCTTCCACCCGGCGGCAGACCACTTCCTCCACTTCTTCGGCCGTGGCGCCGGGATAGCGGATCCGGATTTCAACCTCGGTGGGGGTAAAATCGGGCTGCGTTTCCCTGAGGATATAAGGGGTGGTCAGGGCCCCGGCAACCAGGAAGGCCGCCATCAACAGGTTGGCGGCCGTGGGGTGTTGGGCAAAGAAACGGATCATCGTCTCAATCTTCATCCCCCTGGCTGGAGGCCAGAAGATATCGCCGCAAGTCCTCATCCATCACCGGCGCCACTTTCATCCCGATGATCACCGGTACCGGATCGGATACGATCACCCGTTCGCCTCCGGAAAGGCCGGATCGGATGACCACAAAATCGGCTTGGGCGAAATCCACTTCCACCGGCGCCGGATGCAACCGGTCTTCCGTATCCAGCACGAACACCTTGTCGCCGTGGAGAGCGGACCTGGGGATCACCACGCTCCCCGGACGTGCCGGGGCGGAAAGCACCACGCGACAGAACATGCCGGCCGTCAAGGGGGGCCGCACACCGGGTTGGGCTTTCTCGTAAGGCCGATCCACGGCGACCACGATTTTCATCTCCCGGGTTTTCGGGTCCACTGCCTCCCGGAATCGGTCAATCCGGCCTTCCCATTGGGCAGCCCAGTCGCCGCTTTGAAGCGTCACGAGGACGCCGATATCTGCAAAGAACGCGTTGATCGCCCCGACATCCATCTCCGGCTGAAACCGCCCCCGGAGCTCTTCACGTAAAAGATTCCGCAGGATTTCCATTCGAAACCGGGCTTCCACCTCGGTGACGGCCGTGCCGTGGGCCTTGAAAAGGGATTGACCGGCCCTGACGAACTGTTCGGCTTCGATGCCGACCTCGGCGAGCCGGCAGTCAAAGGGCGCGGAGAGGATCGTTTTTGAAAGGTCGATTTTCGCCTGCTTTAGATTCGTGTGATGGACATCCAAAGCCGCACTCAGGGCTTTTTGCTTGGATGGAAACAGGGAGAGAGTGTTTTCCAGTTGCTGCACGTTTTGTTTCTGCCGCAAAAAATTTCTCTCCTCGCGGTCCACTTCGTCCTGGGAGAGGGCCTTACGTTCCATGGCCGTGCGCTTTCGCTCCAGGGATTGCCGCGCCAGGTCCAGGGAGCGCTGCTCCACCGCTAGCAACCGCTGGAGATTCTCCTTTTCTTCAGCCAACTCTTTGATTTTTGCCCGGGTTTCTTCAATACCGGCCTCCAGGCGGGCGATGGCCAGTTCATATTCCGTGGGATCGATGCGGACCAGGACGCTTTTGGCGGTGATCCGTTCCCCGGATTTCAGCCGCGGGTGAACGGACACCACCGTGCCCTTGACCTCCGCCACCGCGTCCCATATCTGTCCGGGTTGGGCCACACCGTACCCGACGGCCCGGGGCACCAGATCCACTAAAGGCGCCTCGATGATCCGCAGCGTTCGGATCGCTTCCGCCTCGGGTTTTTGGGCGGGGCCGGGTTTGTGACTCACCAGGTAGGCTGCAGCCAACACCCCTGCGAAAACGGGCAAAAGGGCCCATGTTCTTCTAAGAATTTTCTTCATGCGTTCCGTCATGAGAGTTCTACATCCTTGATCCATGCGTTCGTCGTAATACTGCGGGCAAAGACCGGCCACGCCCTTTTCACGTGCCCGGTCATGTCAAAGCCGCCGCCGGTGAGATTCGACAGAACGGCGGCGGGAAGAACGACCCCCAGGAAGAGAACGGCGGCCGTTCCCGGCGCCACATCCTCGGCGATGGCGCCATTTTGCTTTCCTTCTTCGATGATCTTTTCCACTTCCGCCAGGTAGGTCGTAATGGTGTGAACGACCTTTGCTTTCAGGCCGGAGTCCCCGGTGTGGATGCCGTCCGAGAACACGATGTATGGCAGGGCCCGGTTTTTGCGGAGCATCTCCACGTGGCGCAGCATCAGGAGCCGGAGGCGCTCCACGGCGTCAGGGGTTTCTTCCCGGATGTGGACGACATTGTCCAACAGGCGGTTTTTCACCGCCTCCAGGACGCCGGCCAGCACATCTTCCTTGCTGCTGAAGTGGCGGTAAAACGCCGAAGGCACGATACCCACGCGCCGGGCGATTCCGGAAATGCTCAGGGCGTAAATTCCTTTGGCAGCGATCAGGTCAAGGGCCGCTTCGATGATCTGTTCTTTGCGTATCTCTGTTTCTGTTTTTCGGGCCCGCATGAACCCTCTTCCGTAAAGAATTGTGAATCACAATTCACTATAATAATCGTCTCATTTTTCTTGTCAAGGGAAAAATTCCATATA
>CAZQUR010000042.1:0-24231 GCA_964596535.1 uncultured Desulfobacteraceae bacterium
AAAAATCTGCGTCCTCACGGGTGCCGGGATATCGGCGGAAAGCGGGATCCCGACCTTCAGAGGACCCGAAGGATACTGGACCGTGGGATCCCGGGAGTACCACCCTCAGGAAATGGCCACCTTCGAGATGTTTACGCGGCATCCCGAGGAGGTTTGGAGATGGTATCTCTATCGGCTGGGGGTGTGCCGGAAGGCGGAATCCAACCCCGGGCATTTTGCCATCGCCCGAATGGAGCGCCTTTTCGGGGATCGCTTCACATTGATCACCCAGAACGTGGACGGGCTCCACCTGCGGGCCGGAAACAGCCTGGAACGCACGTACCAGATCCACGGAAACATCTTTTTTATGCGGTGTGCGGATGCTTGCACCGAGGCGCCTTTTCCGGTTTCCGAATCGGTGCCGTCCAAGTCCAAAAATGATGTGTTGACTCCCGAAGATGTCCGCCTGCTCCGCTGTCCCGGTTGCGGGGGATGGGCCCGCCCCCATGTGCTGTGGTTTGATGAAACCTACAACGAGCATTACTACCGGTTTGCAAGCTCCCTGAAAACGGCCCGGGAGACGGCGCTGCTGATCACCGTGGGGACGTCCGGGGCGACCAACCTGCCCAACCAGGTGGTCCGAGAAGCCCGCGGCCAGGGCGCCGTCCTGGTGGACGTCAACGTGGAAGACAACCCCTTCAGCCGGGCCGCCTTGAGCAGCCCCCGGGGATTCTTTCTGAAAGGCCCAAGCGGCGCCATTCTTTCGGAGATGGTCGATGTGTTCCGAAAGGGCTTTTAGCCGGATTCGGATTTCAATGCCGCCATGACTTCTTCGGCCGCCCGGATCGTTTCATCGATGTGTTCCACATTATGCGCCGAAGAGACGAACAGGGCTTCGAACTGGGAGGGCGCCAAATAAATCCCCTTTTCCAGCATCCCGTTATAGTACCGGCCGAACCGGTCCGTATCGGATGCCTTGGCCTCGGAAAAGCACGTCACCGGACCGGGGTTGAAAAACATCCCCATCATGGAGCCCACCCGGTCGATGGATACGGATATGCCCGCCCCGGCCGCCGCCTTTTCCAGGCCTTCGGCCAGGCGTTTGGATTTTTCTTCCAGGGCGTCATAAAAACCGGGATGCCGGATTTCTTTCAGCGTGGCGATGCCCGCGGCCACGGCCACCGGGTTCCCGGAAAGGGTGCCGGCCTGGTAAACAGGACCCCGGGGGGCGATGTGTTCCATGATGTCCCGCCTTCCCCCGTAGGCCCCCACCGGCATGCCGCCCCCGATGATTTTCCCGAAGGTGGTCAGATCCGGCGTGATCCCGTAGAGGGACTGGGCCCCGCCATAGGCGACCCGGAAACCGGTCATCACCTCGTCGAAGATTAAAAGGCTGCCGGCTTTTTCGGTTTCTTCCCGAAGGGTTTCCAAAAACCCCGGCCGGGGGGAGACCAGGCCCATGTTCCCGGCCACCGGCTCCACGATGACACACGCGAGGGTCTCCCCGTGCTTTTGCATGGCCTCCCGGAAGCGCTGGGGATCGTTGTACGGCAGCGACAGGGTATGGGCCACGACGGATTGCGGCACCCCCGGGCTGCCCGGGATTCCCAGGGTGGCGACCCCGGAACCGGCCTCCACCAGGAGGGCGTCCGCATGCCCGTGATAGCATCCGTCGAACTTGAGAATGCCGTCCCTCCCCGTGAAACCCCGGGCGAGGCGGATGGCGCTCATGACGGCTTCGGTCCCGGAGTTGACCATGCGGACCATCTCGACGGACGGGACGGCCTCGATGATGCGCGCCGACAGCGCCACCTCCAGATCCGTGGGCGCGCCGAAACTGGTCCCCCGTTCCAGGACCGCCTGGATGGCCTGGATGACGGCGGCATGCCGGTGTCCCAGGATCATGGGCCCCCAGGACCCCACGTAATCGATGTAGCGGTTTCCGTCGGCGTCATAAATGAAACACCCCACGGCCCGGTCGATGAAGAGCGGCTCGGATCCCACGGATTTACAGGCCCGCACAGGGCTGTTGACGCCGCCGGGAATCTGTTTTAGGGCTTGTCGAAAAAGGTCTTGGGATTGCGTGCGTTTCATGGGCGGTATCCTCTTTCCGGCTGGATGCTTTTTTTGATATAATAAAAACCGCAAAACCTCTATCAAACCCGGTCCGGCGGGTCAAGGCGGGGAAAAATGGGCCAAAAAAAATCCGTTAAGCAAGTCGCCAAAATGCTGGCGTATACACTGGGACGGCGGCCGGATGAATTCGGATTGGTGCCGGATGCGGAAGGGTTCGTGAAAATCAAAACCCTTCTCAAAGCCTTAAAGGAAGAACCGGGATGGGGATTTTTGCGCCGGTCGTACCTGGACGAAATTCTTGCCGTGTTCCCGGAACCGGTCATCGAGATCCGGGACGACCGCATCCGTGCCGTGGAGCGCGCGAATCTTGCCGAAGCAGCTCCGGCAGCCGATGCGCCCCCCGTCCTTTTTACCTGTATCCGGCAACGGGCCTATCCCCATGCCCTTGAAAAGGGGGTTCGGGCCGCCGATACGGAGCCGGTTTTGCTCTCCGCCTCCAAGGAGATGGCCATAAGAATCGGGAAACGCCTGGATCCGGATCCGGTCCTTTTGACCGTGTCGACCCCGGAAGCCCGGAAACGGGGAAGCCTTTTCTTCAAAGCCGGGGGGACCCTTTATTCCACCCGTGAAATCCCGGCGGGCGCCTTTACCGGGCCGCCTTTGCCCAAGGAAAAACCGGGTGCACCGGCAAAACCCAAAAAGGCACCCGACTCGCGGAAATCCGCCGGGAGCTTTATTTTGGATTTGGCCGTCAAAAAAGAGGCGCCGAAATCCCGGGGAAAATCAAAGAAAGAAAAAGCCCCTTCCTGGAAACGGGACCGGAAACGCTTGCGCCGGGAAAAGGAGAAGCTGCCCTTCTAAAAGGGGCCTCCCCCCCGTCTTTTCGGGACATAAGGAGATAGGACGGACAGGCTGCCGTCCTTTTCGATCTTCACGGCCGTGTGCCGGTACGTGGAGTACCAGATGCCTACCCGTTTTCCCTGGGGATCCAGGATTTCGGCTCCCATCGGATCGGTGCCCCGATACTGGTCATACATGAAATCGAGCATCCGCTTGAAGTCTTCTCCCTTCGGATCCACGGGCGACCACATCCGGGAGTTAAACCGGATATCCGGATCAATGCCGACAACGGCGTACGGCATAAACTTCCTTCCGTTATAAAAATAGCGGTATCCGTCCGGAACGCGCACCTCTTTGAACTGCAAGGTGACGGACGGATCGCTCCGAAGGTCTCCATAGGCCCCGAAACATCCCGCCAGAAGGCTTCCCGCCATCAAAAACAGGACCCCGTAAACGGGGAGGGGATATCGATACAAACGAAAATAGGTGTTCATGATGCTTTCCTTTCTATAAGCCCCCGCCCGGCCGTATCGTTTGGACGATACACCCGCGGGGAATCGTCTTCAATAAAATCGCACCGGTGATTTTATTCTTTCGTTAAAGTAAAATAAATCCGCTTTTCAAAGTTGACAAGGTCGTCAAGCCTGATTTGGGATGGCAAAGTAAAAAGCGCCGGATGCAAGGCGCGCAAATTCTTCAGGATGAGGCGTACTTACAGGTACGCCGCAATGACCTGTCTGCGTGCAACGCACAGGCAGGCGAAGAATGCCGCGCAACGCCGCAGGTGGACTTTTTACGAAGCCATCAAAGTTGATGGAATCGTAAAAACCCGAAATCTCCCTCTCCCTTGAGGGAGAGGGCGGGGTGAGGGTGAAAATAGAATGTATTTTCTATGGGTTGTATCCCCCTCCCCTTAATCCCCTCCCGCCAGGGGAGGGGAAAAATGGCTTTTTACGAAGCCATCAAAGTTGACAAGGCGGTAAGAAATGCGGGTGATTCCTGTTTTTCCAGGATTCCCGGTACATAAACGCAATGGAAACCAAAAAAAGAAGGTTCACCAGGTCGTGTGCAAAAAGTTCGTTTCGTTTTTCGGTGAGCTTGTTCTGGTAGTGCTCGGCCGGTTCCAGAAGGCGTTTGAGATAGTTCAGGGCGTCTAAAAAAATTAAAACTTTTTCTCGTTTTTCGGGATCTGCAGGGGCATCCCGGTTTTCCAGGCGGCGGATCTGTTTTTCAATGGCATCCCCGTTGATCCCGGCAAGTTGTTCCCGCTGGGCCGCGGTGAGAAACGCGGCCGAAGACAGGAGGCGGGTGATCCGGCGGGTCAGTTCGGATCGGGTCTTTTCGAGCATATCCCCAAGGAATCCCCGCGCCTTTTCCGGCGGGTGCACGGGAATGGATTTCAGAAGATGTTCCTGTTCGGCCCGCTGCCGGTTCAGTTCCTGTGCGGCGTTGTGCCAGAAGATCCATCCGGCGTGCCGGAACAACTCCGGCGGGGTCCGGTCCTTCAGGGAGGATTTTTGGGCGGCGAGCACGATTTCGGGCAGGAGCCTGCCGGTTTTTTCAAAAAGTGTTTTCCCGGTGGCCGCAAAGAAGATGAGCCCGGCGGCCGCGTAGGCATCCTGGAGTAAAAAGATCCGCTTTACGTCCCCCAGCATCTCTTTTAAGACCGGGTTGGGAAAAAGGTGAGAAGGGGTGGAATAGGCCGGGGTCCCGGTGCGCAAGGGCTGTTCCAGGGCATCCGGATCGGCGTCCAGGGGTACCGCCGTTTCCAGATCGATGAGGCCCAATTCCGGTGTTTCAAGGTCCTGCACCCCTTGATCCGGGCGGTCGGGATCCGCCGCGATAAAGATGTTTTCCGGTTTCAGATCCCGTAGGGCGAGTCCCTGGGTGTGCAGATTCGCCAGTAGCATGAGAATGCCGGAGAGGATCCCCGGGATTTTGCCTTTGTTTCGTTCAAACCAGGTCCTGTCGATTTCCCTCCGGCAGACCGTTTGATACGCGTCGATGACCCCCCGGTGTTTTCCGGAAAAACGGACCAGATAATCCTGCACGCCCGCTGTCACGCTTTCCGGAAGTGCGTCTTCCGCGGCAACCCTGTCTTCGCCGGACAGATGCGCCCTGAGCCATGCCCGGCGGCGTGCGACAGGAACTCTTTCATTGCAACCGTATTGCATCAGGATATCGTCGATGCCCTCTTCGTATTCGCCCAGGAGCCGCCCCATCTCAAAGATTGCCGGGTCCGCATCCACCATCAGGTAAGGATCGATACCGCGGGTTTCCCAGAGGGGATCGGAGGGCTTCAGGAATCCCTCCGAAAAAAGACCGCCCCGGTCGTGGAGCTTTTCGATCTTTTCGTTTAAGAACGCATATTGGGCCAGGTTCATGAAAAAGGCGAATGCGTCCCCGATTTTCAGATAGTTTTGGAGGCCCGGTTCTTTCCGGAGGAGGAAGACATACCGTTTTTCGGCTTCTTCCGGAGACTGCACCTCAGGATGATGGAATCGGGGGATCCTGCTCAACAGGGCGGCAAGGGAAGGGACGACACACCGAATGACCGGTGCGGCCTTCCGGGCGATGCGCCAGTCCCGGCGGATGCATTCGATGTAGGTATTGAACGCATGGATGGGCTGCGGCGGGATCTTGACCACCATGAGATCGTCGAAAATGACGCGGTAGCACACGCTCTTGTTGGCGATGTTGGCACCCAGCCTCCCGAGGGTCATCCGGCGGGACCGCCATGTCCCTTGGTGTTTCACCCGAAGGGTGTAGATCCGGTCCGAATCCGAAGTGCCGGCGGGCGGTGCGGCCCGTTCCACCCGGCTTTCCGCCTCCGGATCCGCCCCGATCTGAAGCTTGTACAGCTTCAAAAAGAAGATCACGAGGGCGTCAAAACCCATCGCCACTTGTTTTTTTCGATCGATTCCAGTATTGAATCCCGTCATGGATGCACCCTCTTGAAAGAGGCATACACCGATTCCGGACCCATATCAAGCCGGACGGCGAAAAGAAGGGCATCCGAAATCATCCCCGGGAGGAACCCATGCCGGTCCTGACGATTGAAACCGATACCGCCGCCGCAAAGGTGTTTGACCTGAAAAGCGGAGACACGCTTTCCATCGGGCGCCAGGAAGACAACGACATCGTCATCCCGGAGACTTCCGTCTCCCGCCGGCATGCCGGCATCGAGTCCGAAGGGGACGCCTTTTTCCTCACGGACTACCAAAGCCGGAACGGCTCCTTTGTCAACGGGCAACTGGTGATTTTCAGGAAACTGGCCCACGGGGATGTGATCACCATCGGTAATCAATCCATGACCTTTTCCTACCGGGAGGATGAAAAGCGCCCGGAAGAAGCACCCGAGGAAATGTTCGATATGACCATGGCCATGGATACCCGGGACCATCGCTCCCTGCTGGCCCGTGGCGTGGCCGGACTCGTCTCCGATGCCGAGGTCGAGGGGCTCATGGGTGTGCTCACCTTCATTTCCGGGGGCAGCGGTGAACTCGTCCTGGAAAAGGACACCGTCCGCATCGGCAAAGGCGCGGATGCGGACATTACGGTCCGGGGCATGCTGGTGGGAAAAACAGCGGCGGTGATCCAAAAAACCGGCGATGGATACGAAATCCGCCCCGGAGAGGGGTTGACGAAACCCAAGGTGAATTTTGCCCCGCTCAGAAAAGCGCATCGCCTGGAAGACTTCGACGTCATCGACATCGGATCCGTGAAGCTCCAGTTTCAATACCGGCAGCGGTGAGAAAAAAAGAATCATGGCGGATTCCGAACCGGCAAGCCGATCCGAAACGCCTGCGCGGGTCCGGTTTCAGACCGGTCCCAAGGGGGTGCTCCTCGTTCTGGGAAGCATCATGATCGTGTCGGTGGTTCTCCTGGTGGTCCGGGCAATATCCCTCACCCCCGAGGCCTTGTTTCCCGTTGACAAGACAAATACCTTCCTTCCCGTTTTCGCCGCCGATTACCTGTTCTGGGGGTTGGCGGCGGTGTGGTTTTTTTCCGTCATTTTCACCGGAGTGGTCCTTTTTCGATGGTTTATCGGCCCTCCGGAAAAACTCGTTCACTTTCTTTTGCTCAAAAGCCGGAAACAGGAACCGCTCCGGGCGCATGGAATCCCGGGCAACTGGCGCCCCTGGTTCAACATCGTCTCCACGGTGTTCAACCGGATGGAGGCACTGGCCCGGGAAGCGGAAAAGACGAGTGCCGAGCTTCAGGAAAAGGTGAATTTGATCCGCCGGTTCTCCTGGGTGTATGAGCGCAACGAAGAACTGACCGCGGAGGTGGAGAAAAAGAACCGGGAACTGGAGATCGCGGTGGAAAAGTACCGGGAGGCCGCGGAGGAGCTGAAACGGCACCGGGATCACCTGGAAGAGAGGGTGAGCGAACGCACACAGGAATTGTCGGAGGCCAACGAGAAACTCAAGGCCATGATCGAACAGGCCAATGAAATGGCGGAAAAAGCCAACGCGGCCAACCTGGCCAAGACCCATTTTCTGGCCAACATGAGCCATGAGATCCGGACGCCCTTAAACGCCATCATCGGGTTCACGGACATGATGCTGGAAACGAAACTGGACGAGGACCAGTTCGATTATGTCACCACCACCCGGAAGAGCAGTGAAGCCCTGTTCGAGCTGCTCAACAACATCCTGGATTTTTCCAAAATCGAAGCCGGCGAACTGGATCTGGAGCGCGTGGACTTCGATCCGGAATTGTTGGTCTTTGATATTTGTGATCTCATCCGGCCCAAGACCAAGGGGAAACCGGTGGAGGTGATCTGCCGCATCGCCGACGACGTCCCCCAGACCGTCAAAGGGGATCCGGGCCGGTTCCGCCAGGTGCTGACCAATCTCATGGGCAACGCCGCCAAGTTCACCCGGTCCGGCGAGATCGCGCTTTTTCTGGGCGTGGACAAAGAAGCAAAGGGGCGGGTCAAACTCCACGTCACGGTTCGGGATACGGGGATCGGGATCCCCGAAGAAAAACTGAACGTCATTTTCGATCCGTTCCAGCAGGCCGATGAGTCCATGACCCGGGAATACGGGGGGACGGGCCTGGGGCTTTCCATTTCGCGCCGGATCGCCCGGCTGATGGGAGGGGATGTTTGGGCCGAAAGCCGGGTGGGTGCCGGAAGCACCTTCCATTGCACGGCGTGGACGGAACTTTCCCGCCAACCGGCCGAGAAGCGGCGGCCCCCGGCTTCCCTGGACGGGAAACGGGTCCTGGTGATGGACGGGAACCCTTTGCATCTTGATTTCTTGAGCGAAGGATTGAAATCGGCGGGCATGGAAGTCAGCGGAGTGAATACGGGGGACGACGCCGTCCGGGCCTTCGAAGAGAGCATTGCCGGCCGAAAACCCATCCACCTGGGGATTCTGGATATTCAGGTGTCGGATGCCAACGGGTACGCCATGGCGTCCACCCTTCGGTCCCTCGGGGGCGCGGCATCCAGGGTGCCGCTGATCGCCGTTTCCGCTTCCCTGGAACGGGAAGGACAGAAGTGCCGGCGGGCGGGGTTCAACGCCTTTTTATCCAAGCCTTTTCCCTTGTCCCGGCTCTTCCAGGTGGCCGAACGCCTTTTTTCCGGGGAGAATGAAGCCCTTTCCGGGGAGGGATTGATCACGCGGCATTCGGTCCGGGAAGCGGCCAAACGCTCGGTGCGGATCCTCTTGGTGGAAGACAACCTGGTGAATCAACGACTCGCCAAGACCATGCTGACCAAAGCCGGGTACCAGGTGGAAATCGCGGAAAACGGACGGGTGGCCCTCGAAAAATTCACGGCCGCACCCCGGGCACTCGATTTGATCCTTATGGATGTGCAGATGCCCGAAATGGACGGCATCCAGGCCACCCAGGAGATTCGAAAGGCGGAATCTTTTCTGGCCGATGCAAAGGACCGCCGTATTCCCATCATCGCCCTCACCGCCCACGCCATGAAAGGAGACCGGGAAATGTGCCTGGAGGCCGGCATGGACGATTACATCACCAAGCCCATCAAGCGGGAGGTGGTCCTGGAAATTTTGAAACAATGGATTGCGGGGATCGATCTCAGCGTGGGACCCGCATGAAATGAAAAACCGATCCCGCGATCCGCGGACAAAACAACTCCAACCCATCCCCCAGTGCATCGACTGCCTGTTGTCCCTGGTCCGGGACGCCACCGCCATGGCGTCGAACGGAAATCCGCGCCTCATGGAGCAGATGGAATCCGAGGCAAAAGGTCTCCTGGACCGGGTCAAGGACCTGAATTGGACCTCTCCCCGCATCGCCAATACGCTCTTCAACCGGATCCGCCGGGTGACGGAAAATGCGGATCCCTACCGGGAGTTCAAGGCCCGGGAGATGGCACAGGCCGGAAGAATCTTTGAGCGGATCCGGGGGCGGCTGCCCCGGGATCTCAAGGGGCGGGTCCGCACGGCCGTGGCCGGCAACAGCTTCGATTTCTTTAAGGACCCGGATACCCTTTACGAGGATATTTTCCGGTTTGCAACGGGTGCCGATGCCGATGCGTATGATCATACGGACCGGTTGGCGGCCTTTCTGGAATCCGAGAAAACAAAGATCCTCTACGTCACGGACAATGCCGGGGAAATTTACTTTGATCAGCCGCTTTTCACCTGGCTGAAGATGAAACAAAAAACGCCGGTCCTGGTGGTCAAGGGCGGTCCGGCCCTCAATGACCTGACCCGGGCGGATCTGGAAGGCGCGGGCCTGACGCCGCACTTCGATGCCGTGGAAGACACCGGAGCCGACGGGGCCGGTATCGACTGGGACCGGGTCTCCGAGGGTTTTTTGAACCGGGTGGAGACGGCGGACCTTGTCATCTCCAAGGGGATGGCCAACTTCGAAACGATTTTCCCGAAAACCCTTCCCTGCCCGGTCCTGTTCCTCTTCCGGGTCAAGTGCGCACCGATCCAGAACTTCATCTCGGCGGCGCTATACAGCGGCGTGATTCTGTGGAAGGATCCGGCGGTTACTTGAACCGGCCGTCCGCCCTGCGGAGGGCGGCCTTCCGGGAGGCTTCCGCCAGCCATCCCGCCCGGGTGTTTTGGGCGGAGTCGAATTGTTCCACATACGGCTTGATGTCCAAAAGGGGGGTGCCGTCCAGGATATCCACGTTTTCGATGTGCAGGATGCGGCCCTGGATGCGGTTGAGCTTCACCAGGGAAAGGCCGATGGGGTTGGGGCGCTTGGGGGCCCGGGTGGAAAAAAGCCCCCGGGGCAAATCGTCCAGGAAAGGGACGACGTCAAGGGAAAAGCCCCGGGACAAATGGAAATGGTAGAGCAAAAAAATATGGGAAAAACCCTCCAGGTCCTTGAGCCCCGGCAGGTATTTTTCCTCGAGGTCCACAAACCCCTTGATGCCGGCCGCCCCGGAGGGCTGAACAGGAGTGCCTTCCGCCTCGTGAAAGGGTGAGTGAATGACGCCGATAGGGCGGTAATGAATGGCATCCATGGGTTTTTTTCTGGTACGCCCGGCTGGGATCGAACCAGCGGCTTCCAGCTCCGGAGGCTATGAAATTTCATTTTTAGCTGATTTTAACAATTTTTAATAGTTTTTGTCAAGTTGTAAAAAAGCCAAAAAAGAAGGGGGCTTATAAGGTCCACTTTTTTTATTGCCTTGTAAAGATTTTTATTGACTTTTACCGTGGATGTGGGGGATAGTGTGGGGGAAAGACTTTCAGCTTACAGGCTAAACGCCGTTGAAGGGAGAAAAACCCATGCCGAAACACACGCGAATTAAGACGAAATACCCGGGAGTAACCTATCTTCCGGCCAAAGCGCCGAATGGGGACCCGGACCGGATTTATTACATTCGGTATCGCAAGGGCGGAAAGATGGTTGAGGAAAAAGCCGGAACCGTCTCAAAGGACAAGATGACCCCGGCAAAGGCGAACCAGTTACGGGCCGATAAGATATCCGGCAAGGAACCCACGAATGCGGAAAAGCGGGCCGCCATCGAAGCGGCCAAAAAAGCCGCGGAAGGCCGGGTGACCATTGAGAGGCTATGGGAGGCCTACCAGGAGCAAAATCCGGGATTGAAGGGTTGGGGTACATACAAAAGTCAGTGGAACGCCCACTTGAAAGAGGCTTTCGAGGACAAGGAGCCGGAAAACATCTTACAGCTGGATATCGACCGTTTCCGGCTTCGACTCTTGAAAAAGCGGAAACCCCAGACGGTAAAACATTGCCTGTCTCTATTAAACCGCCTGGTTCGATTCGGGGTGCGAAAGCAGATGTGTAGGCCATTGGCGTTTGAAGTCGAACTCCCGCGTTTTGACAACCGCAAAACGGAGGACCTAAGCAAGGACCAGTTGAAACGACTCCTGGCCGCCATTGAGAAAGACACCCATGCAATCGCCGGACCCCTGATGAAGCTGGCCTTGTATTCCGGCATGCGAAAAAACGAGATGCTCAGATTGCGGTGGGCGGATATCGATTTTGAAAAGGGTTTTATCACGATCCGAAACCCGAAATCCGGCCGGGACCAGGTTATTCCGATGAACGACATGGCCGCCGGGGTTTTAAAGGCATTACAACGGGTTTCCGATTGGGTTTTTCCGGGAAAAGATGGAAAGCACCGCGTGGAGGTTACCCGGGCCTGTCGTGAAATTGCCACGGCCGCCGGGTTGCCGCCGGGGTTTCGGCCACTCCACGGACTCCGGCATTGCTTTGCCAGCGCGCTTGCCTCATCGGGAAAAGTGGACCTGCTGGTACTGCAACGGCTTTTGACACACCGGGACCCGGCTATGACGTTGAGGTATAGCCACTTGAGAGACGAGGCCTTGAGAAGGGCGTCAGACATTGCCGGCGATATCTTCAAGACCGGCACGGAGGGCAAATAGCATGGCGGGTATCAAGGAATTTATTGCCGACGCCAAAAGGAACCGTGACGCCTTCTTGAGACCCTATAGGGACGCCTTCGATAAGGGGACCGAAAAGGAACGGGCAAAAATCGTAATTCAGCTGATCCAGATGGAACCGTCACACCATGAGGAACCCTGGATATCCGGCGAAATTACCCGGTGGTTAAGTCGTCAGAACGACACGGATATTGAAAATTTGAAATCCGCGTTCGTGAATCGGGGAAAAAGGGACCACGTTAGGGCCAAGGATGCGAAATGGTTTTCACTGGTTCAAAGGGCGGACGCGGCCATTGCGAAGGCCAAAACCTCAAAATACCGGGTTTTTCAAAAAATGGCAACTCACGAAGGCGTGGACCGATGGACAGGTTCCGAAGATGACGCCGAAATGCAAATCCGGGCGCGCTATTACGATCATAAAAAACGCCATGCGCGGCGACTTCCGTTTCCGTACTGGGGCCGGGACATCATCGAGACCGAGGACGCCTTCATCGTGAAAAACCCAGTGGGCGGGGCGGTTATCGAGCTTAACGGCCAAAAAATCCCGCATTGGGGGTCCTGGGAGATGAAAATACCGAAATAAAATAAATACTTAGAACTGTATCCAAAATTATTTTAAAAACTGGATACAACAATCGTTTCAATTCGTGGGAAAAGGTTAGGCAATATTGTCTAACCTTTTTTTATCCATGAGGTGGAAGATGGAAAACAAAGATTTTAAATTTGTGAATGAGCGCCGGGCCGCGGAACTCCTGGGGGTTTCCCGTTTTTCTTTGCAAGGGTGGAGGTTCCGGGGGAAGGGACCTCCGTATCACATCGTCGGGAGCCGGCGGATTCTTTACAAGGTGGATGACCTCCGGGAGTATATCGAGGCCGGCCGCGTAGAGCCGCGGCAATGAGGAGCACGGAGCGACACAAGGAGCGGGAAACGAGAATGAGAGTTGACCAGAGAACAAATCCAGGCGCGGCACACATTTTTACGGACACAGGCGGTTTTACTGGAGTTAAGAGAAAGATTGCAAAAACAGATGAAAGAGACCTGGGACCAGGCGTTATCCCGAAAACTTGACGCTGTTGAGGTTTTACTCGAATCATAGGAGCGAGAAAGTCAGAGGCTCGGATGACTAAAGAAGAGGTGCTAAACCATTTCAGAAGCAATTATGAACCATTTTACAAGAAGTATTTACCCGGTGTCAAAAGCGCCGGGAGCGGCCACTTGACGGCCTTGTGCCCTTTCCACAAAGACAAAACGCCATCATTCAGCGTCGAAACCGCAAGCGGGAAGTACTACTGTCACGGCTGCGGAAAAGGCGGTGATCCCATTCACTTTTACGCAAAGGTCAACGGCCTGGATACCCGGCGCGACTTCCCAAAAATCATCAACGGAATTGCTTCGGACTTCGGTATTGAGGGGGAAGCGAAGCCAAAAGCGCGCATGGTCCGGGCCTACGATTACCGGGACCCGGACGGCAATTTACTGTTTCAGGTTGTCAGGATGGAGCCGAAGGACTTCAGACAAAGGCAACCGGACGGTAAAGGCGGATGGACGTGGACCCTCAAAGGCGTGGAGCCGGTCCTCTACCGATTGCCGGAGATCCAAAAGGCCGATGAGATCCTTCTCGTGGAAGGCGAGAAAGACGTGGATAATCTGGTTTCCCTCGGCTTCCAGGCCACGACTTCACCCATGGGGGCAAAAAAATGGAAAGACTCTTACAGCGACGCCCTGGCCGGAAAAGCTGTTGTGCTGGTGCCAGATAATGACCAAGAGGGCCGGGAACACATGACCCGCGTGGGCCAATCCCTGGCCGGTAAAGCCGCCGGTATCAAGTGGCTTGACTTGCCGGATCTTCCATCCAAAGGTGACGTTTCAGACTTCACAGCTTCCTTCCAGGACCGGGACATGGCCGCCGAACGGCTTGCAATTCTGATAGAGGGCGCGAAGCCATACGAGCCGCCGAAAAAACGCACCATTGACGACCTGGTGATGACGGTTGCAGATTTTAAGGTCCTGGACCTTCCGGCGCGTCAACGGCTTCTCCATCCTTGGCTCAAAGAAAATTCAATCGTCCTGGTTTCCGGTTGGCGCGGGATCGGCAAGACATATTTCGCCCTGGGTCTTTTGAACGCCGTATCTCGTGGTGAACCCTTTGGACCTTGGGAATGCGGAAAGTCAGTTCCCTGCCTTTTCCTGGACGGTGAAATGAGCACCGATGACGACATGGAACGTATCCATGACCTAGAGCTGAACCCGGACATCCTTATTTATTCCGACGCCCTGGGGAACCATTGGGGCCTGCCACGGGCGAACCTAACAAGCCAGACATGGCGGGAATCGATGAAGTGCGTCTTGATGACCCGGAAGATCAAGCTTTGGGTTGTGGATAACATTGCGTCACTTGCACCTGGACTTGACGAAAACGCACGAAAAGATTGGGACCCACTAAACCAGTTTTTCCTTGAGCTGCGTTTTGCCGGGACATCGACAATCTTATTGCACCACGTCGGAAAGGACGGCTCACAGAGGGGCACGTCGGCGCGTGAGGATAATCTTGACTGTTCGATGATCCTTCGGCCGCCTCCCGACTACATACCAGAGGATGGGTGCAGATTTGTCCTTCATTTCAGTAAGGCCCGGGTGAACACGGCGAACTTGAATCTTATAGCGGATACGGAATTCAAGCTGATTCTGGGCGAATCGGGCCGCTATGAGTGGACCTGGGCGAACGTCAAGGCCGAACGGAAAAAGGACATCTTGCGAATGATGGATGAAGGGATTGAACAAAAGGCCATAGCGGAGGCTTTGGGGGTCACGGGCGCCTATGTATCCAAAACCAAAAAATGGGCCATGTCAGAAGGAATGATAGGCAAGGATGGGAAACTCAATCAATCGGGTTATGAATATGTCACAAGGTAGTACACAAATTGGTTAATTTTGAGGTTAATTTTGAGGCCAAAAATCAAGGGTTGGTTAATCGGTTAACCGCCGGTTAATCGGAGTTAATCGGGATGGTTCAACTAATTGATAAAATTAATAAAACAAAAATCGGGTTGGTTAATTGGAATCCTCCAAAAGCCGATTAATTAACCAAACTCTCCCTTAGGGGAGTTAATGGTTAATTGGCCGGGTTAATCAAACCCTGAAAGGATCATAAAAAAAAGGGTGTGCGGTTCGGTCCGAGCCCCGGGCCGCGGGTGGATGGTGGGCAGATTTAAAAAGGGGGCGGCATGATTTCAACTCCATACAGACATGCAGAGCGGGCATTTTACGAGGACGTACCCGTGGTTTCGGTCGAGGGCGGCGACCTGGAAAAAGCACTGAAAGCACTGCGGAAGCGACTGTCGGCCGCCGGGACATTCAGGCTTTTAAAGGAGCGCAGGCGAAACCCGAGCGGGGCGGATCGGAAGCGGTTGAAGCGCAAAAAGAACCGAGCGCGGAACAGAAAGAGGTGAAGACATGACGACAAAAAGCGGAGCGCCACAGTGGAACGTCGAGCAGGCGGACACGGTGGACGCGGAAGCCGAGATCTTTCAGGTGGCAAAGGAATTGCTGGCTGAATTGGCGAAAGCTGCCGGTGCCCTGGCCGGGCGCGGCAAGGTTGAGCAGCTGGCCGAACTTGAGACATACGCCGGATCCATTTTCGTAGAGAGCAGAAAGCTGATCGCGTATCTGGAGCGCGGCGATGGGTTGAATGGATGATGGGCACGATGCTCAAGGAGACGGAGAGGGCGAAGGGTGGACAGCCCTATCAGGAAAAACCTACCGGTAACACCACCGAACCGGTAGAACCCACCCTCAAGGACCCGGGCGTCGCCAAGCGGGAAGCAAGGTCCCGTGGTAACACGCCGCAACCGCGGGGAGTCTCCCAAGTGTGGGACATTTTCCACACTTGCTTCCACCGAGAGATCATCCGCGCGTGTGTGTGTCCGCGGTGTCACTGGGCGGTTAAGACGGGGGAGTCAATAGATCAATAATTACAAAGGGGTAGGGCGCATTGCATCGCCCGAACCGACCGGAAGCGACCGATTGATGCAGTGTTTCGCGAATGAAATTAATGAAATGCTTTGAAAAAAAACGGAGGCCAGAATGATTCGAGCGCCGAGCCACCTGTCAAAGGAATCCCGCCGCTGGTGGAAAAAGATCCGGGACACCTACATGATCGAGGATCAAGGCGGCTTGCTATTGTTGCAGACCTGCTTCGAGGCTTTCGACCGGATGCGTGCTGCTCAAAAACAGGTTGAGACGGAGGGGCAGACGATAACGGATCGATTTTTGCAGATCAAGGCGCATCCCCTTTGCAGTGTCGAGAGAGACGCGCGCTCTCAAATGCTGGCAGCGCTGAAGGCACTGAACTTGGATTTGGAGGCATTACGAGACGGCCCTGGGAGGCCGCCGGAGGATTACGATGACGAATAGGAAACGATCACCACGGGTTCCCAATGCCGGGGACAACGAGTTAAGCCAAGATCAATACGATCATTTGGTGGACGGTTTCGCACTGCTGGACTCGGTGCGCCCCTGGTTCGGGAAATTGGGGTTTCCGTTCAGAAGTGAAGGTCACCGAAAAAGGTTGTATCAGCTCCATAAAGCAAAATTGCTTTCCGATGCCGGACTTTTCAGACGCCCTCATGCCTGGTGGTCATACGATGCGCCCGAGCGTCGGCATATCATCGACGGGGAACCGTTACGGGCGATATGGTCAGAGGGCTTGTGGTTCGGCGAAGCACGCCGGGAAGAAATCGACGGCCCGGATGATCCGCGGAGGCCCATCTACGAGTCGGAAAAGGACTACCTCACGCGGTTGGATCTGCTCACGCCGGCGGAACAGGCCGAAGTGAACACCGAAAAAACGGGTTTTGACGGTTTTACGGAAGAAAAAAAGCCTTGCCAAACCCACTTGAAACTAGTAAAATGAGGCGTACTTTGGGCTTTTCTCGTGTGCCCATGCCTTCGCGTTCCAGGCAAAATCACGGGAGCTGATAGGCACGCCTGAAGCCGGGGCGGGGGCTAGACAGCCGCCTGCCCTGGCCGACGGTTCACCCGGCCAGACGGCCCTAAACGATAACCCACGGCGAGACCGCCGAACCTGCAAAGGGTTTCAGACGATTCCCCGAGCAGTGGAGCGAAGTAAAGAGCACGGAGCGGAATACTACTGTTTAGGATTTTAAAATGAATATAAAAGACAAAATCGATGTTTTGGATAAAGAGTTATCCCGGATGCGCTCCAAGTGCGTCATTGAAAACCGGGACCCTTCGGCCGATGAAGTCCGCCGGGGGAAAGAAATACTGGCCGAGCTTGAGCGCCTTGAAGGACTCCAAGTCCGAGCCAATCGGAAAACTGTTGAAGACGGGACTTTCGAGAATCGATCATACTTCAGCGGCGGACCTTTTAAGAACTTCGGTGAGCAGATGCTGGCCGTTCGCGAAGCTGCGAATCCTTCCGGCCAAACCGATCCGCGGTTGTACCAGGTGCGGAGCGCAAGTGGGTTGAGCGAAAGTGTTCCGAGCGAAGGCGGTTTTCTGGTTCAGCAGGACTTCGCTTCTGAAATCCTGATGAACGCCTGGGGAAGTGACGAAGTACTTTCCCGTGTGACCCAGATTCCCGTTTCCGGGAACGGGTTGAAAGTAAACGGGATCGACGAAACCTCCCGAGCCACCGGTTCCCGCTGGGGCGGGGTGCGCGCATATTGGGCCGCGGAAGCGGACGCGGCGACCGCATCCAAGCCGAAGTTTCGAAAGATCAACATGACCCTTCACAAACTGATCGGGCTTTGCTACGCGACCGACGAGTTGATAGAGGATGCCGCCGCGTTAGACGGAATTCTTTCCCGGACCTTCCAGGAAGAAATCCGGTTTCAGGTGGTTGACGCCATTTTGAACGGTTCCGGCGCGGGTCAGCCGCTGGGGATTATGAATGCCGGGTGCGTGACACAAGTGGACAAAGAGACCGGTCAGGCCCCGTCAACGGTGGTCTGGGGTAATATAAAAAAGATGTGGGCCCGGCATATCCAGGTGAACCCTGGGCGGTGCTGCTGGCTTATCAATAAAAATATCACCCCGGAATTGTTGGAGTTAACCATCGCCGTCGGAACCGGCGGTGCGCCGATTTATCTTCCGGCGAATTCAGCCGCGGGAAGGCCGTTTAATAGCCTTCTGGGGCTTCCAGTGGTGCCCATCGAGCAATGCCAGACCCTGGGAACGACCGGCGATATTCTTTTGGCAGATCTGAGCCAGTACCTGCTCATCACAAAGGATATGCGGGCCGATGTATCCATGCATGTCAGGTTTCTGTGGGATGAGGCGACCTATCGGTTTGTTTTCCGGTGCAATGGTCAGCCGGTGCTGGATTCTGCGATCGTGCCTTACAAAGGCGCGGATGATTTGAGCCATTTCGTAAAACTTCAAACCCGGAGTTAATCCGGCCACGGGGGACCCTTCGGGGTCCCCTTTTTCTACCCGGAGCGCATGCCGCAACTCCCCTTCTACTGCCACGTCAACGAGTGCTATCTACTCAATGATTTGACCTGCCAAACCCGAAAAAGATTGATCCACGAAAATCCCTGGCTACCGTTAAAAATCAAGAAGATATATGCGTGTGAGTCTTGCACGGGCGCACGGAACGGCGGGGACCCAAGAGGAAATCGCCGAGGCGGTGGAGGTGGCTCCGGGAACGGTGCCTGGCTGGGAAAAGGAATTCCTTGAAAATTCGACGGCTGAAGATTCAAGAAATTGGCACGGTTTCAACCCGCCGATTTACAACGTGTGACTTGCGAGAGCGCGCGGAACGGGACTCCCCGGACTCAAGCTATGGCTTTGAGTGCTGGGTTGACGACGATGGTGAATCTTATGGCCAGTGCCAATTCGGTGCGCCGTTCGGTTTTGAGTTGCTCGAAACGCAAGAGGATGATTAATTGACTCGGGGCCGCCCTTGCCGTGAAGCCGCCGGGGGAATGGAACCCGAAAAGGGTGTGCGGGGCGGTCCCTACAAATGAAATTGGTGAACAGGTTGTTCAGAACACCGTAACCGTTGAAGATGATTCAGAAAACATTGTTGGAGGGGGTAAAGGCAATTGGGGGAAGGATGAAACGCAAAACAGATCACGTTGAAAAGAACTGCAAGTGCGTCTTTTGCCACTCAAAATGCCCAAAATGCGGGTCAACGGACGTCGAGGTTGCCTTTAAAATGGGTTTCGCATACCGGAATAACGTCCCGGACAAAATTCACCTGACACGGACGGACGATGAGATGGAGCTTTATTGCCACAAATGCGAGACACGGGTTTCGGGCCGACACCTGAAAAGGTTGTTATCGGCACTTACGGACTCTATCTGTGTTCCCGATAGCCTATTCAGGATCGAAAAGGGGACCGTCGTAAAGGTTGACCAAAGGAAAAAGAAGGGTCCGCCGATGGTCAAGGCATAGGGCCGTCTTCATCCCTGGGGACCCGTGAAACCGGGACCGGTGATGCAGGCTTCCAGGAAAAAAACGCTTGTCCTGATTCAAACCCTTGACAAAATGCAAATATGAATGTTATCAATAAACAAACCAAAGAATTAAAAACCTTAGAAAGGTGGTGGCACTATGGGGGTGGTTGTACATTTTACTGCCAAACTGCCAGTGGAATTAACAAAAAGAAAGAAGTGGGTTGTCGCTACATGCCCAGTCTTAGATCTTCATTCGCAAGGGAAAACTGAAAGAAAGGCAAAGAAAAATTTAAGTGACGCATTGTCATTGTTTTTTGTTTCTTGTTTTGAAAGGGGAACGCTTGATGCTGTTTTGAAACAATGTGGATTTAAGGCACATACGCCAACCATCCACGTTAAAAGACCTGTTGTGTCAAAAGAGGATTACATAAACGTTCCGATTCCCTTTTTAGTTAACCAAGACACAAAAACTGAATGCCACGCATAACACCGATCCATTGGAAAACTTTAGAGTGTATTTTTCTTAAAGATGGATTTGTTTTTGCGAGACAAGACGGTGACCATAGATGCTATATCAAGAATGGGATTTTAAGGCCAATAATAATCCCGACATATCGCGAAATTGATGTTAACATTATTAAAAGTAACATGAATTCGGCTGGAATGAACAGAGACAGATATTTCGAACTCTTAAAAAAATGTAAATAGTTTACTGTAAAAGGAAACGACCCGGGCCGCAAGGCGCCGGGTTTTTTGTCCCGTAGGTGTGGGGGATGGTGTGGGGGTGGATGCCGTGAAAACAAAAAAAGAGCCGAAAACCGACTCTAAGTTATTGATTTTTCTGGTACGCCCGGCTGGGATCGAACCAGCGGCTTCCAGCTCCGGAGGCTGGCGCTCTATCCACTGAGCTACGGGCGCACGACGTAAATGAAAATCTTAGGCCAATATGGTTGGGGAGTCAATCCCAAATTGATTTTGAGCGGGCCGCTTAAGCAGCGACGGGTCCTTTTCGATGGCCGCCTTGACGTCTCCCACCACGTAGAGGGATCCGGCGACACAAATAATCTCGTCGGACCCGGCCGTGGCCACGGCATACCCCAGGGCCTTTCCCGCATCGTCGATCACTTCGATATCCCTGCAAAGGGTTTTTGCGTATTCCAACAGGGTTTGCGTGGGCAGGGCCCGGTCGATGGCCGCCCGGGTCAGGATCACCCGGTGGACAAGGGGAAGCAAGGTCTTGAGCATGACCCGGTACGGCTTGTCATCCAAAATGCCCAGGACCAAAAGGATGTTTTTATCCGGGAAACGTTCGGCCAAAAATCCGGCCAAATTCCGGACGGCGGCCCGGTTGTGGGCCCCGTCGAGGATGACGAGGGGATCCCGGGAGACGATCTCCAGGCGTCCGGGCCATCGGTTCTCCAGAAGCCCCTTGCGGAGGGTTTCCTCCGGAATTTCCAGGCCCCGGGTCTTCAACAGTTCGCATGCCGCCAGGGCCAGGGCAGCATTTTCCGCCTGGTGCCGCCCCAAAAGACCCGTTTTCATCCCCGGCCATGTATGTTCCATGCCGAAGTAGGTAAAGGTGCCGTCTTTTTGCCGCCGGATGCGAAAATCGACTCCAAGGCGAAACAGGGGCGCCTTTTTTTCCATCGCCACCCGGGCCAGCACATCCAGCGCGGCGGGCCGTCTGACGCCCGTGACCACCGGTGTTTTCGGCTTGATGATCCCGGCCTTTTCATAGGTGATTTCGGGGATGGTTTTTCCCAGGTAGGCCTGGTGTTCCAGGGAAATGTTGGTGATGACGGAGATCGCCGGTGACACCACGTTGGTGGCGTCCATCCGCCCGCCCATTCCGGTTTCGATGACGGCCCACTCCACGGTTTCCCGGGCAAAGAGATAAAACGCCATGGCCGTGGTGTATTCGAAAAAGGTCGGTTCCCGTCCCGGGGCGGCGGCGTTTCGGACGGCCTCATGGGCTTCGATCACCTGTGCATCGGTGACGGGAATTCCGTTGACGCAGATGCGTTCGTTGAACCGGACCAGGTGGGGGGATGTATACAAGCCGACCCGCTTCCCGGCCCGGGTCAGGATGGTGGAAAGGGCCGACGCGATGGATCCTTTCCCGTTGGATCCGGCCACGTGGATACATGAAAAGGCCTCGTGGGGATTTCCCAGGGTCTTCAAAATGGCGGAAATGGTGTCCAGCCCGAGGATGATGCCGAAGCGTCTCAGGCTGTACATGTATTCCAGGCATTCAGGATAGGGCGTCCGGGGATTCATGCACATAAAAAACCCGGCGGACGAAAATGACCGCCGGGTGATGGAGTATGTTGTTGTTACCGACGCCGTCTTTTGGCGGCGGCGATGCGATGCCGCCTCAAGGCTTCTCGTTGTTTTCGGCGCCGAAATTCGCTGGGCTTTTCATAGCTTTTTTTCAGCTTCAATCGCTTGAACAGGCCGTCGTTTTGAATCTTTTTTTTCAGAATGCGCATGGCCTTTTCAAGGTCATTGTCCAGCACCTTGACCTCGATATTTTTCAACCTGTCTCACCCCTTTACTTGACTTTGGAAAAACGTGTAACCCAAAGACGTATTTAAAATACTTTTTTATAAAAAGATAGATATAAATCAAACTTGATGGATTTGCAATATGCAATCCGCATTCAAGTCCTAAAAAAAGTCACCCTCTCCCCTGACTCCGGAACCCGGGCGGGTTTGGCACAGGTCCGGTTTTTATATCTTGGAAAGGAGTTCGGCCGTGACCTCTTTGACGCCGGGTGTCCCGTCCAGGGTGATGTACTTGATGGACGGATCCGCCTTTGCCAGATCCCTGAAATAGTACGCCGACGCCAGGGTTCCGGTGTCCGTGTCGTAATAGATGCTGTGCCGCTTGTCGATGGCTTCCTCATCCTGATCGTCGCTGCGGGTTTTGAGTTCCCCGCCGCAGACGCGGCATTTGCCGTCCGCGGGCTTGATGGCGTCGATGTAAATGTTGTTGGGATGGTTGTTGTCGTTGACGCACAGGCGCCGGCCCATGATCCGTTTCTTGGCGATTTCCCGGTCCAGGACGATTTCCACCACGTAATCCAGGGACAATCCGGCCTCCTTGAGGGCTTCATGGAGCTTGATGGCCTGGTTTTTATTCCTCGGGAATCCGTCCAGCAGCCATCCCGTCTGGCAGTCGGGTTTCTGGAGCCGGTCAAGGATCATGGGGATGGTGATTTCATCCGGCACCAGGTCTCCCCGATCGATGTACGCCTTTGCCTTGGCGCCCAGTTCGGTGTTGCCCTGGATGTTTTCCCTGAAAATGGCGCCCGATTCGATGTGGGGGATATTGTACTTCCCCTTTAGTATCGCCCCTTGAGTTCCTTTACCGCTGCCGTTGGGACCGAAAAACAAAATGTTCATGACCCTCTCCTTTCTGCGCTCCTTTGATTATCGTTGGCCGCCGCAGGCGGCATGGCATCGACGGGCGGAAACAAATTCTAGTATGCGAACCGCCGATGCTTGTCAAGGGTCATCCAGCGGGATGTTTTTGCCTCCGGGTGCCTTTATACGGGACAGGATTTCCCGGGCCAAATCGAAGGCGGCGGTTTTGTCCCGGACCTCCCCGGAAAGCTGGGCCTCCCGGAGCCGGTTCAACACGATTTTCATCACCGGAGACGGCTCGAGGGCGAAGTGCGACATGAGATCGATCCCGCTCAAATAGGGGCGGGCGGTTTCCATTTTCCGGTAATCTTCGAAATATTCCCGTAGAAGCGTCCGGGCAAAAGCAATAAAGGCGTCGTTTCTTGGATCCGGGGCATCCCTTTTTCCCAGAATATCGGCGACGGTGTGCAGGAGGAGTTCCGGGGTCCGGGATCCGCATCGTAAAAAGAAACGGGTCCGGATTCGCTTCGGCGCGGAAAGGTTCCTGCATGCCAGATATAAATGAAGGGGCCTGACGTGGTTTCGGATGAGAAAGACCGTCTTTTCCGTGTCCGCTTTTGAAAACCGCAGGCGCCGGCAGGCGGCTTCCGCCGTTTGGGCGCCGGCCTTTTCATGGGCGTAAAAGTGAATCGTCCCGTCCGAGCCAATGGATTTGACCTCGGGTTTTCCAATGTCATGCAAGAGCATGGCCCATTTCAGCAACCCGAAGGATTCTTTTTCATCAAGCACGTCCCGGATGTAAGGGGCGGTTTCCGGAAAGACCCGCTCCAGGTCTTTTTCCAGGCGTTCCAGGTGCTCCAGGGCCTTCAGGGTATGCTGAAAGACATCGAAGGCGTGATGCCGGTTCTGGGTGCAGCCGGCAGTTGCTTCCAGCTCGGGGATTACCTGAAACAACAGGCCCGGACGCGCCATGGCCGAAAAGGTTTCGGCCGTGCCGGGCGTTTCCAGGATCCGGACCATCTCGGCGGTGATGCGCTCGGGCGGCGCGTTTTGGATGCGCGCGCTTTTTTCCCGGATCCATGCGGCCGTATCGGCATCCATTTTCAGCCCGCAGGCGGCGCTGATCCGGAAAGCGCGGATCAAGCGCACCGGATCTTTTTCAAAGACGGATGCCGAAAGGGCCCTCAGCCGTTTTGCATCAAGATCCGCTTTTCCGGAAAAAGGATCCATGAACGTCTTTGTTTCAAGGGCCCAGGCCATGGCATTGATGGTGAAATCCCGTTGTGCAAGGTCCGATTCGATGGAAGACCCTCTCACCGGGGTGATATCGAATGTGGTTTCCGGTCTGACCACACGGAAAAGAACCTGGCCGGGTTTTCCGAGTGTCACGCAGCGCCCGCGGATCCGTTGGGAAAGGCCGCGTGCAAATTCCCCTGGATTTTCCGACACGGCGATGTCATAATCAATGCAATGGCGGCCCAAAAAAAGATCCCGCACCGATCCGCCCACCAGGTAGACCCCGGAAAGGCGGGGGAAAACGGCCGTATCGAAGGGCAGATCAATTTCCATCATCGGCATTAGTTCCGGAATCCTAATTGATGAAATCGTAAAAACCCGAAATCTCCCTCTCCCTTGAGGGAGACCCTTACTATCATTTCCTCTCCCTTGAGGGAGA
>CAZQUR010000043.1:0-23632 GCA_964596535.1 uncultured Desulfobacteraceae bacterium
CGATGAACGTCTCCGCGTCTTTCACACGCAGCTCGCCGGAGATGAGCTTGGGGAGCAGGGTGTTGCGCAGGGCGGCGAGGGTGCGGGATTCAAAATTGTTTGACTCGATTCTTGAGAAGAGTTTTTCAACTATTTGGCCATATATTCGGGCAGTCCCTTTCAATGGATAGAGCACATGTAGATTTCGCGCATCTGTTTGTGAAATAAATGGTTGGGCCGAACCGCGTATCGGCCAAATACTGTTCCCATGAGTCGCCAAGAATAAAAATTCCGTTGAGATATTGGGATCAGTCGCCCAGAAACGAATCGTATTCTTGATACATGACCATTTGCCTCGAGCTATCCACGTGTATCCGGAGTTTGCGCCTATGGCACTGACAACAACACCGACGCAATCGAAGTCATGGTACGGGAGAAGTCCATCAGGACCTTTTGCACTGTAGGCAGTGAAACCTGTGACAGAATAAGATTTTTTTGTCACACTTGTATCACCCCAGTTTACGTCCGCAATATAACCAAGTGGCTTCATTTCCCACCCCTCCGGAATCTCTCCCAATTCCGAATCCACGAGCCGGTCAGGGAAAAGGTGGTAAAGGTGGGCGGGGAGGCCGGGAAGGGATTCTCCTTTTTTCCAACGGCCTTCCATCTTGGCGCGGACAGGGTCGAAATCCACGAACCAGGACTTGAAGAGCGCCCGGGCCATGGCTTCCAGCGTTTCGCTCATCCGCCGGTTCAGTTCGATCTTGTCGTCTAACGTGCCAAGAATGTGGGCGATAGCGTGTTGTTGGTATAATGGAGGAACCGGAATCTGTAGATGATCCAAGGAATCCGTAGGCACCCGTTGGCGACCAGAAGTTCCTGTCATCTGATCGATGGCGTAGGCCCGAACTTCGTTGGATAACGTAAGATAATAAACGTAATTGGTGTCTGTGATACCCGGTCTACCACGAATCACTATGAATTCGGTCGACCCATGACCCGCCACATCGGTTTGATCTGCACAGAATCTCGCAATCTTCCCATTCTCAAGGCACGGCGTAATTCGTGCCATGAGTGTATCACCGGCCTCGAATCGAGAGCCGCTGCCCTTGAACTCTCGTGTTTCGTAGGCATGCACACAGCGAGATCCAGGTGTAACCGATGCCATGTCTACAAACGGATAGGTTTTTCCGCGTGTTAGACGAACTATCGGGTTAACCTTCACGGCTCGACTAAAAGTTAGTTCAACCCAATCACCCTCCATACCTCAACTCCTTCCCATCATTCCCGGTCATGCCTCGGCCTTTTAGTCATTTCGTGAAAAAATCGCATCCGATGACCTTTCTTTTTCCGAGGCCGTAAACCCGATCCGGGGCTTTTTCTTTGATTCGGGCGGGGTCATCAATTTTCGGATGGCATCGAAGACGACCTTGAAATTGGCGTCGTATTTTTTTTCCAGGGCTGCAAGCTTGCGGGCGAGGCCTGCGTGGGAGGCGAGCATCCGCCGCAATCTCACAAAGGCGCGCATGATCTCTACATTAACAAGGATGGCGCGTTCGCTGTGCAATACACTGGAGAGCATGGCCACACCCTGTTCGGTGAAGGCATAGGGCGGGTACCTCCGTCCCCCGCGGCCTTTATGCTTTGAGGTCACAGATTGTGATCTCAAAGCATCGAATTCTTCCCGTGTAAGCTGAAACATGAAGTCGTCCGGAAACCGTGCGATGTTGCGTTTGACGGCCTGGATAAGGACCCGTGTCTCCACGCCATAAAGGTCGGCCAGGTCCGCGTCGAGGATTACCTTGTTTCCGCGGATGTGCCAGATTCGGGATTCAATGTGTGTCATGGAAACCATATTCCGATCATCCGCCATACCCCAACTCCTCCAGATTCTTTGCAATAGCGGCATCGAGTTTTGCGGCCTCTGCCTGTTGTCCGCGCAGTTGTTTTACGAGCCGCTGCATCTTTTCCTCGAACGGTTCTCCGTCGTCTTCCTGTGCCTCGGCCCCGACGTAGCGGCCGGGGGTGAGAACATAGCCGTGCTTACGGATTTCGTCGAGGGCGGCGCTTTTGCAGAAGCCGGGGACATCCTTGTACTTTCCGGTCCCTTTTTCGCCTCGCCAGGCATGATACGTGCCGGCGATGCGGGCGATGTCTTCATCCGTGAGTTCCCGATGGGTGCGGTCCACCATGCGCCCCATTTTTCGCGTATCGATGAAGAGCACAAGGCCCCTTCGGGCCCGGAATCGGGTGTTTTTCTTATCCCGAGCCAAAAACCATAGGCATGCCGGAATCTGGGTCGAATAAAAAAGCTGACCGGGCAGGGCGATCATGCAGTCCACCAGGTCCGCCTCGATGATGGCTTTACGGATTTCCCCTTCCCCGGACTGGTTGGAGGACATGGAACCGTTGGCCAATACGAAACCTGCCAGCCCTGTCGGCGCCAGGTGATAAATCATGTGCTGAACCCAGGCGAAGTTGGCGTTGCCGGTAGGGGGCACACCGTATTTCCAGCGCTTGTCTTCCCGCAGGCGGTCCCCGCCCCAATCACTGATGTTAAAGGGCGGATTGGCCAGAATAAAATCGGCTTTCAAGTCGGGATGCCGGTCATTATGGAATGAATCACCATAGTCAATCTGTCCTTCGATGCCCCGGATCGCCAGGTTCATCTTGGCCAGCCGCCAGGTGGTGTAATTGGACTCCTGACCGTAAATGGAAATATCCCCAATGCGGCCACCGTGGGCTTTGATGAAGGCCTCCGACTGGACGAACATCCCCGATGAGCCGCAGCAAGGGTCGTATATCCGTCCTTTGTAAGGTTCAAGCATTTCCACCAGGAGCCGGACCACGCAGCGGGGCGTGTAAAATTCCCCGCCTTTCTTACCCTCGGCGCTGGCAAACTGGGACAGGAAATATTCATAAATCCGACCCAGCACATCCTTGGAGCGGCTTTCTTCATCCCCCACCCGGATGTTGGTAATCAGGTCGATGAGTTGACCCAGGCGCACTTTGTCCAAGCCCGGGCGAGCATAATCCTTGGGAAGAACCCCTTTGAGAGAAGGGTTTTCCCGCTCCACGGCATCCATGGCATCGTCCACCATCTTGCCGATGGTGGGCTGCTTGGCATTGGCTTTAAGCCTGGACCAGCGGGATTCCTTGGGCACCCAAAAGATGTTGGCCGCCTGATATTCGTCCCGGTCCTCCGGATCGGCCCCTTCATCCTGTTCAGCCGTCAGCTTGGCGTGATATTCATCAAAAGCGTCGTTGATGTATTTCAGGAAAATCAGCCCCAGAACCACATGCTTGTACTCCGCGGCATCCATGCTGCCGCGCAGGGCATCGGCCATCTGCCAGAGTTGGGCTTCATACCCGATGTTGGCGCCGTTGTTTTTGCCGGTGTTCCTTTTGGGTCGTGCCATCGGCATCCTTTCAGACATTCATGAAAAAATCAGGGGAAAAGAGGATAACCATGTCTTGGCTTTCCAGGTGAGGATCCAATAATGCCGGTCTCATAATAGTACCCTCATATTGAGACAATCCTATCGAAGCATTCTGGCTCAATACCAACTTTCATATTGAAATTGCAAGGAAAAATGTCATAAAGGAGGCATACAATACGGTTTCTTGCTCATGGCAACGATGGGGGGCCCTGCATCACGAGAATCCTATGCGTCACCGGGACCCCAGTTCCCCCCCTCCGTATCCCCCCGGGGGGCTGGCTTGGCGTTTTCCGGGGCTGAAAATCATCCTGGGACGAGCTGAATCGGGCCGAAATTCGGGCTGCTTGTGAGGAATACGGAGGGAAGCCTTGTTTTGAAATGTCGATGAAAGGTTGTGACCGACTTATAACAACTTGATATCATTGCTGGTGGTCCCAACGGGACTCGAACCCGTGTTTCCGGCGTGAGAGGCCGGCGTCCTAGGCCACTAGACGATGGGACCGATGACTGCGAAACTCAAGTAGATTAACGTGAAGGGACGATCCTTGTCAATTACAATTTCGGATCGTTTCCGGCGGCGGGTAAGGCGGGTTTTTTCCCTTTCCGGAACCCGAAGATAAGATAAATCAGCCAGCCGATGAACGGAATCATGGCGATGACACCCCAAGTCGCCTTTTTCCCCAGGGTGCCGAAGTCCTTTCGGGCGACGTCGAGGACGGCCAAAAGGGTGAGAATGAAAAAGACGAGGCCGATCTTGATCCATACCCGCGCGGTTTCCATGCCCGTCATCTTTTCAACAACTCGCTGATCTTGAGGATTGTGTCCACGTAATAGCGGCTCCGGTTGTACCGGAAGATGATCTTGGCCGCCTTTTCCCGGTCGATCCCCGGTCGCCAGCCGAACCCCTTGAGGTAGCCGGCAATACTGGCCGCGGCATCGGCATGGTCAAACAGATCCACGCGGCCGTCCGCATTTCCGTCTTCGGCATAGGCCAGGATGCTGGTGGGCATGAACTGGGCGATCCCCAGGGCGCCGGCAAAAGAACCGGGAACACCGACCGGATCCATCTCTTCCCTATCGGCGTACCGGAGAAAGGCGGTCAATTCCTTGTAGGCCCATTTGGATTTTTTTTGGGCCCACGCCGTAAATTTTTCCGGGTCCACGGAAACCTTCCGGGAGATCTCCTTGAAAAAGGCTTCCCGGACCCCTGGATCCGAAAGAGCAGCCAGAGTGGACAGGGTGTTCAAAACGGAGCGTTTTCCCACGGAGACCCCCAGCCGGGTTTCCACCAGAATGATGGCCGCGATCACGGTCTTGTCCACACCGTAGCGCTGTTCCACCGCGTCAAGGGAGGCTTTGTGCCTTTGGATATAGGCTTTGGCCTTCCGGATGGCGGACGGGGTGGTGAACTGGCCGTAGTCCAGCTTGGCTTCCCGGTATTTGAAAAAGATGCGCACCATCTGGACGTCTTCTTTCACCCGGGGATCGGCATAGATGGCCTTGATGGATTCGGGGTCAAATCCATCGGCCACGAGTTGTTTCTTCAAGAATGAAAAGGGCTGGGGAATCTGGGGGCGCGAGGCCGACGCCAGGCAGAAAAGCAGTGCCGCGGCGAGGATCCCACCGCGGACGGCCGTCCGCCGAAAACGTTGGAAAAACGGGCCGCCGGATTCAGACATGGGATTTCGGATTGCCCCGCTTCGAGGAATCGATGGTGTCAACACGCTTTTCCAAAAGGTCCTTTTCCGGGTTCGAGTCGATGTCGATGGCATAGGCAATGCGCCGGGCAAATCCGGTCAGGGTTTGGTAACCGGCGTTTCGGACAGCGGCGAGCCCTTCCGCCCAATGCCCGCCCACGGCTTCCGGGCGGTGGGCGTCCGAGCCCAGAGTGACGGGAATCCCTTTTTCCCGGCATCCCTCAAGGAGACTTTGGGAGGGATAGATTTCCCCCACGGGATGGTCGAGCCCGCTGGTGTTCACCTCCACCACATGCCCTTGTTCCCGGATCAAAGAAAGGATATCTTCGATTTCCGTCTTAAAATCAACGGATGTCCGCCTGCCGAACTTTTTGATCAGGTCCACGTGACAGATCACATCGAAAAAGTCAAGCCGGCACATCCGGTAAAGCGTTTCCAGGTAACGGGCAAAGATCGTGTCCGGATCCATACGGGCTTGCCCGGCGGCTGCGGAATGGCTGACCACGTCTATATCGTTCAAAAAATGAACGGAAGAGGCCACCATGTCCATGTCAAAGGTATCGAGGATTTTAAACACGGTCTCCATGGCATCGGGGTTATAGTCCACTTCCAGGCCCGCCTTAACGGCGATTTGCCCCGCGTATCGATCCTTGAGTGTCTTGACGGCGTTCAGATACAGGGGGACTTCTTCGGGTGTCATGGATTTGGGTTTTTTCTCGGATCGCACCGTGAGGTGATCCAGAAAGCAGATTTCCAAAAGCCCTAAAGAAATGCCCTGCCGCACGCAGGCCTCCATGGAGCCGTCGGCATGGTCACAAAGGGGGGTGTGGATATGGTAGTCGATCATGAAAGCTTCAGGGATCCCATTCCTTATCTTGATGCCCGATTTGTGGCATGATATGGAACCCTTTGTCAAACCCCATCGGGGGTTCCGAAACATAACGAACGGATTTTGATGAAAAAAAACGAAAAAACAATATTCGTCTGCCAGTCCTGCGGTCACCAGGCCCTGAAATGGATGGGGAAATGCCCGGAGTGCGGCCAATGGGACGCCTTTGTGGAGGAGGTGCAGCGCCGGCAAACGGCGGCCCGGGACGGGATTTCCATGCCGCATGCGGAACCCGTGGCCCTGGATTCTGTTTCCGCCGAGGACGTGGAGCGGTTTTCCACGGCCATCGCCGAGTTCGACCGGGTTCTCGGGGGGGGACTCGTCCCCGGAAGCCTGGTGCTCATCGGCGGAGACCCTGGGATCGGTAAATCCACGCTCATGCTCCAGGCCCTTTACGGCCTGGCTCAGGAGGGGCACCGGGTCCTGTACGTCTCAGGAGAGGAATCGGTGACCCAAGTCAGTATGCGCAGCCGGCGGCTCAAGACCGTCAGTTCGGGGATACTGGTGGTTTCGGAGATCGACATGAACGCGGTCCTGTCCATGGTGGACTCGGTCAAGCCGGATGTCCTGGTGGTGGATTCGGTACAGACCATGTTCAACCCGGAGGTTTCTTCGGCCCCGGGAAGCGTCAGCCAGGTGCGGGAGACCGCGGTGCGGCTCATGCTCACGGCCAAGCGCACCGCCGTCCCGATCTTCGTGGTGGGGCATGTGACCAAGGAAGGGGCCATCGCCGGGCCGCGGCTTTTGGAGCACATGGTGGACACGGTGCTGTATTTCGAAGGGGATAAAAGCCATGTATACCGCATCCTGCGGGCCGTGAAGAACCGGTTCGGCTCCACCAACGAGATCGGGGTCTTCGAGATGAAGGAACAGGGCCTGGCCGAGGTGGCGAATCCTTCCGCGGCCTTCCTTTCGGAGCGCCCGGCCGGATCCCCGGGCTCCGTGGTCACGGCCAGCCTGGAAGGGACCCGGCCCATCCTGGTGGAACTCCAGTCCCTGGTTTCCCCGTCGTATTTGACGAATCCACGGCGCACCGTCCTGGGACTCGATCCCAACCGGGTGGCCCTTCTGGTGGCCGTGATGGAAAAGAAAATGGGCATGGCCCTCATGGGCCTGGACATCTTCATGAACGTGGCGGGCGGCGTCCGGGTGGACGAGCCTGCCGTGGACCTGGGAGTCGTCACGGCCGTGGCGTCCGGCTTCCTGGATGTCCCGGTTTCCGGGGAAACGGTGGTCCTGGGGGAGGTGGGCCTCACCGGCGAGGTGCGGGCCATCGGCCACGCCGAGGCCCGGGTGGCCGAAGCCAGGAAGATGGGCTTTTCCCGCTGCCTGATCCCGGCCAACACCCTGAAGCGGATGCCCAAAACGGACGGGATACGGTTGATCGGCGTGCAAAACGTTTCCGAAGCGGCCGAAATCCTCTTTCACCGGTAACGATCGGGCATCCGTATGGCGGCAAGACGACGCGCCCGTCCGGGCGGATTCAGGAAGGGCCCCTGGAGCGATCATTATACCCATGCGGCCCAAAAGACCGGGTATCCGGCCCGGTCGGTCTTCAAACTCCAGGAGATCCAGCGGAAATTCCGGCTCATCAAGAAAGGGCACCGGGTCCTGGACTTGGGATGTGCACCGGGATCATGGCTCCTGTATGCGGCCGAGTTGACGGGACCCCGGGGATGGGTGGCGGGACTGGACCTGAAACCCGTGACCGTCTCCCTGCCGCCGTTCGCCGCGGCCTTCGTAATGGATGTTTTTTCCGAGGATCCCGCCGCCTGGGATGCGGTGGGAGAAAGGTTCGACGTGGTGCTCTCCGACATGGCGCCGGACACCACCGGGGCAAAGGACGTGGATGCGGCCCGCTCCCTGCAATTGTGCGAACAGGCCTTTTCCATCGCACAAGCGCGCCTTACGCCGGGGGGCGCCTTTGTGTGCAAGATTTTTTTCGGGGAGGATGCCAAGGCGTTTACGGAGTCCGTGGCCAAGGCCTTCACAGGCCTGAAACTGTTCAAGCCGGCAGCGAGCCGGAAAGCCAGCCGGGAGATCTACATCGTGGCAACCGGAAAGAAGTGACCCGAAGGATGTGCGATCATTCCATCATCCCGGCATGACCAGGGAAAATGTGTTGCCGTGGATCGGGAGAACAAGATTGAGTATATCAACCTTGATGGAATCGTAAAAACCCGAAATCTCCCTCTCCCTTGAGGGAGATCCTCACGATCATTTCCTCTCCCTTGAGGGAGAGGGCGGGGTGAGGGTGAAAATAGAATGTATTTTCTATGGGTTATATCCCCATCCCCTTAATCCCCTCCCGCCAGGGGAAAGGAAAAATGGCTTTTTACAACGCCATCAAATTTGTAGCGGATTTGACCCATTTCCCACAACGAGGAGGAAAGCATGTCAGGGCATAGCAAGTGGTCCACCATCAAACATAAGAAAGGCGCGGCGGACGCCCGCCGGGGGAAAGTATTTTCCAAACTGATCAAGGAAATCACCGTGGCCGCACGCACCGGGGGCGGGGACCCGGCCGGAAACCCCCGCCTGCGCCAGGCCATCGCGGCGGCCAAGGCCGAGAACATGCCCAAGGACAACATCGAGCGGGCCGTCAAGAAGGGCGCCGGTGAACTGGAAGGGGCGAGCTATGAGGAGAGCATCTACGAAGGGTACGGCCCGGGCGGCGCCGCCATCCTGGTGGAATCCCTGACGGACAACAAGAACCGGGCGGTTTCCGAAATCCGGCACTTGTTCAGCAAGCACGGCGGCAGCCTGGGGGAGAATGGCTGTGTGGCCTGGATGTTTTCCAAGAAAGGCTATTTCGCCGTTAAAAAAGAGACCGCGGAGGAAGAGACGCTCATGGAGATGGCCCTGGACGCCGGCGCGGAGGACGTTCGGGAAGACGACGGGAATTTTGAAGTCATTTCCGAACCCGACGATTTCGAAGCGGTGAAGGCGGCTCTGGATGAGGCGGCCATCGGTTACGAGGTCGGCGAGATCACCATGCTCCCCAGCACCACGACCAACCTTTCCGGAAAGGACGCGGAGCAGATGGTGCGTCTCATGGAGGCCCTTGAGGATTGCGACGACGTGCAAAAAGTCTACACCAACGCCGATATCCCCGACGACGTGATGAACGGTATGGATTGATCGGAACCCTTCCCGCAAGCCCCGCCTTTTAAGGCGGGGTAAGAAGAAGCGCTCAACCAATAGATCTTTTCCTTACCGGTGAACCCCGTGCTTCAGGACAACGCGTTCCATAATCCCCATTTCACCAAGGTGGGCCATGCGGGCCCATCGACACTTTTGGTCGCCCCTCCCGTCATTCGATCCCCTCGAGTATAAAAATAAAATAACATCGTGATTTTAAGCCGTATTGAAGTTTTTGGGAATTGCTTCAGGATCTTGGCATCTGTATTGCAATAAAACTGTCCTGGCAGGAGATGTTCAACAGACGGGCTTTAATGGGGAAAAAAGATGTAAAACAGCCCCGCAAAGGAGATATGCAATGAAACAGCATATGGCCTTTACCGAAAAGGAACGGCGACGATTCCTGAAACTGGCGGGTTATGGCACCCTGGGTTTGGTCAGCGGTGCCATATGGCCGCTGTTGAACCGCGCATCCGCAGAGCGGATTTCAAAGGCGGCGCCGGATGAGACATTTTTACCCGATCTGGATTTGACCCTTACGGCACGTCCGGGGAAAGCAGCCGTCTTTCCCGGAATCCCCACCCGGGTGTGGCGGTATCACGCAACCCTCCATAAAGGAGACGCAAACCGCGTCCTCGAAATGCCGGATGGCTATCTCGGCCCGATCATCAAAGTGCATCGAGGAGAGAGGATTCGCATCCGCTTTGAAAACGCCATCCCGGAACCCTCCATTGTCCACTGGCACGGCCTGCATGTCCCCGCCGTCATGGACGGTCACCCGCGCGACGTGGTTGCCCAGGGTCGGTCTTATCTTTACGAGTTTACGGTCCAGAACCGGGCCGGGACCTATTGGTTTCACCCGCACCCCCACGGACGCACAGGCCCCCAGGTGTATCGCGGCTTGGCCGGTCTTTTTCTCGTATCCGACGACGAGGAGCGCGCCGCGGACCTGCCCGACGGAAAATACGATGTGCCGCTGGTGATCCAGGACCGAAGCTTTGGTCCGGACAATCAATTGGTGTATCTGTCCGGGCACATGATGGAGCGGATGACGGGATTTTTTGGGGATCGAATTCTGGTGAACGGCCGGCCCGATTACACTCTGCCGGTATCCACCGGTGCGTATCGGCTGCGCCTGCTGAACGGGTCCAATGCCCGAATCTACCGGTTGGCATGGGAAGACGGTCGCCCCCTGACCGTCATCGGGACGGACGGCGGGCTTCTGGAAAGGCCCGTAATGCGCCGGTATGTCTTTTTAGGCCCCGGGGAACGTTTGGAGATCTGGGTCGATTTCAGCGACCGCCCGGTGGGTTTCAAGACCGCATTGATCAGCCTGCCGTTTGATTCCGGAGGAATGGGCGGCGGACGGATGGGACGCGGCATGATGATGGGGGGAAGGATGGGTTTCGATCCACGCCTTCCGGACGGTGCGGGATTTTCTGTCTTCAAGATCCACGTGGCCAAGCGCGGGAAAAAAAACAGGTCCCTGCCGGAGAAACTGGCGGAGATGAAACCTCCCCGGCTCGATGAAGCGGTGAATGTTTCCCGTCCCCGGCGCTTTTATCTTCTCATGCAGCACATGCAATGGTCCATCAATGGACGGGTGTTTCAGATGGAAGACGTGGCCGCGGACGAGGTGGTCCGATTGGGCTCAAAAGAGATCTGGGAATTCCACAACACCGGCGGCGGGATGATGGGCATGATGCAGATGCCCCACCCCATTCACCTGCATGGAAAACCGTTCCGGGTTCTCGAACGAAGGGGTGTCACCCATAGGGGTTATGTGGATGAAGGATGGAAAGACACGGTGTTGCTCATGCCGGGAGAGAGTATCCGGATATGGGTGGATTTCGATGACTACCCGGGGATGTTTTTATACCATTGCCACAACCTGGAACACGAAGACATGGGCATGATGCGCAACTATTTCGTGAAAAGCTGATCCCCGTATTTTTCACGAGCGGGTGCCTTCCATATGCCGCTGGCCAGTTATTCTGCGACCGATACCACCGGGATCACGGTTCGAAATCCCACGTCGGAAAATCCCTCGGAACGATACCGGGATTTCGGTGTTTCATCCGAAATCAGTGTTTCCCAGGAGATGACCGGGACCAAATCCGGGATGGCGGGTGTCCCGACTTCCATCACCCATTCTTTGATGCGGATACCGGGATCCTCCAGCGGGGGGTCTGCCCTGGAGGGAACCGGGGACGCCGATGTTCCGGTGTCTTTCGATGAAACATCCATCATGTGCATGTGGCCGGCCGGCGTTGGGGAAGCGCCTTGGGCTTCGGATGCCGCGGAAAAATCCGGAATCCGGGAATTAAGCCAGGCAACCGCCCGTCGCCACTGGGCCGTCGTCGGCAGACGTTTTCCGTAATACGCCGCATAGGCGAGGGCGCCGGCATACGTCACGCGGGCCACGGGGCGGCCGGCAAACGCAGGATCCCGAAGATGGAATCGCCCGTGCTCGAAGTAGATCTGTTCATGGGGCTCGGCACCGGTGCCCATATAAAGCCAGATTTCGCCGTCTTGAAGAACCCTTCCACTTTCCACGCGCAGGGTGTCTTTGACCTGGTTCAAAAACTCCGCGAAGTGGTGCAGGGAGACTTTCTCCCGATCCATATAGAAAGCCTCCTGGAGTGAAACATCGCCGTTTGAGGTGTCCTTTCCCGTGATCAATACCATGGCCATCCCGTCTTTGGCTCGCATCTCAGGCGCCGGGGAGCCGTCGGCGACGGAAATCGTTTTTTCCGTCGGCGGCGTTTCCCGCCCCGTGAAAAACGCCCCCGGATTGCCCATCCAATGCCAAAGCGCCATTGCCGCCACGGCAAACACCGCCGTTGCGGCGGTGAACATTATCCAGGGCCGGCGCCGGGAAAACAGGGTTTTCGGCTTTTCTTTTCCGGGGTCCGGTACCTCGTGCTCCAAGACATCCAGCAAGGCCGTGCGCAATTCGGCGATATTCTGGAACCGCTCGACGGGGTTTTCCGCCGTGGCCTTTTGAATGATTTCATCCACTTTTTGAAAAAACGGCTGTTTGGGTTCCGTCAGCCGCGATGATTTCAGGGGGACGGTGGTGGGCGGGATTTTGCCTTCCACCACTTCGAAAAGGATTTTCCCCAACGCATAAATGTCCGCCGCGGGCCCGACTTTCCGGAAGTCAACAAACTGTTCCGGCGCCATGTAATGGATGGTCCCTTTGACGTCCCAGGAATCGGATATGGCGCGCATGCGGATGCTTCTCGCCAGCCCGAAGTCGGTGATTTTGGGCGTTTCTTCATCCATGAGAACGTTTTCCGGTTTCATGTCCCGGTGAATGATCCCTTTTTCATGAACGGATTCCATGGCGTCCAGCACCGGAAAAAAATATCGATGGATCCAATCGCGGAAAAGCCCCTCGTCCTCTCCGAATCCTTCCTCGGACATGGTAAAGCGCAGCGTGTTGCCGGGGACTAACTCCATGACGATGTACTGCATGGGGTGGACGGTGTTGTCCTGCGTCACTGTGAATTCCCCGAAGTCGAAGATCTGGAGAACGTTGGGATGCCGCACCTGTGCCATGGTTTCCACTTCCCGCTGAAGGCGCTGGGAGGCACGTTCGACTTCTGCAGGATCGTCCTGGAGGCTTTCAAGGAATTCCCGGGAGACGATTTTGATGGCCACGTCGCGCTTGAGGTTGAGCTGATGGGCCCGGTACACCTCCCCCATCGCCCCTTTTCCGATGCGTTCCATGAGGATCCATTTTCCATCGATGATCGTTCCGGTGGAAAACAGACGGGTTTTCGTGGATCCGTTCATTAACATTTTCCTTAACACGCTTCCGTGATACGTTCCATTTTATATTCAGGCATCTGAAACCCATTATACGAAAACTCGAAACGTCTGTATCCTCAAATCCACTCGGTTCATGTCATGGAGCTTTGGATGTTGTCCCTGTCATCGAATCGAAGAGAAGGGATACCGAATAGGGGATACACCTGATCCACATTCCCGATTCCCAAACCCAACGTGTCGTTACTGCAAAATATCTGCAGGCAATCGAAGAAATCTTCATATCCGTAAGGTGCCACGTCGTAATCGGCCAGGGCCATAAAAGCGATCTGCCGTTTGTTCATCCGTTCCGCAATCTGGGGATTGGAAACGGTGACCATCTGGAGCCCTTCCGGACCGCAACCCGTATCCCCGGAAAGGGTTTTCAAGTAGCTTGCAACCGTTCGGGAAAGCAGGTCGTTGCCGGGCCGGAACTTGGCGTAATAGAATCCTTTTGGTCGCGGGGGCGCTTCCGGGCGCAGGCGAAAATGGTCCTTTTTGTCAAAATCGATATACCGGCACTGCCAGGTTTGTGTCCATGTCCGCTTTTGCGCGAACCCCCATGCCAATCGGCCCGATAAAACGGCATCGGCATTCCCTTCACCGTCATCACCAAACCCATAAGACAAAACCGCACCGACATACCCGTCTGCTTGGTCTGTGGCCGATAATGGCGGCGCATTCGGGATGCGAGCGAATTCTTCTTCGCTGATCCCCCATCTCATTTTGCGATTGGCTTTGCGCCAGAATTGTATCTGGGCTTGTGGCGGTGAAATGAAATCGGAGGCATTCTTGGACACACGTTTTTTAAAAAAGCGGAACATTTCCTTATCACCCGCTGCAGCAGGATGGATTCGAGGCGTGATGGGCGCCGGTGATATCCCGGTCCCCTTGTTTCCCGCCGTTATCGATGACGCGGACGATACGGGGAATCCATCGCCGCCTGCCGAATGCGGTTTTCGAGGAAAAGACCACCACGAGCAAACCCAGGATCAGGCCCGCGATTCCGGCGGCTGCGGCCCCGGCGGATTCGTCCATGCCCCAGCCGGTTGCCGCACTCCCGCCGATGAAAGCTCCTGCCAGGAGCCCCAAGACCGGAACGCCGTAGAACAGGGCGGCGCTTTCCCATAGGGCGGCCTGGGTGTGTTGAATCTCCACCACGTCCCCCGGCGCGGCGGAGGCAGGGTTCTGTACGAGGGCCACCACTTTATCGCTTCCGGAAAGGCAGGATTTGCAGTTTTGGGTATCCTGGCATCCGCCGCAGGCGCCTTGTTTGTCGGCCATGATTTCCGCGGTGTGATCGTCGAAGGTTTTCACGACCAATCCGATTTTTTTCATCATAAGATCCCCCTTTCTGAAAAAGATCTTCTTACGATCCTATCCTTCCTTAAGCTAAGCATAAATTATGCCACATTGTGATAACTAATCAAGGGGCTCAGTGCGGAATTTTTTACCGGGAAGCCCCGCTTTTCAGGGTGGGGGGCTCCACGATTTTTGAAAACCGCTGAAGATTCTGACAAGAATTACCTGAGAAAAAAACAGGTGTGTATTTTTTATACACGCCATCCGATCCAGGGAAAAACCGGGTAAGAACGATACAGTTTGTTTTATCCGTTTGTTCCTGCCGGTTTTAACTTCCCTGCAATTCGATGGCCGGATTCTTTTTTGCAAAATGATTTCAGTGCAATAGGGAAAAAAATGCTAAATACCACTTTGTGGCACGGTCCATGCATTCTTATATTTACAAACGGCTTCGGCCCCGAAGAATTTCGGGTCGAAGCGAAAAAACGCAAAAAAGGAGGCGTCAAGATGAAAAAGAAAATGAAGCAATTGGCAATCGTGGCATTTGTTGCGGTAATCGGTGCAGCACCTTTTGCCTTCGCCCATGGATGGTCCGGGGGCAACGGCTACGGCGGTCACATGATGGATCGCGGTTGGGGCGGCCACATGATGGGCCCCGGCTACGGCGGCCACATGATGGGCTACGGCCCCAGGGGCGGTTGGGACAACCGGGAGGACCTCGGCCTCAGCCGGAACCAGGTCGAACAACTGGAAGAGGCCCGAGAGGCCTTTTACCGGGAAAGCCGTGACCTGCGGGAGCGCATCGACGACAAGTCCTCGGAAATTCGCCGGGAGCTTGCCAAGGAAAACCCGGACCGGAACCGTATCTCGGTGCTGCAAAGGGAGCTTTCCGGGCTGGAAAGCGAGTTTGATCAGAAGCGGTTGGACCATGAGCTGGAACTTAGAAAAATCGCCCCGGAAATCGGCGGCCGGTTTGAAGGCGGCTATGGCCCGGGCGCCGGCTGGTGCTGGCGATAACCGTTCCAACCCGACAGGAGGCGTCTTTTCCGGGACGCCTCCTGATCGGTCCGGCCCGACAGCCGGAGAATAAGGAGAAACAAAGATGAAACGCTATATTTTGATCGGATTGACGATGATTTTGCTGCCCCTTTCCGGAGCCGTTTTGATGAATTCCGCCGGCGCCGCCGAGGATACCCCTGTTCTTGCCATGATGGGCGGCGGAGGTATGGGCGGAGGCATGGGAGGAGGTGGCGGCATGATGGGAGGACAAGAATACGGCGGATCAAGGGGACACATGGACCCAGGCCGGTACGGCCATGGGAATCAGCAAGGTCAAGGGCATTATCCGGAACGGTTTAACGAGGATCGTCACCGGTATGAGACGCCTTATCGTCAACAAGAAAAGGATTACCGGCGAAACGAACGATATCGACAAGAGGGACGGTTTCCGGAGAGCAACCCTTCGGAAAATGAGGGATCGAGTAACTGAAACCGGACACAACCACCGGGGAGTTTGGAAATGAAACATCACATCTTAATGCTGGCGGCCTGTCTTCTTCCTTTGGCGCTGCTGCTGTCTTTGTCTTCCATGGGCATCGAATCGAATGGCTTTTTTCTTCTCTTGCTCATCGGGTGTGTCGCCATGCATTTTTGGACAATGAAAGGCGACGGGCATAGAGGCAAAGGGAAAGGAGACGATCATGAATGATGCCGCAGCATTCCCGATCGGTGGACATTGGCCGGCGGCGATTCTTATGATCGTGCTCGTTTCCTGGATTCTGTATCGTTATCTGGCTCCGAGAAAGTTCAAGGAATGGCGGAATCTCGGTCTTGTTCAAGCCTTCGTCGTCGCCTTGTATGCGGAAATGTACGGATTCCCGCTGACCATTTACCTGCTCAGCCGCTATTTGCACCTGGACATTCCGTGGCTGCACATGCGGGGGCATCTCTGGGCCACGCTGTTGGGATACGGTGATACCGGCGCGGCCGTTGAAATGCTGCTCGGTTACAGTCTGATCCTTGTCGGTTTGTATCTGCTCATTCAGGGCTGGCGTCTGATCCACCGGGCACAAAAAGAGGATCAATGGGTCACCTCAGGCCTGTATGGATACATGCGGCACCCCCAATATACGGGCATCTTCCTGGCCTTGGTCGGTCAGCTTATTCACTGGCCGACCGTGCCGACCCTCGTCCTCTTTCCGGTGATTGTCCTGGCGTATGTGGCTCTGGCCAAAAAGGAAGAAGCGCACATGATTCGGCGATACGGTATCGAATACCAAAACTACATGGATGCGGTCCCGCGCTTTTTTCCCGGGTCCAGGCAATGGCGACAGATCGCAAATGAGATTTGAAGCCGGGAGGGACATATGAAAAATACTGCCGAATGGATAGACACAAAACACACGGTCACCGATCCGGTCTGTGGCATGAGTACCGAGTCGCCTGGTGCTTATGCGACCTACGACTACCAGGGAAAGACGTTCTATTTCTGCAGTCATCACTGCCTGGACAAATTCAAGGCCGATCCGGCTCGTTATGTCGCCGGTGATTCCGAAAGCATCACTTCCGTTTCCCCAAAGGCCGAAAAAGGGATCGTCTACACCTGCCCCATGCATCCGGAAATCCGTCAAAAACACCCCGGGGATTGCCCAAAATGCGGCATGGCCCTGGAACCGGATATGCCCGAAGTTTCAAGGGAGAAGACGGAATACACCTGCCCGATGCATCCGGAAGTGGTGCAGGACGGCCCGGGAGCGTGTCCCAAGTGTGGTATGGCCTTGGAACCCAAAACCGTGGAAGTTGCCGAGCAGGAAAACCAGGAATACCTTTTCATGAAAAACCGATTCTGGGTCTCGGCCGTCTTTTCTCTTCCGGTGCTGATAATCGCCATGCGGGATTTTTTCGGCCTTGAAGTTCTGGGACAAACCTTTGGAAGCGGTTTTTTGCACTGGGCGGAATTCGCTCTGGCGACCCCCGTTGTTTTATGGGGTGGTTGGGTTTTTTATGTGCGGGCGTGGAGATCCATTGTGACCTGGAACCTGAACATGTTCACCCTCATCGGGCTGGGCACCGCCGTGGCCTATGGGTATAGCGTGGTGGCCGTATTCTTTCCGGAAATATTCCCGCCGTCATTCCGGTCAGAAGACGGTACGGTGGGAGTCTATTTCGAAGCGGCGGCCGTGATCGTCACCCTTGTCTTGCTCGGTCAGATGCTGGAGCAGCGGGCCCGCAGCCGCACGGGTGCGGCCATCAAAGCCCTGCTCGGGCTTGCCCCCAAGACCGCACGGCGTATTGAAGAAGACGGCACGGAACAAGACGTGCCGCTGGATCAAATTCAGGTAAACGACCGTCTGCGGGTTCGTCCCGGGGAAAAGATGCCGGTGGACGGACGTGTACTCGAAGGTTCCAGCAACGTGGACGAGTCGATGATCACCGGGGAACCGATGCCCGTGGAAAAAAAGGAAGGTGATCCGGTCATCGGAGCCACGGTCAATGCGAAAGGGTCACTGGTGATCCAGGCGGAAAAAGTCGGCGCAGACACGGTGCTTTCCCAGATCGTCCACATGGTGGCCGAAGCCCAGCGGAGTCGGGCACCCATCCAGAAACTGGCCGATCTCGTGGCGGCCTATTTCGTGCCGGCGGTCATCGGGGTGGCCGTGATCGCGTTCATTGTATGGTCCCTGATCGGGCCTGAACCGAGTATGGCCTATGCCTTGATCGCAGCGGTTTCGGTCCTGATCATCGCGTGTCCCTGCGCCCTGGGCCTGGCCACCCCCATGTCGATCATGGTGGCGACGGGCAAAGGTGCCACTTTTGGTGTTCTTTTCAAAGACGCCGAGGCCATCGAGACCATGCGTATGGTGGATACGCTGGTGGTGGACAAGACGGGTACCCTCACCGAGGGAAAGCCGAAACTGACGGATGTCATCACCGCCGAAGAATGGAGCCCTTCCGATTTACTCGCCCTTGCGGGGAGCCTGGAGCGGGGCAGTGAACATCCGCTGGCGGCGGCCATCGTTTCCGGAGCCGAAGAACGGGGGGTCACGCTGGAAAAGGCCCAACATTTCGACTCCCACACCGGAAAAGGGGTTTCCGGAAGCGTCAGTGGCAAGCCGGTTCTTCTGGGAAACCGGAGATTGCTCGAAGACTTCAAGATCTCCCTCGAAGCGATGGAAAAAGAGGCGGAAAAGCTGCGCGCCGAAGGAAAAACCGCCATGTACGTGGCCGTAGACGGCAAGGTCGCCGGCATTGTCAGTGTTTCGGATCCGATAAAGGAGACGACCCCGGAAGCCATCGATAAACTCCATAAAGAAGGCATCCGGATCGTGATGCTCACGGGCGACAACAAGGCCACCGCTAAGGCGGTGGCTGAAAAGCTGGGAATCGATGAAGTTGCAGCCGAGGTATTGCCCGAGGACAAGGTCAACACCGTGAAACGATTCCAGGGGGAAGGAAAAATCGTCGCCATGGCCGGAGACGGCATCAATGACGCGCCGGCGCTGGCCCAGGCCCAGGTCGGCATCGCCATGGGAACGGGTACCGATGTGGCCATGGAAAGCGCCCGGGTGACACTGGTCAAGGGCGATCTTCGGGGAATCCTCCGGGCGGTGCTCCTTTCCAAGGCCACCATGCGCAACATCAAACAGAACCTGTTTTTCGCTTTCTTTTACAATGCGCTGGGGGTTCCGATCGCCGCCGGTATCCTTTATCCGATTTTCGGGCTCTTGCTTTCTCCAATGATCGCTGCGGCCGCCATGAGCTTCAGTTCGGTATCGGTGGTCGGAAACTCACTGCGTTTGAAAAGCAAGGACATTTGACGGCAACCCGGAAACATCACGGAAAAGAGCAATCACAAAAGGCGGTGTGGCGCGTTGATTCTTTAATTACCATTACATATGATAGAGTGACAGAGAATATGTGACAGGCGCAAACTTGCGGCAAAAGGAGGAAAAGAAATGGAACACAAATGGATGAACAGACTGGCAATCGGAGTCGTTGTTCTCGGTGTCATCGGCCTTCTCGGCGTTCAGGCCGCCGTGGCCGTGGAAGAACATCATAACCCGCCGGCCGCGGGCGACAAAAAGGCCGATTCCCCCCAGCCGTCTCCCGCCGGGATGACGGCGAAACCCCAGGCCGGCTCCGGCCCGAAAATGATGGGCATGATGGGTGGCCAAGGCATGATGGGTGACCGGGGTATGATGAGCGGCATGATGGGTTCGGATATGATGGGCGGCGGTATGATGGGCGGCGGTATGATGCGCGTGATGATGTCGCATATGATGGGAGGATCCGGCGGTATGGGCATGATGATGGGCCGAATGACCGGCAAGATGGGCGGTATGATGGGGCCGAAGGCAGGGGCTGACGGGATGATGCAGATGGCCGGAATGCTGGAATCCCTGGATTTGACGCCGGAGCAGTGGGATAAGGTTCGGACCCTGGCCCGTGAACGCCTCGAAAAACTGGCGGACATGTGGGCGCAGCGGATGAAGGTTCGAATCGAACTGGCAAGCCTGCGCTGGGAAAAGGAAACGGATCTTGCCCGGATCAAGGCGCTCTTCGTCCAGGATGCGGAAGCCAAGGCCGATATGTTTATGGCAGGGATGACCTACCTCCGCGATCTTAAGGCAATGCTGACGCCGGAGCAACGCAAAGAGCTGGAAAGCCGCGGTTTTTAACCGCAGCGGAAGACTTCGGTCGCCGAAAGCGGTGAGCCGGAGACGGGGAAAACGAGAAATGGGTATCAGCACCGCCAAAGGAGACGCCGGATCCACCAGCTTGTATCGGGGAGGGCGCGTTCCAAAACACCACCTGATCATCGAAGCCAACGGCGCCATCGACGAGGCCATTTCCCATATCGGACTTGCACGAGCCTCGGTGATGGAACGGCGGATCCGGCGAATCCTGTTGCAGGTGCAGCAGGATCTTTTCGTCGTGGGGGCCGAGGTTTCGACTCCAAAACAAGAGAAACAACGGTTGAAGAAAACCATCACCCAAACCCACATACAATGGCTGGAAAAGTTGGTTGGTGATTTTGAGGAGGCCCTTGACTTACCCCCCGGATTTGTGGCCTTCGGTCAGAAAGAAAACGCCTCCCATCTGGATGTGGCCCGAACCTCGGTTCGAAGGGCGGAGCGGTTTGCCGTCAAGATGAAAACCGAGGGATTCATCCACAATCCACAGTTATTGCGATACCTGAATCGGTTGTCGGACCTGATTTTTCTTATGGCGGCCTTTGAGGAGTCGGATGCATCCAAGCGGGAAGCCGTCAAACGCCGGCTCGCGCTCAGCGGATGGCGGGAGCCGTTTTATAGACGCTGGTTTGTCATCACCGGTGCGCTTTTATTCGTACTGGCGGGCGTGATCGTCCTTCTTTTATTATTTCATGGTCAACCGACATCGGATCCGCTACAACGTCATATGGAGGCCATGGAACCCATGCATCGATGAGAAAAAGACATGGCAACGCACAACATCCTATCCCGCAGGGCGTTTCTCAAGACAACGGGCGCAGGCCTTTTTCTGGCGGGCCTTTCCATGAATCTGCCCTTGCCGGCGTGGGCGCGACCAAAAGCCTCTCCGGGCATCGGGGATATTGCCCCCCGGAATCATTATGGCCTGACCATCGCCTATTCCCCCATTGAAATCGACGGCCGCCAAGGGAAAGCCACGAGTATCAACGGCACCGTCCCCGGTCCGCTGATCCGCCTAAAGGAGGGAGACACGGTGCAGCTGGACGTCACCAACCGGCTGGCCGACGCACCGCACAGCTCCATTCACTGGCACGGGATCCTGTTGCCCTTTCCCATGGACGGGGTTCCAGGGGTGACTTTCGACGGGATTCGAGCGGGGGAAACCTACCATTACCGCTTTCGGGTGGGCCAGGCCGGCACCTACTGGTACCACAGCCATTCCCGGTTCCAGGAGCAGACCGGCACTTACGGGCCGTTGATCATCGATCCTAAGAACGGCGAACCCTTTGCATACGACCGGGACCATACTATTGTCCTGTCCGACTGGTCCTTCGAGGACCCGGAAGTCATCTTCCGTAACATCAATCTCATGGGTCACTACTACAACGTGCAGCAGCGTACCGTCTGGGACTTTCTCGCCGACGCGGAGAAAAACGGCCTGACATCCACGTGGAAACGGCGCATGGCCTGGGCCCGGATGCGCATGAATCCGGTGGATCTTGCCGACGTGACCGGAGCGACCTACACCTACCTGATCAACGGCAAGTCTCCGGCCATGAACTGGACCGGCCTCTTCACGCCGGGGGAGGTCCTTCGACTCCGGGTGATCAACGCCGCCGCCGCCACCAACTTCGATCTCCGCATTCCGGGCCTGGACATGAACGTGGTCATGGCCGACGGGAAGGCGGTAAAACCGGTTCGAGTGGGCGAAATCCGCATCGGCGTGGCCGAAACCTATGATGTATTGGTCCGGCCGGAAAAGGAAGCGGCGTTTACGATCTTTGCCGAATCCCTGGACCGCAGCGGATACGCCCGGGGCACGCTGGCGCCCCGGCCCGGGATGGCGGGCCCTGTGCCGCCACGACGGCCACGGCCGGTGAGAACCCTGGAAGATATCGGAATGGACATGATGCTCGACGGCGAAGGGGGACACGATATGGGATCCACGGGGCACGGCACAACGTCCATGGGACACGATGCGGGCCACACGATGGGCGCTTCCCGTAATAAACGACCGAAAGGCCCGGCGCCCCTTCTTTCCGAAAAACACAACCCCAACGTGGCCATGGTGGTTTCTTCCCCCAAAGACCGGTTGGCCGAGCCCGGCATCGGCCTGGGGAACGACGGGTGGCGGGTGTTGACCTACAAGGACCTGGTCTCTGACGAACCGCAGCCCTACGCCGCCGTCCCCGATCGGGAGATGACCATTCACATCACCGCCAACATGGAGCGCTACTTGTTTTCCTTTGACGGGAAGAAGTTTACGGAACACGAGGGTCCCTATCATTTCCGGCACAACGAACGACTTCGGTTATATCTTGTCAACCACACCATGATGGAACACCCCATCCACCTGCACGGGATGTGGATGCAGTTGGAAAACGGGGCAGGGAATCTCCCCTTTAAACACACGGTTCTCGTCAAACCGGGAGAGGTCATGTCGCTTTTGATCACCCCCGTCGAAAAGGGCGACTGGGCGTTCCATTGTCATCTGCTCTACCACATGGAAGCGGGCATGTTCCAGGTGGTACGGGTGAGCTGACCTCAACGTTGCAAAAGTCGGAGGGCTTCAGCATATTAAACACGCTTCGCCATGTTTTTTATGCAACATTGAGGTTGAGAAAGGCGGGCCCATGAAGAACCTATGGATCTATCTGGTGTTGGTGGCGGTCCTCTTTGCCGGCAGCGCGGCCGCCGGAGAGGTCCCTGCCGCCGAATTCGGCGGGCCGCCGGTGCACGACAACGAAATTTTCGCCGCGTTTCGGGCGGATCGTTTGGAGCACCGCGAACAAGACGGCGAATCGGTTTTTCTGTGGGATGTAACCGCCTGGATTGGGAATGATTTTCACAAACTCTTCCTCGAAAGCGAGGGAGAACGGCTGTCCGGCGGCGATGTGGCGGAAGCCGGCGTCGAAGTCCTCTACAACCGAACCGTCACCGGTTTCTGGGACCTGCAACTCGGCGTTCGCCACGATTTCGAGCCCCGGCCGACCCGAACGTTTGCGGCCATGGGGGTGCAGGGCCTGGCGCCGTATTGGTTCGAGGTGGACGCCACCGTCTATGTGAGCGAAGACGGGGAGATCTCTGCAAAGATGGAAGTCGAATACGATCTGCTTTTGTCCCAGCGATTGATTCTCCAGCCCCGCTTCGAAACCTCAATGGCCCTGCAGGAGGTATCCGAGTACGGGATCGGCTCCGGCATCAACGGCATTGAATTGGATTTACGACTGCGTTACGAGATCCGCCGTAAATTCGCACCCTATGTCGGTGTTTCATGGCATCGCCTCTTCGGGAAAACCGCGGATTTCGCCGAAGCCGGGGGAGAATCCGTGGATACGGTCGCCTGGATCGCCGGAGTAAAATTATGGTTCTGACCGGGGCGGCATCTCCCTGACGGGTTCCTCTGAAATAATTTCAAATTCTCCCGGCTTCAAATCGATGATCATCCCCGCTTCCGTATCCGGAGGCGATTCCCGAAACTTTTTTCGGTCCGGTCTTGGTCCCGGAGGCTCGTGGTGCGCGTGCCCGCTGCAACATCCCATCGGACTGTTTTTCGACATGAGATAGTACACGGCGATGCCCAGGATAAGGAGTACTCCAAATCCATTCATTTTTTTCTCCTTTCTTTTTCCCGTAAACGCCTTCAGGGAAAGGCGTCGAAGTGAACACCCACCCGTA
>CAZQUR010000044.1:0-22400 GCA_964596535.1 uncultured Desulfobacteraceae bacterium
GGGAATGATAGTAGTGATCTCCCTAAAGGGAGAGGGAGATTTCGGGTTTTTACGATTCCAACAAATTTGATCCGGGATGCGTCTTCCGACGCCTGTGGTGTGAATAAAGTATCCAGGGCTCAAAAGGATCGGGGACAAAGTGGGTAATCTCTACCCAATGGGTATGTTTTTATTGTCCCTTTCGGGGATTGGGAGAAAAACCCTCGCCTTTAGGCGAAGACTTCAGTTTGATTTTTTCGGTCAAAGGATTCAAGGATTCAAGGGGTCAAGGATTCAAGGGATATTGAACAGCGGTCATCAACATGGTTTTCACTTGGACCCTTGAACCCTCGGCTCCTGGAACCCTAAAACGACCGGCTTCAGCCGGTATGTAGTTTACTTGCCAAGCCGAGACCCCATGTTTAATTTAGTAGGAGTTTTTAGAAGACGGGCATCAGAATTGCAAAGCTGTTTCCAAGAGGTACGATTATCAGGAAACCCTGTCGATCATGAACAACAAGGAGATACACATCATGGAAGAAAAAACCTTTTCAATCCCGAATATCACCTGCGGTCACTGCGTAATGGCCATTAAGAATGAACTGGGTGCCCTTGACGGCGTCGCGTCCGTGGACGGGGATGCGGACCACAAGCGGATCACGGTGAAGTGGGATGCCCCCGCCACCCTGGAAAAGATCACGGAAACGCTCAAGGAGATCAATTATCCGGCGAGTTCGTAAAAAGAGCAGTGACGAGTGACAAGTGACAAGTGACGAGTGACGAGTGGGAAGAGCAGTGAAGGGTGAAGGGTAAATGGGTGTAGGGCGGCATTTTATATGCCGCCGGAACCTGACCAACGGTTTTGCGGCGGGCCTGTCCTCGCGCTAGCGGGAGTATAAAACCCCGCCCTTCGAAAAAACATTTGAGTCGGTGAATCGTGAACGGTGAAATCCGGCACTGCACGAGAACCCTTGAACCCTCAAACCCTCGAACCCTCGAACCCTCGAACTTACGGACCCTTAACAAATGGCTGAACAACGACTGACATTCCCCGTAACCGGGATGACCTGCGCCAACTGCGCCGCCAACATCGAACGGACTCTCCGGCGAACGGAAGGCGTCTCCGGGAGCAACGTCAATTTTGCCTCGGAACAGGCCACCGTATCCTTCGACGATGCGGCCCTGGATCTCAAGGACGTGATGCGGCGCATCGCCGACGCCGGGTACGGGGTTCCCACGGTGAAAACCGAGTTCCCCGTGACCGGGATGACCTGCGCCAACTGCGCCGCCAATATCGAACGGCCCGTGAAGCGGGCCTTCCCCGCCGTGGTGGATGCATCGGTGAACTTCGCCACCGAACACCTGTTCGTGGAATACGTCCCCGGCACTCTGGACTTTTCGGAACTCGCCGGCGTTGTCGGGCGCGCCGGGTATCAACTCATCCTCCCCGAGGAAGACGCGGATCCCGAGGATGCCGAGGCCGCGGCGCGCCGGGCGGAAATCCGGGACCAAACCCTGAAGTTCGCCGTAGGGCTGGCCCTTTCCGCACCTTTGTTTATCCTGAGCATGGGACGCGACTTCGGAATGCTGGGGCCCTGGAGCCACCAAGTCTGGGTCAACTGGCTTTTTTTCCTGCTGGCCACACCGGTCCAGTTTTACACCGGCTGGGATTATTATGTGGGCGGGATCAAGAGTCTGAAAAACAAAAGCGCCAACATGGACGTGCTGGTGGCCATGGGCTCATCCATGGCCTATTTTTACTCCCTCGGCGTCCTGCTGCGGCCGGCCCTGGGGGACCATGTCTATTTCGAAACTTCGGCTGTCATCATCACCCTCATCAAGCTGGGCAAGCTGATGGAATCCCGGACAAAGGGAAAGACCGGCGGCGCCATCCGGAAATTGATGGGGCTAAGGCCCAAGACCGCCTTCGTGATCCGGGAGGGAAAGGAAGAAGTGGAGATCCCCCTTTCCCGGGTCCGGATCCATGACACGCTGGTGGTCCGCCCCGGAGAACGGATTCCCGTGGACGGGACGGTCATGGAAGGGGCGTCGGCCGTGGACGAATCCATGCTCACCGGCGAACCGCTTCCGGTGGATAAAAAGCCGGGGGACACCGTGACCGGCGGCACCATCAACACCGAAGGGCGCCTCAAGTTTGAGGCCACGCGCGTGGGAAAGGACACCGCCCTGGCCCAGATCATCCGCCTGGTGCAGCAGGCCCAGGGGAGCAAGGCCCCTATCCAGGCCCTGGCGGACCGGGTGGCCGCCGTCTTTGTTCCGGGGGTCATCGGGATCGCCTTTATCACCTTCATCGTCTGGTGGGCAGGGACCGGGGATTTCGTCTTTTCCATGATCCGCCTGGTGGCGGTGCTGGTCATCGCCTGCCCCTGCGCCCTGGGACTGGCCACCCCCACGGCCATCATGGCGGGAACGGGCAAAGGGGCGGAAAAAGGGATTCTGTTCAAGGACAGCACCGCCCTTCAGACCGCCTCCGAGCTGACCACCGTGGTGCTGGATAAAACCGGAACCCTGACACTCGGAAAACCCACCATCTCGGACGTGGTCTCTTTCGATGCACAAATCCCTTCGGAGGAGATTCTGCGCCTGGCCGCCTCCGTGGAAAAAGGCTCCGAACATCCCATTGGAAAGGCCATCGTGAAACGGGCCCGGGACCAGGGGCTTTTGCTTTCCGATCCCGGCGGATTCAAGGCCCATCGGGGCGCCGGGGTCCAGGGGGTCATCGAGGGAAAACCCGTCCTTTTGGGAAAACCCAAATGGTTTTTGGAACTGGACATCCCCATCGAACCGGCGAAAAAAGACCTTACGGACTTGCAATCCAGGGGAAAAACGGTCATGGTGCTGGCCGTGGACGGCCGCACCACCGGGATTATCGCGGTGTCGGACGCCCTGAAACCCGAATCCAGGGAAGCGGTGGCGGCCCTTTCCGAACAGGGCCTGAAGGTGGTGATGCTCACCGGAGACAATCGAGAGACGGCGGCCATCATCGCGGCCCAGGCCGGCATCGAGAACGTCATCTCCGAGGTGTTACCCGATGAAAAATCCCGGCAAATTAAAACCCTCCAGGAGCAGGGGGAGCGGGTGGCCATGGTGGGGGACGGCATCAATGACGCCCCGGCCCTGGCCCAGGCCGATGTGGGGTTTGCCATCGGTACCGGCACCGATGTAGCCATGGAGACCGGGGACGTGATCCTGGCTTCCGGGAGCCTTGAGGGGATCCCCCGATCCATCGCCTTGAGCCGAATCACCATGAATGCCGTGAAACAAAACCTTTTTTTCGCTTTTTTTTACAACGCGGCCCTGATCCCCATCGCCGCCGGTGTGTTGTGGCCCCTGGAGGGGGCGCCCGGGTTCCTGCGCCAGCTCCATCCCATCCTGGCGGCGCTGGCCATGGCCGCCAGCAGCATCTCGGTGGTAACCAACAGCCTCCGCCTCTACCGAAAGCCCATCGACTGACCCATGGAATCCTTCATCCATTGGTGGCAGCATCTCCCCGAACGCATCGATCCGGTACTCATCGCCATCGGCCCGCTGCGGCTGCACTATTACGGCCTCATGTACCTGCTGGCTTTCGGCCTCACCTACTGGCTGGTGATGCACCGCATCCGGCATGAAGACCGGTTTTCCATCACAGCGGAGCAGGTAAAAGACCTTTTGGTGGTCATGATCGTGGGGCTGTTGGCGGGGGCGCGGCTGGGGTATGCCCTCTTTTACAACCTTCCGTATTACTTGAGCCACCCGTTGGAAATCGTTCTTCCTTTCCGCTTCGATGACGGGATCGCTTTCACCGGCTATTCGGGGATGTCCTATCACGGGGGGCTTTTGGGCGTGGTGGCGGCCACGGCGCTCTATGTAAGAAAAAAAGGGGCGTCTTTTCTGGAAACCGCCGATCTTTTTGTGCCGGCCGTCCCCCTGGGATACACCTTCGGCCGCCTGGGAAACTTCATCAACGGCGAACTTTACGGGCGGGTCACCACGCACCCCATCGGCATGGCCTTTCCCGGCGCCCCCGGAGCCGGGCTCCGGCATCCGTCCCAGCTCTACGAAGCCTTTTTTGAAGGGGTCTTTTTATTCTTCGTTCTCTGGGGGATCCGGCGCATCAAAGCGCCGGGGGGCGCCATGCTGGCCTTTTATCTGGCGGGATACGGAACCGTTCGCTTTTTCATCGAATTTTTCCGGGAACCCGACGCCCATCTCGGATTTATCGTCATGTCCTTATCCATGGGGCAACTGCTGTGCCTGGGCATGATCGCCGCCGGGATGTTACTCTTTTTTTACCTGAATGCCAGGGAAAGACGCTGACCGTCTCTTTTTTCCCCCTCGTTTTTATTCCACTTTCTTTTCAGCACCGGAAGCGGTGTTTTCCCGCCGGCTTTTGAACGCCTCCACCATCTCCTTGACGGTCTGCCCCGTGGGCATCCTGTAGGCGGGATTGATGCGGACCAGGTCTTCCCAGGCGCGGATGGCGCCTTGGGCGTCGTTGAGATCGTGAAGTAACACGATCCCCTTGTTGTAACGGGCGATTTCGTGGCGCGAATCCACTTTCACGGCCCGCTCAAAGGCGGCGATGGCCTTTTCGGGCTGACCCAGTTGCCGGTACATGACCCCCATGTCGGTAATGACATCGGCGTTGTTCGGGTCCAGGGTCAATGACTTTTCATAGGCCTGAACGGCCTTTTCGGGCTGACCCGCGTCAAAATAGGCATTCCCCAGGGCCACCCAGGCGTCTGTCTTGTCCGGGTCTGTTTGGGTTTCCGCCTCCAGGGCCTGGATTTGCCGCATCTGATCGCCGGAAACGGCGGGCGGCGTGCCGGGTTGCTGGGAAACACCCGGGTTCGGCATCGTGTTCGGCAGGGTGGGGGTCGGAACCGGCTTCAACGCGCTCAACACGATCCCGCCGAAAAAGCCCAGTGCCAGGCAAAGGGCGGCGGTGCCGTAGAGGGTTCCCTTGGAAACATAACCCGCGGGGGTAGGATCGGTTTTGGATTTGGGCATGGTTGAGTCCTTCTGGTCTAAGAGCGGTGAGTGGTGAACGGTGAATAAAGGTGATGGTCGGTTGGGTCTTAATGTGCGAGAAAGGTTGAACGGGAGAAAGGCGTAATTGTAGGGCGGGGTTTTATACTCCCGCTAGCGCGAGGACAGGCCCGCCGCAAAACCGTCGGTCACCTCCCGGCGGCATATAAAATGCCGCCCTACACCCATTTACCCTTCACCTTTCACTGTTCACCGTTTACTTTGAATACCGAATCTTTGAATCTTTGAATCTTTGAATCTGTTCACCGTTCTTCCTTGGGTATTTTTAACACACCCGGGGCGTGGGAGCAAGGTTCGGTCAAGCGGCGTTCCGGTGTCACTCCTGCAAATCCCTTTTCCGGGCCTTATATTCCTGCTGATCGATTTCCCCCCGGGCGTAGCGTTCCCTTAAAATATCCAGAGGGCTGGAACGGCGATCCCGGTCCGGCTCCCCCCGGGTCATCTGGACCAGCCATTTGATCAAGAGAATAAGCCCCACAAGAATCAGCACCCAAAAGACGATCATGAGCCAGCCGCCGCCCCAGCCGCCGCCCCAGCCGGGCATCATGCCGGGGCCCATCCCCCAGCCGCCGTAACCCCTTTGGGCCCATGCAACGGGGGTAAAAAGCAAAAAGGCGGCAATGCCGGAAAAACCCCCCGGCCACCATCGATTCCGTATCTTTTGTTTCATGATCTTCTCCTTACAGCAAATTCCGTTTAAACGGCAAACGGTCACTTTACAAAGAAGCAATCTTTGTGCCAGCCTATTGCTCGATTTCGGCAGGAACTCCCAGTATCCACTTTTTTGCCGTAGAGAAGCCGGTGTGGATATCTTCCAGGATCATGTAGCCGCACGGGACCAAAAGGAGCGTGATTCCGGTGGCAAAAAGCACGCCGAACCCCAGGCTCACCGCCATGGGGATCAAAAACTGGGCCTGCACGCTGCGCTCCAGGATCATGGGCATCAGCCCTGCAAAAGTGGTCAGGGACGTCAGGATGACGGCCCGAAAGCGCAAGCGTCCGGCCTGGAGGATGGCCTCCATGGACGTCCGTCCGTCTTCCCGCAATCGGTTGGCCTTGTCGATGAGCACAAGGGAATCGTTCACCACCACGCCGGAAAGCCCCACCATCCCGAAGAGACTCAAGAGGCTGAGATTTACTCCCATGATCAGGTGCCCGGCCATGGCGCCGATGATCCCGAAGGGGATGGCGGACATCACCACCAGGGGCTGGGTAAAGGATTTAAACGGAATCGCCAGGAGGGCGTATATGGCGAACAGGGCGATGGTGAACCCCTTGAGGACGTCGGTCATGGATTCCTTCTGCTCCTTTCCCTCCCCCTCCATGGTGTAGCGGAGGCTCGGGAAGCGCTCTTTCAACGCCGGGAGATACCGGGATTCCAGGTGCCGCCGTACCTCGTTGGCATTGACCGCCGTTTCATCCACGTCGGCCATGACCTTGATCACCCGCAGTCTCTGGGCCCGTTCGATGGAGGCGTATCCCCGGGCCATCTTCACCTCGGCCACCTGGCCGAAGGGGACTTCATGCCCTGAGGGCGTCCGGATCCGCATCTCCTCCACGTGCCCGAGGGATCGGCGCTCTTCTTCCGGATACCGCACCAGGACCTTCACTTCGTCCTGGTTCCGCTGGAACCGCAGGGCCTCGGCGCCGTAAAAAGCGTGGCGGACCTGCCGGGCCAGATCATTGAGGGTCAGTCCCAGGGACCGGGCCGCGGGCTTGAGTTTGAGCTGCATCTCTTCTTTTCCGGGAAGGAAGCTGTCCTCGATATCGAACACCCCCGGGATGCTCCGCAGTTCCGCCTTGAGGGCGTCGGCGGCGGCCGGGAGCTGCCCGTGGTCCTCGATGGAAAGATGAACTTCCACGGGATTCCCGGCGGAAAAAAGGGCGCTCTGGAAGGACACGGCCTCGGCTTCGGGTACCGGCCCCACTTTGTTCCTCCAGATCCGGGCCAGCTCCGTGGCGCTCATGCGGCGCTTCTCCCCTTCCAGCAGCTGGACATGCACCTGGGCCAGGTGCCCCCCGGAATCCGGGGCGCCGGCGTGGGGGCCCCGCCCGGCGTGCATGCCGATGAGGGAGGCCGTATATTCCAAAAGGGGCGGATCCCCTTCGGCACGATCCCGATCCGCTGCTTCCATGGCTTCCCGGGCGTTTTGCTCCAGGCGTTGGACGGTCTTCAGGGTTTGCTCCATGGGCGTTCCCACGGGCATGGTCAGATAAAGGGTAAGGGTGTCGCTTTCCACCTTGGGAAAAAACGTAAACTTGAGCCATCCGCCTTTCCAGACCCCCCAGGTGAGAAAAAGGATTGCCAGGCCCAGGGCCACGGTGGCGTACCGCCACTTCACGCAGAGGGACACGGCCCGGGCGTAAGGATGCTCGATGACCCATCGCAGCCATCGGGCCGTGCGCTTTTCTTTGGGGATGCGGTTTGCGGCCGCGGCTTTCCGCCGGCTTGCCTCCAGGTGGGCCGGGAGGATGAAAAGGGCCTCCACCAGGGACCCGAAAAGGACCAGGATGACCACGATGGGGATATGGCTCATCCGTTTCCCCATGTGTCCCGTGCCGATGAGCAACGGATAGAAGGCGGCCACGGTGGTGAGGACGGCGAAGATGACGGGACGCCCCACCTCCAGGGTCCCTTCCACGGCCGCCGCCATGGCGTCCTTTCCCTCCTCCTGTTTCCGATAAACGTTTTCCCCCACTATAATGGCGTCGTCCACAACGATGCCCAGCACCATGATGAAGGCAAAAAGGGAGACCATATTGAGGGAGACATCAAACCGGGGCAGCGCCCAGATGCCGGCCATGAAGGATATGGGAATCCCCAGGGTGACCCAGAAGGCGAGTTTCCGGTCCAAAAACCACCCCAAAAGGAGGCTCACCAGGATCAGTCCCCAGGCCATGTTTTTCAAAAGGAGGTTGAGGCGGCTTTTCAGCACCTCGGACCGGTCCCGGTACACGTCGATGGCCACCCCCGCCGGGAGGCGGTCCCGGATTTGGGTGACGTAGCCGTTCACGGCAGCGGCCACCTTCAGGACATTCTGATCCGCGACCCGATACACGTTGATGACGACGGCGGGCTTTTCCATGAACCGGGAGACAAGATCCACATCCTCGAAGCCTTCCTTGAGCCGGGCGATCCGCCCCAGGGTGACTTTGCTGCCGTCGGACCGCGTCAGCACCGCCACATCCCGGTAATCCGCGGCATGGTACCGCCGGCCCTTGGTCCGGATCAGGATCTCCCCCGAAGCGGTCTTGACGCTCCCCGCGGGAAGATCCAGGCTGGCGTTTTTCACGGCTTCGGCCACCTGCCCCAGGGTCAACTGGTACCGCCGCAGGGTGTTTTCCGAAATTTCGATGTGGATTTCACTCTCCCGGGTGCCCGAAATTTCGGCCAGGGTGATCCCCGGCAAATTGGTGATGTCGTCTTTGACCTGTTCGGCCAGATGCTTCAGGGTCGCTTCCGAGGCATCTCCGTAAAGGGCCAGGCTGATGACGTGGGTCTGGCGGATCACTTCCCGGATGACCGGTTTTTCGGCCTCCTGGGGAAAGGTGGTGATCCGGTCCACTTCGGCCTTCACATCGTCCAGGAGCTGTTTGATGTCCCAATCGTTCATCACCTCGATGGTGACGGCGCCGAATCCTTCCCGGGCGATGGAATCGATCCGCTTGATCCCGGACAGTCCCGCCACCTTTTCTTCGACGAGGCGCAGCACCCCCTCCTCCACCTCCGCCGGGGAGGCGCCCGGATAGGCCGTGGTCACGGAGATGCGATCCGTGGAAATCTCGGGGAAGACCTCCACCTTCATGGTGAAGGCGGTGATCCCCCCGACAAACAAAAAGAAGATCATGAGCAGGTTGGCCGCCACATGGTTTTTCGCGAACCAGGCCACCATGGATTTCATGACGCGGACCCGCCTTTCCCGTCGAGGACCCGCACCGCCATGCCGTCGGTGACCGCGGCATGCCCGGAAACCACCACCCGGTCCCCGCCTTCCAGACCCTCGGTGATCAGAACGGCATCCCTGTCGATGCGTCCCGGAACGACCTGCCGGTATCGAAGGCGGCTATTTTCATCCACCACCCAGACCGTGTCCTCCCCCCGCAGGGATGCCAGGGGAATCCGTACGGCTTTGGGAAGGACGATCCCCTCGATTTCCACCTGAACGAAAAGGCCTACGGCCAAGGGCGGCTTCCGGTCGTAGGGCCGTTCCACCCGGATAACGACGTTGATCATCCGGGTCCGCTCATCCATCTTCCCTTCGGTGCGCACCACCTTCCCTTCCCAGGCCCATTCCTTTCCGGCGAGCCGGGCCTTCACCCGAGCAGAGGATCCCTTTTCCTCACCGGGTGTGAATCCCGGCACATGAAACCAGGACAGGTCCCGGTCCTCGAAGGGGACCACAATCTCCACGGCATCCGTGGAAAAAAGGGCGGCCAGGGATTGTCCCGCCACCACGTACTGGCCCACATCCACGTTTTCTTCCTTCACAATGCCGTTAAACGGCGCCCGGAGAACGGTCCGCTCCAGGTGCAATTCGACTTTTTTCAGTTCCGCCCTTTCGGCCTCCAGCCTGGCTTCGGCCGCCTTCAATTGGGGCACTTTGAGGACCAGGGGCGGCGCTTCTGCGGCATCGGGGCTCCCGGGCGGGTGCAGTTCGTTCCATTCTTCCAGGGCTGCCGCGGCTTCTTCCCGGGTCACCTGCAAACGGCTTTCGGCATCCTTGACCTTGGCCTCGGCGAGGGTCAATGCCAGCCGGTAGTCCGCCGGGTCGATCCGAAGGAGGATCTCGCCTTTTTGAAAACGCCCCCCGTCAACAAGGGTGCCCGAGACCTCGAGGACTTTCCCACTGACCTGGGGGACGAGGTTGATTTCACTGCGGGGCTTGACGGTCCCCTCCCCTTTCACAATGACCGTGGAGGGTTTCGGCGCCACCGGGAGCACCCGAACAGCCATGACGGGTGCCGGCCGCTTCGCCTTTTCCATTTCGGGTTTTCCGGCGATAAGGCTTTTCATGCCCACAAATCCCAGAAACAGAAACAGTGCCACCACGCCTGCCTGGAAAAGGGATCGTTTCCATTTACCTCTCATTGTTTTACGCCTTGTCCGGTCTTTCTGGTCTGTTTGGTTTCTTTGGTGGTCCAGCCGCGCATGCCGGCCGGGTATAAAACCCGGCCCTACATTTTAGGGTGCTTCGTACGGCGGGGGTTTACACCCCGCCGCAAAACGGATCATCATCTTCCGGCGGCATGTAAAATGCCGCCCTACCCATTCACCGCTCACCTTTCACCGTTCACCTTTCTTCCCACTCGTCACTTGTCACTGTTTACTTTTCACTATTCTCCCATCCCCCGCCCAGCGCCCGGTGGAGGGTGACGCGGTTGGTGAATATGGCCAAATCCACCAGGACGAGGGTCTCTTCGGCCTGATACAGGGTTTGCTGGGCCTCCAGGACGGAAAGATAATCCGCCAATCCGCGGCGGTAACGGCTTTCGGCGGCGTCGCGGGTGGCCCGGGCTTCTTCAAGGAACCGCACCGTCCGATACCGGCGGGCCATCTGCTGTTTCCGGGTCAACAATGCGCCTTCCACTTCGGCAAACGCCGTCAAAACCGTCTTGGCATAGTCGGCGACCCCCTGGGCATACCGTGCCTCGGCAGCCGTTTGTTCCGCCTCGAGTTCACCGGCGTCAAAGAGCGGCTGCACCAGCCCGGCGGCCAGGTTCCACAACTGGCTGGAAGGATTGAAGAGCCGATCCAGTTCCTCGCTGGTATACCCGAAGCTCCCGGTGAGGCTAATCCTTGGGAATCGACCGGCCACGGCAGCCCCCACCCGGGCGTTGAGGGCCATGAGCCGGGCCTCTGCGGCCCGCACGTCCGGCCGGTGCAGCAGCAGATCCGAGGGAATCCCCGGCGGCACCGCCTTCATGCGCTGAAAATAGGTTTCGGGCTGGAGCCGGGGCGGCCGGGTTTCCGGATACTTTCCGGCCAGGACCGCCAGCCTTTGCTGAACACGCCCCAGTTCCTGGACCAAAGGGGGCAAGAGCGATTCGGCCCGGGCCAGGGTCCGCCGGGCCTGCCGCACGTCCAGGACACTGGTGAGCCCCCGATTGTAGCGATTCTCCACAAACGCCAGGGACTGCCGGTAACTTTCTATCGTCTTTTCCGTGATCTGGATGCGCCGCTCCAGGGCCTCCATCTCCAGATAAAGGGATACGGCCTCGCTGACCACCGTCTGGGCCACGGTGCGCCGATTCTCCCGGGCCTGGAGCAGATCGGCCCGGGCGGCTTCCTCGGCCCGGGCAATCCGGCCCCACAGGTCGATTTCAAAGGTGGCCGGCACAGAAAGGCTGTAAAGGTCGGTGGTGCGCGTGACGTCTTGTGTAAGGATCTTCCCCGATTCCACACGCACCTGGCTTGTTGTCCGACGCTGGCTCTGGACGCCGGCCGTCAGATCGAGGCTCGGATACCGTTTTGCAGACGTGATGCGTAACCGGGACCGGACTTCGAGGACCCTCGCGGCGGCTTTTTCCAGGTCCCAATTGTTCGCCAGGGTTTCTCCAACGATCCGGTTGAGCTCCGGGTCGTTGAAGGTCGTCCACCACCGTCCGCCCGCCTCTTCCGGTCCCGGGGCTTCGGGGGCATGCTGGTACACTGCGGGTGTTGCCGGAGGCAGGTCGGGCCGGCGGTAGTCCGGCCCCATCATCATGCATCCCGTCATAAGGAACAGAACCGTAATCCATAACCCATGTCTCACCCATCCTGTGTTCATGAACGGAGTTCCTCACGAGGGCCTTCCCCGGAAACGTCCGGACATCCACCCGCCCTTTCAAGCACGTGCAGGCCCATGTCTTCCTGAATACCTTTCAAGTGACGTTGGAAAGAACCACTCATCGTCACCTTGTCTTTGATGCGGGCGTAAGCCGCTTCTGAAAGGAGGATCTGACCCCCCTTCGCCTCCATCTGAATGCGCTGGGTGATATTCACCGCCGTGCCCACGATGCCGTACTTTGCCCGGGTTTCGGATCCGATGTTTCCCACCACCACTTCTCCGACATGGAGACCGATTCCCATTTCCAGTTCGGGCGACCCCCGGGATAGCATGGCCTGATTGAAAGGGACCATGGCCTCTTGCATCATCCATGCACAACATACGGCGCGATGGAGCACCGGCTCCACGGGATCTTCCAGGGGATCGAAAAAGACCAGAACGCCGTCACCGAAAAAATCCACGACAATCCCCCGGTGCATCCGTATCGCTTTCAGCATGTGCGCATAATAGATGTTCAGGATCCGGATGACCGATTCCGGATCAAGGGGTTCCATCGCAAGAGTAAAGCCCCGAATATCCGATATTAAAATCACCACCTCCCGCTTCTCTCCACCCAGCCGGGTCGCACCGGGGCGATTTAGCAGGTCCCGGGCGATTTCCGGGTCCATGTAGCGGCCGAATGTGTTGGTGATAAAGTCTTTTTCCTTCAAGCCCTCCACCATGGCGTTGAACCGTTCCCGCAGCAGGCCCACTTCGTCCCGGCTTGTGATTTCCAAGGCAGGACCGTAGGTGCCGCCGGCAACCGCCTCCGCAGCGCCGGCGATTTCTTTGATGGAGCGCACCAGTTTTCCGCCGATCCATCGTATCAGGATCAGCACCACGGCGATGCTCAAAAACCCGGCGGCGGCATAATAGCTTCGAAAACGGAGGATGGGTGCTAAAATCGTCTTGCCCGGCGCAAACAGCACCAGGGTCCAGGGTGCGAGCTCCAGCCGGCAAAAGCCCCCCACGCGTTCGGGAGGATGGCCTTTGCCGATGACCGTGCCGGAAGAGGTGTGTTTCATGGCGGCCAGCATCGCCGTCTCCACCCCGTCTCCATTTTCACCAAACCGGAGGTGCCCCTCCTCCCGGGCCGCCTCGGTGTGGGCCAGGTATGCGCCGGAATCGTCCACCAGGCCGGCGATATCACTTTGCCACCATCCCAGCGTTTGGATGTCCTTGAGGAGATGGTCGAATCGAACCTCCACCTCCAGCTTCCCCACTTCACGGCCTGCAGCATCCTTGAAGGTAGAGATCAGGGAAACCGTCTCGTACCCGGTATTCACATCATGATGGGGTGGCGTCACTTCCACGAACCGGGCCTGGTGAAAACGCATCATCCCTCTCCCGGCCATCCGGCGGCCCGAGCCCATACCGCGCATGGATTCCTGTACGGCGGCCACGGCATCGTCTAAAAATTCGAGCCGGACATTTTTAACGCCCTCCAGTTCCTTGAGCCGTTCGATAATCCGCTCCTGGAGGGCATAACCGTCCAGACTGTCCCCGGTTAAATAGAACATTTCGATGAGACCGAGGGGTTTTTCGAGCCGCATGTCGATCTGATGTGCGGCGCGCTGGAGCTTGAGGACCGCCACTTCCCGCCATTCATCCAGGATGGCGTCCCGGGCAAAGATGAATCCTGTAAGCCCGACACCCGCCAGAATCAGGGCGGTGGGGAGAAGCAGGAAAACCGCCAGCTTCAGTTGAAGGCTCTTGAACACGGTTCAGCCCTTCCGGGCCTTTTCATCATCATTCATCGGACACCCCGCGTTGCATCCGTCACGCGTCATCTCACGTCACGCGTCACGATTCACTCGTCACGGCCGGATGTAAAATCCGGCCCTACATTTTATTGTACGGCGGGGTTTTACACCCCGTCGAAAAAACGACCGGCACCTTACGGCAGCCCTGTCCTCGCCTTGGCGGGAATATAAAATCCGGCCCTACAACCGTACACCGTTCGCCATTCACGGCTACCGGGTCATTTTGACCACGAGGAATCCCATGTTCTTTCTCAGGATAAACATCTGGAGGGTCTCGCCGGCGTTCACCTTGTCCAAGGCTTCCTTGAAGGCTTTTACCGAATGGGTGGGCATGTGATTGATTTCTTTGATCACATCCCCCTGCATGATCCCGGCGGCTTCGGCCTTGCTTCCGGTGGCCACGTCCACCACCACGACGCCCTGGGTATCGGGAAGATTTAGACGGTTCGCCATCTCCGGCGTCAGATCCGCCACCTGGATCCCGATCTGCGCCTCGGTTTCCTTCCGGGGTTTTTCCGCCGCCGCGCGGGTGTCTTCCCGTTTGGCAATGGTCACGGAGATGGTCTTTTCCTTGCCGTTTCGCAGCAGTTTAATCCTGACGTCTTCCCCGACGCCGATATCCGCGATCAACCGACTCAATTCCCGGCTGCTCCCCACCTTCTTTCCATTCACCTCCAGGATGATATCCTGGGGTTGGATCCCGGCCTTTTCCGCCGGATCTCCGGGAAAGACCTGGGCCACCAGTACTCCTTCCCCTTCTTCAAGGCCGTAATACTCCGCCACCTCGCCCTTCACATCCTGGATGCCGACGCCCAGCCATCCGCGGGTCACCTCTCCTGTCTGACGGAGCTGCTCCACGATCCCCAGGGCCATATTGATGGGAATGGCAAAGCCGATCCCCTGACCGCTGGCGACAATGGCGGTGTTGATGCCGATCACTTCTCCCTCAAGGTTCAAAAGCGGCCCCCCGCTGTTTCCCGGGTTGATGGACGCATCCGTTTGGATAAAATCATCATAGGGACCTGCCCCGATGACCCGGCCCTTGGCACTGACGATCCCGGCCGTCACCGTATGATCCAGGCCGAAGGGATTTCCGATTGCCACCACCCATTCCCCCACCTTGACGGTGTCCGAATCTCCCAGTTTCATGACCGGAAGATTCTTCGGACCCTTGATTTTAATAAGGGCAAGGTCGGTATTGGGATCTCTCCCCACGATTTCGGCATCGTATTCCTTTTCGTTCCTCAACTGGACCCGGATTTCATCGGCGTCCTCGATGACGTGGTTGTTGGTGACGATGTAGCCTTCCTTGTCGATGATAAACCCGGACCCCAAGCTCCGCTGCTTGAATTCCCGCTGCCGTTCATCTCCGAAGAACCGTTCGAAGAATTCATGGAAGGGGTCATTGGGACCCATGGGGGGCCGCATGAAGTGCCGAAACACCTGGCCGCCGCCCTTGATGGTCTTGACCGTCCGGATATTCACCACCGCCGGACTGGCCTCCTCCGCCAGCTTGCTGAAGGTTTTCGGGACCAAAAAGGCGTCTTTTTCCACGGTCCCTTTTGCCGGGAACGGGGCCAGAAAAACAAAGGTCAGCAGGGACACCACCAGCAGTGCAGCCGTTGCCCCCTTTGACGTTTTCGGCGAAAAACGCTTCCCTGATGTGAAATTGTTCATTTTTTCCTCCTGTCGCCTCTTTTTTCGGTAAACGGTAAATCGAATCTTACTCAACCTCTTAAACTAATTCCAATTGCAACTTTTGCAACGCGCGGGGGATAGAAACCGCATCAACATCATGCGAAAGCCGTGCCAGATTCAAAGATTCAAAGATTCAAAGATTCAAAGATTCGAATCTCACCGTTTACCTTTCACTGTTCACTGTTCACTTTTCACCGTTCACCGTCAACTTTTTCCTTGTGATTTTTTTTCGGATGGTGGATAAAAAGTATCCATGTGCTTTTCAATTTTTACCAATCGGATACAATATATCCAGTTGCGCCTCCGATGGCGGCCCGGGGAATGGCACCTTTTTTGCTTACTATCAGGACATGAATTTGAAACCCTTTAAGAACAAACTCTGGGCAATCCTTCCCCCCTGGGTATTTATCGGGGCAGTGGCGGTGCTGTTTCCCATATTCGCCTTTTTGACCTTTGAAAACATCAACCGGGAAAAGGAGAGCAGTTCCCGTCTTCTTCTGGAAAAAGGAGCGGCTCTCATCCGGGCCTTTGAAGCCGGAACCCGGACGGGCATGATGGGAATGCACTGGGACGGGTTCCAGTTGCAGCGGCTTTTGACCGAAACCGCCCAGCAGCCCGACATCGCCTACCTGCTGGTCACCGACACCCAGGGAAACGTCCTGGCCCATGACGATCCTTCCCGGATCGGGGGAAAACACGGGGAGGAAATCGATCTGAAAGGCCTCTACGAATCCGACACCATCCAGTGGCGGGTGGTGGAAACCCAAGGCGATCAACGGGTTTTCGAGGTGGTGAGCCGGTTTGCCTCTTCCGGCCCCATGATGGGGCGGCGTCACGGCAGGATGATGTTCGAACGGCTCTTCGATTCCCTTATGGAAAAAAGGCCCGACGGGCGCCTCCCCGGCCTCGTCATTTTCGTGGGGCTGGACATGCAATCCGTGGAAGAGGCCGTGAAGGCCGACACCCGGCATACGGTGATCATGGGGGTGATCCTTCTGTTCATCGGTTTCGCCGGGGTGATCCTCCTTTTTCTGGCCCAAAACTACCGGGCCGCCCGGATGTCCCTTTCCCGGATCAAGGCCTTTTCCGACAACGTGGTGGAGAACATGCCCATCGGCCTGCTCGCCACGGACGCCACCGGAAAAATCGCCTCCCTGAACCCTGTGGGAGCCTCCCTTTTGTGCCTCCGGACAACCGAAGCAACGGGCCGGAATATTCGGGAGATCCTGCCCCGGGAAATGACGGATCTGATGCAGGAACCGACAATCGAGATTCCGGTGGAAAAGGAGATCGATTGCACCCTCAAGACCGGGGAGCGCATTCCCCTGGAGATTATCGTTTCCGGCATGCAAGAGGATGACGGACAAAAACTGGGACACCTGGTCCTTTTCAAGGATCTCACGGAAGTCCGGGCCCTGAAAAAAGAGATCGCCCGGAGTCAGCGCTTGGCCGCCGTAGGGCGCCTGGCCGCGGGCGTGGCCCATGAAATCCGGAACCCCTTGAGTTCCATCAAGGGGTTCGCCGTCTATTTCAAGGAACGCTACCGGGAAAAACCCGAAGACCGGCAGATCTCCGGCATCATGATCCAGGAGGTGGACCGCCTCAACAAGGTGGTGGGGCAACTCCTCGATTTTGCGCGACCCGTGACCATCAAAAAGAGAGGGGTCATCCTCGAGTCCTTTATCGCGGATTCGGTCAAGCTCGTGGAACGCCAGGCAAAGGAAAAGGGGATCGATATTAAGGTCCAGGTACCGGTGGATACGCAAGCCGTCATGGATCCGGAACGGATCTCCCAGGTGCTGTTGAACCTGTACCTGAACGCCCTGGAGGCCATGGATCCGGGGGGGCGCCTCCTTGTTTCCGCCGTGAAAAAAAACGAATCCAAGGAAGTGGAAATCCGGATCCGGGATACGGGTGCGGGGATCAATCCGGAGGATCTTTCCCATATCTTCGATCCCTATTTTACCACCAAACCCACGGGGACGGGCCTGGGACTGGCCATCGTGCACAATATCCTGGAAGCCCATGGGACCCCTATTCAGTTTGACAGCCGGCCGGGAAAAGGGACCACCGTTACCCTCGTGTTCGAGGCTGCCGACAGGGAAAGATGATGAAAAGACCCAACACCGTTCTGGTCGTGGACGACGATGCGGCCCACCGCTCCATGCTGAAAGTCCTCCTTTCGGAATGGGGATACGAAATCGTCGAGGCCGATGACGGATCCGGCGCCGTCGACGCCGTGGAGAAGCGGCCCTTTGACCTGGTCCTCATGGACATCCGGATGGTCAAGGTGTCCGGTATCGAGGCCCTGGATCGGATCAAGGCCTTCAACCCGGCCATCCCCGTGATCATCATGACCGCCTATTCTTCGGTGGAGACCGCGGTGTCGACCCTCAAAAAGGGCGCCTACGACTACCTGACCAAGCCCCTGGACTTCGATAAGCTGAGACTCACCATGGAACGGGCCATGGAACATACGCGCCTCAAGGAGGAAAACCGGCTCCTGAAAGAAAGCCTGGGTGCGCACTTCGACCGCCGGAACCTCATCGGCCAGAGCGAACCCGTGGTCCGCCTCCTGGAGACCGTGGCCCAGGTGGCCCCGTCGGAGGCCACGGTGTTGATCACCGGGGAATCGGGGACCGGCAAGGAACTCATCGCCGGCGCCATCCATTTCAACAGCCACCGGAAAAACGGACCCTTTGTGAAGATCAACTGTGCGGCCATCACGGAAACGCTTTTGGAGTCGGAGCTTTTCGGCCATGAAAAAGGGGCCTTCACAGGCGCCGACCGCCGCAAGGAAGGCCGGTTCGTCCAAGCCCACGGAGGGACGTTGTTTCTGGACGAGATCAGCGAAATGTCGCTGCCCATGCAGGTGAAGCTCTTGCGGGTCCTCCAGGAGCGGGAAGTCACCCGGGTGGGGGGAGACCAGGTCCTCCAGGTGGATGTCCGCATGATCACCGCCACCAACCGGAACCTGGAGGAATGGGTCCAGGAGGGAAAGTTCCGGGAGGATCTGTTTTACCGGCTCAACGTCATCAACCTGGAGGTGCCGCCCCTGCGGCAACGGCGGCCGGACATTCCGCTTCTGGCCCAGCACTTCCTCGAAACCCTTTCGGCCAAGAATCAAAAGACCATCAAAGGATTCACGCCCGGCGCCATGGATCGGCTCATCCGGTACGACTGGCCGGGAAACGTCCGGGAACTCATGAACGCCGTGGAACGGGCCGTGGTATTGTCGAAAAGCGAAATGATCGCCGAGACGGATCTTTCCATGCTCCCGGAATCCCCTGTTCAGGAAGAACCGGAAAAAGACAACACCCTTGATTCACAAACCATGGCCAACCTGCCGCTTGACGAAGTGGAAAAGCTCACTATTTTAAACACACTGCAGGCCGCCGGCGGAAACAAAAGCGAGGCGGCCCGGCGGCTGGGCATCACCCGCAAGACCCTGCACAAGAAGTTAAAAGTGTACGGCGTCATGCCGTAAAACCCGTCTTGGAGAAAGTGCTGATGGCTGAAAAGGATGCATTCAAAATCCGCTGTTTGTCCTGCAAGGCCAAAAATCGGGTTCCGCCCCAAAAGGCGGGGTTGCCCGCCAAATGCGGCCGCTGCGGGCAACCTCTCGACACCCAGGCGGTTCTTCTTCCCCAGCCCATGATGTTCACCGACGCTGATTTCGAATCCAAAGTGCTCCGCTCTCCGCTGCCGGCCCTGGTCTTTTTCTGGGCCCCGTGGTGTCCCACCTGCCGGGCCATGTTCCCCGTCATCGATGAATTCGCCGCCGCCGCCAAGGGACGGATCCGGGTCGGAAAACTCAACGTGGACCAAAGCCCCCAAACCGCCGGCCGCTACGACATCATGAGTGTCCCCAATACGCTGGTATTCGATAACGGCCGCCTTGTGGAAAGTCTCGTGGGGCAGATGGGCAAACACGACTTGATGATGAAAATGGCCCGGTACCTGTAAGCCGATGACCGGTCGAAACCCCACCGGAAAAGAAGCGGTCTGCCGGGAGGCGGCCCAACGGATTGTTCGGTACTTTGCCGAAGGTGTTCCCGTGACCGAAAAGATGCACCGCTACATGGAAAACACGCTCGCCGATCTATCGGCACTGGAACGGATCCTTACCGATTCGGAACATGAGGAAAAGGCGTCCTTGGCCTCTTTATTGTTTTCGCCGGATGAAGCCATCCGCATTGAATTGGAACCGCTCCTGGAAAAGACCCCCCTGGATGAAAAAGACGTGGGCCGGATCCTGGACCGGGTGATGGAAATGCAGCCCCGGGCCCTTTTTATCCTGCCGGGGGGCGCGCCGGCCCTGGAGGCGGCCATTGACCCGGACGCGGCGAGGGTGTTCATCGAAAAACTTTGCATCTCCCGCCGCCTGGATCCCCGAATGGTAACCGCCGTCGACACGGCCTTTTGTCCCCGGGAACCGGGTTCGCAAATGCCGTCCGACGCCGCGCGGATCGCCCATCGAATCAAAGCCATGATCCGCCAAAGCCGGGCCGGAGAGAACCGGTTCGGGATCGACGCCCTGAGCCGGTTTTTTACGCACTTTCCCATGGATGCCCCGGAAGCGTTTTCTTCGTTTTCTTTTTTCCTTGATTTTTTGGAAGCACCGGGGGATGAAGACGATCTTTACGAAAGCCTGCGCCGAAGGCGGGATCTCTACCGGAAGGGGCTGGAAAAAGGGGCGGCCGCGACCCGGGAGATGCATGAGAAAAATCCGGAAACGCGGATGTTGTCGGGGCTTCGGCTCCCGCATGTGGACCCCTTCGACCTGATGCAAAAAATCGATATCCTCGACCGGATCTGCTTTTGGCTTTTCGAACACCATGGAGAGTAAGGCGAAAATGACGTTCCGAGACCTTTGCAAAAAGGTGCGTTTTGCAAAGGTCTCGTTCCTTCGAAAGCGCATCCTCCCGGCATGCTTGGCGGTTTTTTTGGGGGTCGCCGGCGGTATTTGCGCCGGCGCCGCATCGGAAAAAACATCCGGCACCGCCGGGGACCCCGCCGCGATCAAGGCCCTTCTTGCGGGGATCGAAACGTGCTATGCCGATACCGCTTTTTCGGCCCGCTTCCATCAAACCTCCACCCTGGCGGCCATGGATATCACCGATACGGCGTCGGGGAAGATTTTCGTCAAGCCGCCGGACCGGATGCGCTGGGAGTACGAGACCCCGGAAAAACAGACCATCATCACCGACGGCAAGACCCTTTGGATATACCGGCCCCTCGACAACCAGGTCATGAGAGGAAAAGCCCCGGCCTACCTGGGCGGCGGCCAGGGAGGGAGTTTTTTGTCCGACATCCGCACGCTGAAAAAGGCGTTCCGGGTCACCCTGGAATCCCACCGACCCAATCTGCCGGCGGTGTTACGCCTGACGCCCAAAGAACCCGTGCCGGATTTGGTCGAACTTTTGGTTTCGGTGGACCCGGAAACCTTTCAGATCATCCGCATCGTCACCCGAAATCCTTACAATGACAAAACCCAAATCACCTTGTCGGATTACCGATTCGACCTGACCCTTGACGAAGATTTGTTTCAAATGAAAATCCCCGAGTCCGCCGAGGTGTTCGAGCTGGAAGGAGAATGATAAGCCATGACCCGGGAACACGAAACCGTCCGGCGCCTGTTGGAAGAACGCCGGGGGATCCTCTTGGCCCACAACTACCAGCCCCCCGAAATCCAGGAGGCGGCCGATTTGTGCGGCGATTCCCTGGAGTTGAGCCGGAAAGCCGCGGCCACCGATGCCAAGGTGATCGTCTTTTGCGGCGTGCACTTCATGGCCGAAACCGCGTCCATCCTCTCTCCGGACAAGACCGTGCTCCTGCCGCGCACCGATGCCGGGTGCCTGATGGCGGACATGATCACCGCCGAGGCCCTTGAAGAAAAGATCCGGTCTCTTCCGCCCATGCCCGTGGTCACCTATGTCAACTCCACAGCGGACGTGAAGGCCCTTTCCACCATCTGCTGCACCTCGGCCAACGCCGTTGCAGTGGTGGAAAGCCTTGATGCCGACACGGTCCTGATGACGCCGGACCGGAACCTGGCCCAATACGCGGCCGCGCGCACCCAAAAGAGAATCCACTTCTGGGACGGCTTCTGTCCCACCCACGACGTGCTCAAGCCCGGAGACGTGGAAAAGGCCAGAAAGGCCCATCCGGACGCCGTCTTCATGGCCCATCCCGAATGCCGCCCCGAGGTATTGGCCTTGGCCGATGCAATCCGCAGCACTTCCGGAATGCTGCGCTTTGCACGGGAATCGCACCATAAGGCGTTCATCGTGGGGACCGAGACAGGACTATTATACCCTTTAAAAAAGGACAATCCGGGAAAAGCATTTTATCCGGCTTCGGAAAAGATGTTGTGCAAAAACATGAAAAAGATTACCCTGGCGGATGTGATCCGAAGCCTGGAAAAGATGGAAGGGGAAGTCAAGGTCCCCGAAGAGATTCGAAGACCCGCCCTGAAGGCCGTGCAGCGGATGCTCGACATCTCCGGCTGACGCCAAGAGGACTTCCCGCCGGTCTGAACGATTGAGATTTCGGCCCGGCGTCATACCGATGCGGCGCCTTTTTACCCGCATCCCCTCTCTATACTCCCTAAAAACGTTCCATCCCGTATTCACTTTAATTTATTTATCAATAATATCAAGCTGTTTTACGCTTTTTTGGGGGCGTGGCATGCTTTTTGCTGTTACATTGTGATATACATCGAACCGAAACAAAAGGAGGAAGACCATGCATTGTTGTGAAAACCATCCAAATCTCCAAAAAACCGATGTTCCCATCGATCCCGTATGCGGAATGAGGGTCCACAATCCTGATCCAAAACTTGCGACCCTTTACAAGGGTCAAAAATACTATTTCTGCGTGGAGGCTTGTCTGAACGAGTTCAAACGACATCCGGAACGCTGCTTGAAAGCAAAAAAAATACCCAAACCCCGGCAAAAAGGCCTATGGGGACGATACCTGGATCGGCTCAACAAGGCCACCGGCGGCAAAGCCATCAAGTGCCATTGATTCAAAGCTCGGCCGGATTACGGGTGGGTGTTCACTTCGACGCCTTTCCCTGAAGGCGTTTACGGGAAAAAGA
>CAZQUR010000045.1:0-22135 GCA_964596535.1 uncultured Desulfobacteraceae bacterium
CGGTGCCGGATCCCCATGATTTCCCCTTCCAAAGTCCATGCGCTCACCGACAAAGACTCCGGGAGGCTTTTGGATTCCACGATCAGGGAATGGTACCGCGTGGCTTCAAAGGGATAATCCAAATCCCGGAACAACGTTTTTTGATCGTGATGGATGAAAGACGTTTTTCCATGCACCAGGCGCCCCGCCGGAACGATCTTTCCGCCGAACGCTTGGGCAATGGCCTGGTGCCCCAGGCAGACCCCCAGGATCGGGATTTTTCCGGCGAACCGGAGGATCAGCTCCAGCGAAATCCCGGCCGTACTTGGATTGCCGGGTCCCGGTGAAATGACGACGGCGCGGGGTTTCATCCTCTCCAGGGCAGCGACGCTGACGGCGTCGTTTCTGAAAACCCGGATATCCGGTACGAGTTGCCGGAAATATTGCACCAGGTTGTAGGTAAAGGAATCGTAGTTATCGATGACGGCGATCACGGGACCGATCCTCTTTGGATGCATTTTTTTGCCGGTAAATCAATTGAAGCGCCTGGTTCACGGCTTCGGCTTTATGGACGGTTTCCATATATTCGCGTTCCGGATCCGAGTCCGCAACGATCCCGGCACCGGCTCGGAGCATCAATCGTCCGTTTTCAATCCGGGCGGTCCGGATGGTGATGGCAAAATCCATGTTGCCCGAAAAGGACACGTATCCCACGGCACCGCCATAGGGGCCCCGGGGGGCGCCCTCCAGTTCATCGATGATCTCCATGGCCCGCACCTTGGGTGCACCGGTAAGGGTGCCCGCCGGAAAAACCGCCTGCAGCAGGTCCCACGCATCGGTTCCGGGAGCCATTTTACAGGACACATCCGACACCAGGTGCATGACGTGACTGTAGCGTTCCACATGCAAAAGACGCGTGACGCGGACACTCCCGGTTGAAGCGACGCGCCCCAGATCGTTTCGTCCCAGGTCCACCAGCATAATGTGTTCCGCCCGCTCCTTTTCGTCTTGAAGAAGGGCTTTTGCCAACGCATCGTCTTCGGCGGCGCAAACCCCCCGGGGCCGGGTTCCGGCAATGGGACACAGGTGAGCCGTTTTGTCTTCGAGACGCACCATCGTCTCGGGAGAAGCGCCGATGAGCGTCATGTCTCCCAGGTCCAGATAAAAAAGGTACGGAGAGGGGTTGACGTAACGAAGGGCGCGATAAAGGGTAAGAGGGTCCGGGGGATTGGGACAAGCAAACGGCTGGGAGATCACCGCCTGGATGACGTCTCCGGCATGGATATGCGCTTTGACTTTTCGAACCTTTTTAAGAAATGCGGATTTTTCAAGAATCGGGTTCAGGCGATCCGGCTTTTCGGGTGTTTCATTTCCGATGGGTAAAGAAGGGCTCAAGACGGATGCGGACAGGTCGTACAGGCGCTTTTTGAGGGTTGCATAATCCGGGGAGGATTTTTCGTTTTCGGAAAAATAAAGGAGGATGACGGACAGGGTCTTCCGGTGATTATCGAAGACGACGAGGGCGTCCGGGACGATGAAATCGAAAAGCGCGTGTTCCGGGTCCAGCCGGTTCGGAATTTTCTCGAAAAAAGAAACCGCTTCGTAATTGATATATCCCACCAGCCCGCACCAAAACCGCAGGTCCTCAAACAGCGGGGCCGGCGTGAAGCGTTTCATATACGCCCGCATATGCTCCAGTGGCTTTCCCTTATGCTTGATCCGCCGGGTGTATCCGTTTTCTTCAATCTGAACCCGGTCCGAAAAGATGCGGATCCGGCTCCGGCTCGATACGCCCAGGAAGCTGTATCGTCCCCATTTTTCTCCGCCGTTTACGCTTTCAAAGAGAAAGATCGGTTTTTCTTTCCGGTAGAAACGGTGCAGCAGCGTAATGGGGGTTTCGGTATCGCACAGGATTTCCGCGCACAAAGGAACCACGGTGCACTGCGCGGCCATTTGACGAAATGCGCCCGCATCCGGGAATTCTCTTAAAATCATCATGACGGTTTTTCCCTGAATCCCTTTTCCTTAAAAAAGAAAAGGACCGCGGATTCCTCACGGTCCTTTTCTAAAAAACAAAACCGTGAGCCTTTGCCTGCCCACGGTTTTGATCGGTCTTTGTTTTTTTACCCTTTTATCTTAAATACAAAAGGACTCCCGCCGGCAAGGCCCGGAATTTCGGCCCTGCCACCACCAGTTACGGTCCTGGATTAAAAGAGATGAAAAGATGAAAATTGTCTTCTTCATGGATTCCAATTCTTTCTTGATTATCTGTAAACCAAAGTGTTTCCCGGTGTCAAGGAGAAAAATGCCCATAAATGCATCATCCGGATTCCTGGATCAACAAGGCCATGGCCCGAAGCGCCATCCGGTACCCTTCGGTGCCGAACCCGGACAGGGTCCCCGTGACGACATCCGATATCAGGGAGCGGCGCCGGAACGCCTCCCGTTTATGGATATTGGAAATATGCACTTCCACGACAGGGAAATCAAGACACACCAGGGCATCCCGGACAGCGATACTCGTATGGGTGAAGGCGGCCGGATTGATGATCACTCCGGCACACGTCTCCATCGCCTCCTGGATCTTATCGATAACGGCGCCTTCGTGGTTCGACTGGTAGGTTTCCACATGGACGCCGAGCCGTTTTCCTTCTTTTTCCAGTTCGGCGTTGACGGCGGCCAGGGTCTTTTTCCCGTAATGGGCGGGTTCTCTTTTTCCCAGAAGATTCAAATTGGGGCCGTGGACCACAAGGATTTTGGGCTTTTTCGCCCCTGCGGTCTTTTTATGGCGTTTCTTTTCCATGACGCATCCTTTCCGCCTTGGGATAGGTTCCCAGAATTTTGACGAATAATGCCCTTTTGACCAGGACCCGGACGGCGGCGTCCACGGCCGCCGGATTCCCTCCGGCCTCCACATCCGCGTAAAAGACATACGCCCAGGGATTCTCCGGGATGGGACGGGATTCCAGTTTGGTGAGATTCAATGAATGCTCCTGGAAGATTTTCAGGCAATCCACGAGGGCTCCGGGGACATGTCGGGTTTTAAAGGCAAGGGATGTCTTTTCCCGATACTTTTTTGTCTTTTGTTTTTGATTTTTTTGGATGACGAGAAACCGCGTGATATTGGTTTGATTCGACTGGATGTTTTCTTCCAGGATATCCAGATGGTATATCCGGGCGCAAAGCCGGGAAGCAATGGCGCCCGCGCGTTTCGAAGACCGCCGGGCAACCGCTTCTGCCGCACCCGCCGTATCATAGGCGGGAACGGCCCGGATTCCGTTTCTTTTCAGAAACGCGCTGCATTGATTGAGGGCATGGGGGTGCGAAAAGACGCGGGTGATATCGGTCATTCGGGCCCCTTTTTTCCCCAAAAGCATGTGGGCGATATCCATATAGACCTCCGCCGTAATGACGACGTTTTGACTCAGGAGCAGGTCGTAGTTTTTCACAACGGTTCCTGCGATGGTATTTTCCGCCGGGATCAGGCCGAACGCCGTTTTTCCCTCCTCCACGGCCCGAAATACTTCCGTGAAGTCCTTGCAGTTCACCGGGGATGCAGGACGGCCGAAATGCATTTTCAGCGCCATTTCACTGTACGCCCCCCGGATCCCCTGGAACGCGACTCTCATGATTTCAGTTCCGCTGCGATTCGGGATGCGGCGGCCATGAATGCCCCGCGGATTTCATCGGCGTACGGGTTGTATCGGTGCATGTCATGAAAAAGCTCCCGGGTGTCGTTTTCCACCACTTGCAGAATATGGAGCAGGCGCTTGTATCCCTCGGTGTCCATGGTCAACGGTTCCGCGCCGCAGGCGGACAGGGCGCGTCCGATGAAATGGGTCAGGGACAGGCTGTAGGCGATTTCCCGGTCATGGATTTCCGGAGTGGACTCCACAAGCACCAGCCCTTTGGCCTTCAGGTAGTTTTTGATTTTCCGGTAAACCGGCTTTTCGATGCGCACCGGATAGAGGAATATCTTGTGTCCTTCCAGGGAAGCCGCCGCACTGTCGGGTCCGAACAGGGGATGACACGCCAAAATGGATACAGACGCCGGGAGGATCTCTTTCATCCAGTTCACGGGGCGGACCTTGACGGAGCAGACATCGACGACCAGGGCGTCTTTCTTCAAAAGCGGCGCCATGCTTTCCAGCAAAGGCTTCAGCCGGGATATGGGGACCGCCGGGATAACCACTTCCTGGCGGCAGGCTTCGACAAAATCCACGGGAACCGCCCCTGATTCACGGATGGATGCCGCAGAATCGGTTTCATCCCAAACGCGGACGGTAAAATCCTTTGCCAGGTGCTCCGCTGCAAATCGGCCGAACCGGCCGAAACCGATGATCCCGATTTTTTTCAATTTCCGCCCCTTCCATGTCGATCCTTTTTCGCAAGGCTTATCCGCGTCCCCGTGCCCGTTGCATCATGGCCATGTCCAAAATGACCAGTGCCGCCATGCTTTCCACGATGGGAACCGCCCGGGGCACCACGCAGGGATCGTGCCGGCCGGCCCCCTTCAGGGTCACGGGATTCCCGTCCATATCCACGGTCTCCTGGGGGAGAGCGATGGTGGCGGTGGGTTTGAAGGCGGCACGGAAATAGACCGGTTCTCCGTTGGTGATCCCCCCTTGTACCCCGCCGCTGAAGTTGGTTCTCGTTTTCAGCCGGCCGTTACCCGGGACGAAGACATCGTTGTGTTCGGAGCCGAACATCCGCGTCCCGAAAAACCCGGAACCGATCTCGAATCCCTTGCACGCCGGGATCGAAAGCATGGCCTGGGCCAGCCTGGCTTCCATCTTGTCAAAGACGGGCTCTCCGAGACCGCCGGGGACGTTGCGGCACACACAGGTGATCACACCCCCCAGGGAATCCCCCTTGTCCCGGGCTTTTTGGATGGCCCGGACCATTTGTTCGGCCCAAACGCCGTCCGGACACCGCACCGGATGCCGGTCCACCCGGGCACGGGTGATGCTGTCGCGTTCCGCCGCATCCCACGAAACAGTCCCCACGGCATTGACCCAGGCGACGATTCGGGTTTTAAAAAATGAAAACAAAATCTTTTCCGCCACGGCGCCGGCAGCCACGCGGACCGCCGTCTCCCGGGCGCCGGCTCTCCCGCCCCCGCTCCTGGAGCGGACCCCGTATTTCAGCCGATACGTATAATCCGCATGGGATGGCCGGGGAACCCGGGAAAACTCCCGGTAATCGGCGGGCCGCATATCCTTGTTGTCCATATAAAGGGTTAAGGGTGTGCCCAGGGTCTTTCCGTCTTCCACGCCGGAAATGATCCGCACCCGGTCCGGTTCGTTCCGGGAGGTGGTAAGCGTGCTCTGTCCCGGACGCCGGCGGTCGAGCTGGGGCTGGATATCCGTTTCCTCAAGGGGGATTCCGGGCGGACATCCGTCAATGATCCCGCCGATGCCCGGACCGTGGGACTCTCCGAAGGTCGTGATTCGGAACAAGGTACCAAGGGAACTGGACATCATCTCATCCCTTTCTCTTTTATCCACCGCACCAGGGTATCCGCCGCCGCCGCAGCCGTCCTGTCGGTGTGAATCGAAACATCCGACGCCTCGGCATACAAAGAGATTCGGGCGTTGAGTTCCGTTTCGATTTCCTCCAATAGACCCCTGAAAGTCAGCGCCGGGCGCTGGGCGGCACTTTCCGGGTCATTTGTCATTCGGCGCAGGAGGGTTTCGAGTGCGGCTTGAAGCCAAACGATTTTTCCGGTTTGTCTCATCAGGGAAATATTTTTTTGATCAAGAACGATCCCGCCGCCGGTGGCCACCACCCGGCGATCCTTTCGGGCGATTCCTTTCAGGATTTCATGCTCCCGTTGCCTGAAGTCCGGCCATCCAAAGGCGGCGACCAATTCCCGGATACTGCACCCCGCTGCCGCCGTCACCCGGTCGTCGGTGTCGACAAAACCCCAGCCCAGCCGTTCGGCCAAGATCTTTCCGATGCACGTTTTTCCCGAACAGCGGTAACCGATCAGATAGAAATTCATGCGGCGCCTCTTTCTCCCTTCAGGATCCACCCAATCGGTCCCAGACGTTCCAGAAGTCCGGAAAGGATTTGGTCACGCATGATGCGTTTTCAATCTGCACCCCGGGGGTGTTCAAACCGGCCACGGCAAAGCTCATGGCGATCCGGTGGTCGTTCCGGGGATCGATGACCGCCCCGTGGGAAACACCGCCCTGGACGGTCAATCCGTCTTCGTGTGCTTCCGCGTGGATTCCCATTCGTCGAAGGTTTTTCACCACCGCGTCGATGCGGTCGCTTTCTTTCCCTTTCAGATGGGGCACACCCCGGATGCGGGTCTTTCCCGCGGCATAGGCCGCAGTCACCGCCAGGGTCGGCACCGCATCCGGCATGTCCGACAGATCCGCTTCAATCGCATGCAAAGACCCGCCGGTCACGCGGATGCCGCCGGTTTCTCTTGTCACCGAGCATCCCATGTGTTCCAGCAGCTCCAAAAGCCGCAGATCCCCCTGCCGGGAAGCCGGATCAATGCCGGTCACCGTGACGCTTCCCCCGGTGACGGCCGCCGCCGCCCAGAAATACCCGGCCTGGGAGCAATCCCCTTCCACGCGAAACACGCGTCCCCGGTAGGATTGACCTCCCGGAACAATGAACCGTTCATATCCGTTGCGTTGAAAATCAACGCCGAAGGCGTCCATGACGTCCAGCGTGAGATCCACATACGGCCGGGAAACCGGCCCGTGGGTGACCTCGATTTCCATGCCTCCGGGGGTGCACGGGGCCATGAGTAACAGACCCGAAAGAAACTGGCTGCTTTTTGTGCAATCCACGCGTGCCGTTGTTTTTAAAGGGTTCCCGGCGAAAACTTCCACCGGGGGATAACCGTCATTCTCCAGGGATCGGATGGAAACCCCCAATTGCCTCAGGGCATCCATGAGCTCCCGTAAGGGACGCCGGCCCATGCGCTCGGTTCCCGTGAGCCGGTAGGCCCCTTTGCCCAGGACGACTAGGGCGGTCAGGAATCGGAGGGAGGTCCCTGAGTTTCCCAGATAAAGCGCTTCGGAGAAACCGCGGAAACGGCCGTTGCATCCGGTCACGTGCAGCCGCTTTTCTCCTCCTTGCGTGATGACCGCACCGAGCCGTCCCAGGGCCTCCATGGTCAGATGCGTATCTTCGCAGGAGAGCCCGTTCTCGATGACGGAAACCCCGCGGGCCAGTCCGGCGGCCAGAATCGCCCGGTGGGTCAGGCTCTTGGAGCCCGAAACCGATATCCGGACCGACTTCAAGCGGCGGGGCACAATGGGTTTCATGATGTTTCTTCTCCTTCCGAAAGCACCTCCAGAACGGCTTGTTGCATTTCGGAAACGGGTGCTTTCTTCCCGGTCCACAGTTCAAACTGCCGGGCGCCCTGGTGCACGAACATGGAAACCCCATCGACGGGAAAGGCCCCCTGTGCTTTTGCCTCCCGGAGGAGACGCGTTTGCAGAGGGCGATACACGATATCCATGACCACCATCTCCGGCCGGATCGCTTCTTTCGGAACAGGGGTGGCGGCCACCCGGGGCCACATTCCCACCGGCGTGGCATTGACCAGAATATGACACCCTTTCCCGTCGAATTCGGAAAGGGGCGTGAACTCGGCATTCAGGCGGCGGGCCAGGCGTTTTCCGGAAGCAACGGAACGGTTGCAAATGATCAAACGGGCCCCGGCAGATGAAAGGGCCGCGCCGATGCTCCGGGCCGCGCCCCCGGCACCGATGACGGCCGCGATTTTCCCGTTTATCGGTGTCTTTTCAAGCAGCGCCGTCACGGCGGCCTCTCCGTCCGTGTTGTATCCCGTCAATTCCCCTCCGCGGTTTACAATCGTGTTGACAGCCCCTGCGGCGGCGGCCGATTCGTGGATTTTGTCCAGATGTTCCATAACGGCCACCTTGAACGGAAGGGTCACGCTGATCCCTTTGGCCCCGAGGCTTCTCAGCCCCCGGATCGCCGCGGGCAGATCCCTGACCGGAAAGGCCAGATAGGCGCCGTTGACCCCGGTGGCCGCCAGGGCGCGGTTGTGCATGACCGGACTCAAGCTGTGGCTCACCGGATTTCCGATGACGCCGAAAAGCCGGGTTTCGGCATCCAGGAGGCGGGGACGATATTGCAGGCTTGACAGGGTTGCCTCTTTCTCCGGGATAAATTGTTCCAAAGCCCTTTCCGCCTGGATTGCTCGGGAGGCGTCCATGAGGATCCTCAATATCCCCTCGAGATCCTTCCCTGTTAAGGGTCCCGGGTTTTTGTCCGCCAGGCGCCGGAGGATCTCTTCTTCCCGGACAGGATCCACGATGCCCTCCCCGTGTGCTTTCTTGATCTTTCCGATGCGACGGGCGATCAAGAGGCGGGCGTTGACCAGATCCAGGATTGTTTCGTCAACGGCATCGATGGCCTTTCGGCAATGAAAAAGCGCCTCCGGTCCCGGCGAGGCGGGTTTATGCATCGGGATTCACCTCCTGTACGCCTTTTTTGAGCGTTTCCAGTGAAACCGGTTCCGTCCGGGCCTTTCCCAGACGGTTCAGAAAGACAAAATGGACCAGGTCCCCTTCCCGTTTCTTGTCCTTTTCAAGTGCATCAAAGAGCCGGTCCGGCGCCGTATCCACGGCCGTGGGCAATTCCAGTGCCTCCAGCAGCCGAATCAATCGGCGGGCATCGGCCCGGTTCAGCAATCCCCTTTGCACGGAAAGTCCGGCGGCCATGACCATGCCGATGCTCACCGCGTGACCGTGAGGGAGCCCCGTGAGGACCTCCACGGCGTGCCCGAAGGTGTGCCCGAAATTGAGTTTCCGGCGCTCGCCGGATTCCCTTTCGTCCGCGGACACGATGGACGCCTTGATTCCGGCGGATTCATAAATAAGCGTTTCAAGGATCGAAGGATCCCGGGCCAGGATTTCCCGGGTGCGGGTCTCCATAAAGTCCACAAGGGATGGAGCGGCAATGACGGCATGCTTGACGATCTCGGCCAATCCGCAGGAGAATTCCATCGGCGGGAGTGTCCGGAGCACCCGGGGATCGCAAAGGACGAATTCCGGCTGGCGGATGGTGCCGATCATGTTCTTGTAGCCGTTGAAATTCACCCCGTTTTTCCCTCCGATGGCCGCATCCACTTGAGCCAGGAGGGTGGTGGGGGCAAATCCGAACCGAATCCCCCTGAGGAAGGTGGCCGCCACAAAACCCGCCATGTCGCAGACGATTCCCCCGCCCACGCCCGCCAGAAAATCGGAACGATCCATTTTCAGCTCCATGAGGCGGGCGTATACATCGCCGGCGGTCTTCAGGGTTTTGACACCTTCCCCGGTGCCGATGGAAATCACAGGCGCTTCCGGAAGCCGATCCCCGTAAATATTGTAAACCGTGGAATCCGTAAGGATGACGAAACGGTCACAGGGAATACGGGAAGCCAAATTCTTAAGGGATTCTCCGATAAAAATCCGGGAAAGTCCCGGGTATCCGTTGATTTGAATTTCGGGCAGCATGGTTAGGCGACCATGGACGTCCGGCTGAGCCGGGCATGGGTGTCCGTCACGAGGGTTTCCGTGGTTTCCCAGGAGACGCATTCATCGGTGACGGAAACGCCGTAGCGGAGGGTATCCCGACTGCCGTTGAACTTCTGGTTTCCTTCCTGCAAATTGCTTTCCAGCATGAGGCCGATGATGGCGTCGTTCCCCAACTGATGCTGGGTGACGACATTTTTCCACACCACGGGTTGACCCTGGTATTTTTTCATGGAGTTGGCATGGGAACAGTCCACCATGATGGCTTCGGGGAGTCCCTTTTCGATGAGTTTGAGCCGGGCTTCTTCGAGGGTGATGGGGTCATAATTGGGACGCTTTCCGCCCCGCAATACAATATGTCCCCAGGGATTTCCGGCGGTTTTTACCACGCAGGTGGTCCCTTCCTGATCGATACCCAGGAAACCCTGGGGGGTCCGGGCGGCCAGCATGGCATTGATGGCCGGTGCCAGGTTCCCGTCGGTGCTGTTTTTGAATCCCACCGGCATGGACAACCCGCTGGCCATTTCCCGGTGAATCTGGGATTCGATGGTTCTCGCGCCCACAGCCGCCCAGCAGATGAAATCCGCAATGTATTGGGCCGTGATCGAATCCAAGAACTCGGTGGCCGTGGCAAGCCCCATCTCGGTGATGGAAAGAAGCAGCTGCCGGGCCCTGCGCAATCCCTCCGACATGTCACATGTCCCGTCCAGTGCCGGATCGTTGATAAACCCCTTCCACCCCACCGTGGTCCGGGGCTTTTCGAAATAGACCCGCATCACCAAAAAAAGCGTTTCTTCCACCCGTTTTTTCAGGGCACAAAGCCGCCTGGCGTATTCCAGGGTCGCCTTTTCGTCATGGATGGAGCATGGGCCCATGATGACCAAAAGCCGTTTGTCCTGTTTGCACAGGATACGCTCGATGGTCTTCCGGCCTTCCGCCACGCACCCGGCGGCCCGTTCACTGATGGGAACCCGCCTTTTTAAAAGGCTCGGGGGCATCAGGGGACGGTAGCCTCTCACTCTCAAGTCGTCTGTCGGTTTCATCCTGCGTGTCCTTTATTTGTTGCGGTTCAAAAAACAAAAAAAGCCGTGGGGGCTTTTCATCCACCCACGGCTTTTATTTTTTTTACAGGTTTAATGCATCAACCCATGGGCGGACGTCTCCTTTTAAAATAAAAGTAATAAAAGCGCTGCCAGGATCGATGAGTATGCATCATAAATTTCCTTTAAGGAATTTTGGACTTGTATCCGAGGAATGAATCCATTGTCAAGGAAAAAATTTCTGACAAACGCATTCAGGAGCCCGACACAAAATATGCCTTCCGAAAGCGGGGGCTTTTTTCCCTTGACAAAAGTACCTCATGTTTTATAATGAGTATGTAGTATAGTATTGATTCGGTGAACCGGCGGCAGGGAGGGGCCGGCCGGAATTCCGAAGCGTTCGCCTTTTTACCGAGATTCCCGCAAATAAAACGCTCGAGTGACTCCACGGTGTTCGCTTTTTCCCTTTAAGCCCGGTCCTTTCCCCGCTTTTACGATGTCACCGCCGACTGTTCGAAATAAAAGAGGAAAGGAGGACACCATGGGTTTCAAAGATCTCTTTCTCCCAAAAATCGCCCACTCCAACCCGGAAGTCCGGAAAAAAGCCATTTTGAACGAAAGCAATCCGGAACTGTTAAAGCGGGTGGTCGAAAACGACTCCGACTCCGCCGTGGTGGAGACTGCCAAGAAGCGGCTCGAAGAACTCAAGGCGTAACGCGCCAAGAAAACCCTTCAATACTCAGCGGCTGACTTTCCGCAGATCGCCGAAACCTCTACATCCGCATCTTTTGGAAGGCGGGAGACTTCCAGGGTTTCCCGTGCGGGGGGATTTTCTCCGAAATACGCCGCATACGCCGCGTTGAACCGGGGAAAATCCTCCATGTTCTTGAGAAAACAACTGCACTTCAAGACATCCTGAAGCGTCAATCCCGCCGCCTCGATGACGGCCGTCAGGTTTTTCAAAACCTGTTCGGTCTGGGTTTCGATGTTTCCGCCGATGAAATTTCCGGTCTTCGGATCAATGGCGATCTGCCCGGAGACAAAGAGCAGGTCTTTATAGGCCACCCCCTGGGAATACGGGCCGACGGCGGCGGCCGCCTTGTCTGTGGAAATAATTTTTTTCATGGCATTCTCCTTTGGCTGAAAATTGACAAGATCGTAAAAAGGCTTTTGTGAGTGCCATCCAAGCCTTTTCGGAAAAAGAGAGACAAAGGGTTGAGCGTTAAAAATCTCAAACTGTTTGAGGCACTGGTGCCGAGTTTTTGAGATTTAGCGAAACCCTTTGGATCTCCCGAAAAGGGTTGTGGCGCGAACAAAATCGGCCTTTTTACGATTCCAAAAAAATTGGCGTTGCGATGTGCTTTTTCCAGGGGCCTGCTTTAAAGACGCGTGAGTTCGTCTCTTTCCACGTGCGGCCAGGGAACCGAAACCCCGTCTTTTCGGGCATCCACACCCGAGCCGGATGACATTACCTCTCCGATGCAGGCCACCGGTATGCCGGCCGATGCAAGCGCTTTTTCCAGGACGTTGCTTTCTTCCGGGCTGCAAGCAATCAGCAGGCTCCCCGAACCGATGAGCCCCAGGGGGTTCAATCCCATGGCCCGGCAGAGGGTTTCCGTCTCCGGGTAAACGGGAATCCGATCCATTTCGATGCAAAGCCGTCGGCCTCCGGCGATACTCAACTCCCGGACCGCCGTTGCCAATCCGCCTTCGGTGACATCGTGCATGGCATGCACCCCGCGATAGGCGGAAGCGATGGCGGCCTCTTTTAAAATGCTGATGTGAAAGATCAGGTCCCGGCATCGCTGCACCCGGCTCTCCGGCATTCCCAGTTTCCGGAGCCTGTCCGGAAATTCCCTGGCGATGATGGAAGTGCCTTCCACCGCCACGGATTTGGTGAACAGGATCTTATCCCCGGTTTCCATGTTTCTTTTATCCTTGAACCGGTCCCTGGAAAGGATCCCCGTCATCATCCCGGTCACCACGGGGCGGGTGACGGCCCCGGTGATCTCCGTGTGTCCCCCCACAATAGCGATGCCGCATTCCCGGGCCGCTTCCGCCAGCTCCTTCATCACCTCCCGGATTTCCCATGGGACGGTGCCCGGGGGGAACAACAGCGTCGTCAGGAACCACCGGGGAACGGCTCCGGAGGCGGCGATGTCGTTGGCGTTCACCGCCACCGCGTACCGTCCCGGGGATTCCGTGACAAAGGTGATGGGATCCGACTTGAGCACGATATGATTCCTCCCGGAGCCCTCCACCACCGCCACGTCCTCCCCTACACCGGGATATAGGAGCACCGAGGGATCCTCCCGGGGAAGGGATTCGAGAAAAGCCTTTAACATGGCGTTGGGGAGTTTCCCGGGGGCCAGCGGGATTCCCAGACGTGCGATGGCGCACAGCTCGGTAAGGCATGAAATGGTGAAATCACTCCGGGGATCATGGGGATCCGGAGGGTCTCCGTTTTTCAGCAACACCGTCCAGGCCCCGGCCCGGTTCCCGGCTTCCACGTCAAAGATGAAATCCCCCACCATGAGGATCTCCCCGGGCGTAACGGAAAGTTTTTGAGCCGCCAGAATGACCGATTCGGGGCTCGGCTTGGGCGGGACGGCTTCTTCTCTCGTGAGGATCACATCGAAATCCGAAGGGGCGCTCCCCTTGAAGTTTTCCAGGCTGCGCAGGATGGAGCGCCGGCTGTTTCGACTGAGAATCCCGATTTTGAGATCCATGCCCTTAAGGAATCGGATCACGTCCTCGGCCCCTTCATTGGGAACGGATTCGGCCGCTGCGTGGGCCTCGAAAGCCTCCAGCATCCGATGGGCGCGTTTTCTTTCCGAATTCCCGGACAGGGTGTCGATGAATTCCAACAGGGGCCGATCCACAGGACACCCCATGGCGTTTTTGATGGCCGGGAAATCCAAAGCGCCCGGGTGGGTCAGGGTCCCGTCGAAATCAAAAAGAACGGCCTTGATCCGGAATGTTTTGGGCTTCACGGAGCTTCCTGAGACGGGGCAAAAATTTTTCACAGCGTCATCTTGGACTTAATCGAGGATCTGGCTCAAGAACAGCTTTGTCCGTTCGTGTTTGGGGTTTTTGAAAAATTCCTCCGGTGTATTGCCTTCCACGATCCGCCCGAAATCCATGAAAAGGACCCGGTGGGCCACGCTTTTGGCAAATCCCATTTCATGGGTCACCACGATCATGGTCATCCCTTCCCGTGCCAAGTCGATCATGACATCCAGCACTTCCTTGATCATTTCCGGATCCAGGGCCGACGTGGGCTCGTCGAAGAGCATGACCTTCGGGCTCATGCATAAGCTCCGGGCGATGGCCACCCGTTGCTGCTGGCCCCCGGAAAGCTGTCCGGGATATTTGAGCGCTTGTTCGGCGATATGGACCTTTTCCAGGAAATGCATGGCCCATTCCTCGGCCTCTTTCCGGGGCGTTTTGCGCACGTAGATGGGCCCCAACGTGAGGTTTTCCAGGATGGTCAGATGCGGGAACAGGTTGAAGTGCTGGAAAACCATTCCCACTTCCTGGCGGATGCGTTCGATATTCTTGAGATTGTTGATCAATTCGATGTCGTCCACGACGATTCTGCCCCGCTGGTGCTCCTCAAGACGGTTGATGCACCGGATCAGAGTCGATTTTCCCGATCCGGAGGGGCCGCAGATGACAATGCGCTCCTGCTTTTTCACCGTCAGATCGACGCCCTTGAGGACATGAAACTCGCCGAACCATTTGTGCATGTCGACGATCTCGATCATCGCCTCTTCTTCCGGGAGCCGGCCTTCCGGCGGGGCCGTCGTTTCGTTCACGATTTCCTTTTTCATGTTTTCCTAAGCCGAACGCGGCAAAAAAAATCCACCCGCCCCGGCGATTCAAGAGGTTATTGATCCCTGGAGAGCTCCCTTTCCAGTTTTCGGCTGTAGTCGGCCATGGAAAAACATCCCAGGAAATACAACAGCGCGATAAAAAGATAGGCTTCTTTGCTGAATCCCATCCATTCGGGGTTGGACAATACCGACTGGGTCGTCTTCAACAGGTCGAACAAGGCGATGATCACCACCAGGGACGTGTCCTTGAAGGCGGAAATCAGGATGCTCACCGTGGGCGGGATCACGATCTTGAGGGCCTGGGGAAGGATCACCAAACGCATGGTGAAATAGTAATTCAACCCGATGGATTCGGCCGCTTCGTACTGGCCCCGGGGGATGCCCTGCAAACCGCCCCTTACCACCTCGGCGATATAGGCCGCGGTGAAAAGGATGATGGCCACCTGGGCCCGGAGAATCTTGTTGATGGTGATCCCTTCCGGCAGAAAAAGGGGAAAGATGATGGATCCCATAAACAGCAGGCTGATGAGGGGAACCCCCCGGATCAGCTCGATATACACCACAGACAGACTCTTGATGATGGGCATCCTGGACCGCCGCCCCAACGCCAGGAAAATCCCGAAAGGATAGGCCGCCGTGAGCCCGAAAACGGATAAAAGAAGGGTCAGGGGCAGCCCTCCCCACTGGCTGCTCTCCACGGCGGAAAACCCCAAGATCCCGCCTCTCATGAGGAGACCCATGGCCGAAAGGCCGATGATCCACGCATATCCCAGCCGTTTGGTCCACCGACGCCGGTCCCGGCTGTAATACAGAAGCCCGAAGAGCATCAGCATGGCCAAAAGCGGCCGCCATTGCTGGTCATAGGGGTAAAATCCAAAGAGGATGAATCGGAAATTGGAACTGATAATAGACCAGCATGCGCCCGGATTCTGGTTGCATTCCGAAGCAGGACCGAACCAGACGCTGTCCATGAACATCCATCGAACAAGGGGGGGGACGATCCGGTACAGGAAATAGACGGTTACCAGGGTGAGAAGGGTGTTGAACCACCCGTCAAAAAGATTTTGCTTGACCCACCCGATCACACCGACGCTGGTCACCGGCGGTCGAATCTCTGCTTCATGGTTTTGGAGGGTCTCGGAAGGCATCCTGTCAGCGCTCCACCAGCGCCACCCGTCGGTTGTACCAGTTCATGAAGGCCGAGGTGGCCAAGCTGAAAAAAAGATAGACGATCATGATCAAGGCCACCCCTTCGATGGATTGGCCTGTCTGGTTGATGGTGGTGTTGGCGACGGATACAAAATCCGGATACCCGATGGCCACCGCCAGGGAGCTGTTTTTGGTGAGGTTGAGCATTTGGCTGGTCAACGGGGGGACGATGACCCGCAAGGCCTGGGGCAGGATCACCAGGGTCAATACCTGCCCCCCTTTTAAGCCGATGGACATTGCGGCTTCCCGCTGGCCCTTTCCCACGGACTGAATGCCCGCCCGGACCACCTCCGCCACAAAGGCCGCGGTGTAGAGTACCAGCCCCATGAGGAGCGCCATGAATTCCGGGCTCAAGGTGGTCCCCCCTTCGAAGTTGAACCCGGAAAGCCGGGGCACATCCATCTTCACGGGCATCCCGAACCCCAGCCACACCATGATCGGAAACCCGATCACCATGAACGCGGAAACGCTGATTACCGGAAAGGGTTTTCCCGTGGCTTCCTGACGCTTCTTGGCCCAACGTTTCAGGTAAACGGACAAAACAATACCCAGAGCGAACGCCAGCAGGATGTAAAAATGCGCGGGATGGGATTCGGGAACGGGGAGCATGACGCCCCGATTGCATAAAAACACCCCCGGCACAGGATTCAGGGCCAGGCGGGGGGAAGGAAAGGATTCATAAAAGACGGCGTACCAGAAAAAGAGCTGGAGCAGGACGGGAATGTCCTGCATGACTTCAATGTAAGCGCCGGCAAACCGGGACACCAGCCAGTTTTTGGACAACCGGGCGATGCCGATGAGGGTCCCCAACACAATGGTCAGTACGATCCCGATGATGGCCACCTTGACCGTATTCAACACCCCCACCACCAGGGCATTGGCGTACGTGTCGGCGGCGGAATAGGAGATCAGGGATTCTCCGATTTCAAAGGAAGATTCTTTTTTTAAAAACCCGAAACCGGTGGCAATACTTTGTTTTTCGAGATTATGAAGGACATTGGAGATGAGATACCAGGAGAGAAGACCCACCATGCATAATGCAAGGATCTGGGCCCCGATGGATCGTTTTTTCGGGTCGAACCAGAAAGGGACGTTTTCATAAGATCCCGTGTTCGCCATCCTGGACACTCGAAAAATCAAGCCGGGTTATGGAACGGAAAGGGGGGCCTGCTTCCGCCCCGATGACGGAAGCAGGCTTTTGGTTCAACGGGTTGTGGAGCTCCCCGGTAAGGTCAGTACCTATTTTGAAATCGCTTCCCTTGACCCCGCTTTAAAAGGCGGGGCTTGCGGGAAGCATTCCGGCCAAAGGTGCCGGCAGGGTGTCTTCGGCGTGTCGATTATCGGAAAGGCGCGGCATACATCAAACCGCCCTCCGTCCAGAGGGCGTTGAGCCCGCGTTCCAGCTTCAGCGGCGTATTGACGCCCACGTTGCGCTCGAAGATCTCTCCGTAGTTCCCGACCTGCTTGATGATATTGTACACCCAACGTTCATCGAGCCCCAGGGCCTTGCCCATCCCCGGGGTCACGCCGAGAAAGCGCTGGATCTCCGGATCCTTGCTCTTGAGCATTTCATCGACGTTTTTCGAGGTAATCCCGAATTCTTCGGCTTGAATGAGCGCCATGACGGACCAGTTCACGATGTCGTACCACTGATCATCCCCATGACGGACCACAGGGGCAAGGGGTTCCTTTGAAATGATTTCCGGGAGCAGCACATAGTCGTCCGGGTTGGGCGCCACCGAACGATGGGCCGCCAACTGGGAGGCGTCGGACGTCAGGGAGTCGCAGCGACCGGAAAAAAAGGCTTTGTTCAGCTCCGCCGGCTGTTCGATGACCACCGGCTTCCATTCCATGTTGTTTTTCCTGAAAAAGTCCGCCGCATTCAATTCGGTGGTGGTTCCCGGGAGAACGCAGACCGTCGCCCCCTTGAGCTCTTTGGCGCTTTTCACGCCCAGTTTTTTCGGGACCAAAAATCCCTGGCCGTCGTAGTAGTTGACATGAACGAAGTTCAGACCGTTGGTGGTTTCCCGGGTAAGGGTTTGGGTGGTGTTCCGGCACAGGACGTCGATCTCCTTGGACTGCAGCGCAGGGAGGCGCTGCACCGCGGTAAGCGCCGTAAACTTGATCTTTTCGGCGTCCCCGAACACGGCGGCGGCGATGGCCTTGGCCGTATCCACGTCGAGTCCCTTCCAGGTCCCCTTGTCATCGGGCATACTGAACCCGAAAACCCCGCCGTTGACACCGGCGATCAGGTATCCCCTGGCCTTGACCTCATCCAGGGTGCCCGCAACGGCCGGGCCGGCGGCGAAAACCAATACCGCCAGCGTCAAAACGAAAAAGTACACTGTCTTTCGCATGATCCCCCCTCCTTTTTTTGGGTTTTTCCGTGTGTTTCACCCCTGACCGGATCGCTTCCTTTAACGCCCGTCTTGGCCGGCGTCGAGAAAGCGGTCTGAACAAAAACGCCTTGCCTTGCCGGAAAAGGGCGCCCTTACGCGGGGACGCCGATTTTTCCGGCAGTTAAACACCCGTCAGCGCCGGAACCGATGCATCGCCGTGTTTTCAAAGAGATCCTGTACCCCCCGGCGGAAAATATTATCAAAAGAAAATCCGTTTGGCAAGGTGAAAGCCCGGACTGCAACGCCTCCAAGGGTCGGCCATCCAACAGCGGATAACGGGGCCACCGGGCCTAAATATAACGGTCCACCATCTCGGTGATAAAGGTTTCAACACCCCCATCCCCTTCCTTGGCACGAAGTTCGGCCACTAAATTCCGCAGCTTCTGATAGGTCACCGGATCCTGGTGCAAGTCCTCCGTGGACCGGTAGGCGCCTCCACGTCTTCCGATGCGATAAATCAACCGGTCCTCTTCCGAAAGGGCCTGGTACCGGGCGATGACGTCCAGCATTTTTGCCTTGTCTTCCGGGAGCGTTCCCGAAACCTCTTCCAGGAGATTCATGATGTGATCGCTCGTCACCGTGGAGGTGATACCCTCCAGGGCGTCGATGAAGCGCTTGATCTCGCGGGCGACCGCGTCGTCCGTCTGCATGGTGAAGGTGCCGTCGGCCAGTTTCTTATGGAGAGGGACATGCCGGGGGATCCGGAGGCTGCGCAGGCGGATGAAATGGGGGTTGATTTGATTGAGCACATGGGCGGTGGCGTCGGCGTGCTCCCGCCACATCTGCTGCCCGCCAAGCCCCGGCATCACATATTCCGACAACTCCATTCCCGCCTCGATGAGCTTTCTTCCCGCCTCCGCGTGCTGGGCCGCACTCACCCCCTTTTTCATCAGCTTCAAAAGGGGATCATACCCGGTTTCCAGCCCGATATGGACCCGGTTCAGACCGGCTTTCCGGATCTTTTTCAAGGCCTCCACCGACTTTCGAATCACGGTTCTGGACCGGGAATAGGTGGTGATCCGGGTGATCTGAGGAAAACGCTCCCGTAAAAATTTCAGGACGTCGACGAGGTCTTGGGTTTTCATGATCAGGTTGTCGGCATCCTGCAGGAAACAGGCGCCGGTGCCGTAATACAACCAAACGGCGACGCTGCGGTAACTGCTGCTGTACCCCCCGTTGTTGAGGACGGCACTGACCACCGCGTCCGTCACTTCACCGCTGTCGCCCATCCGCCAGGAAAGGGCTTTGATGTCGTGGGCGATGTCCTTGGCGGCCTGGATGTCCGCCTGGATTTCTTCCACGCTTCTCAAAGAAAATTTTCGGCCCTTGTACACCGGACAAAAGAGGCACTGGTTCCAGGGACAATTCCGCGTCACCCGGAGCAGCAGGCTCCGGGCTTCGTTGGGGGGCCGGATGGGGCCTTGTTCGAATTTTAACTTACCGGGATGATTTTCCGTATGCATCGTTGATCACCATTTTTTGGATACGTTTGGTTTGAGCTGCTTGTTTACTATAAACGGAAACTTGGCTTCACTCCGAAAAACGGTCGGGAACGCCGCCGTTTCAACAGACAAAAATATCCACCGGCACGGTACTGATGAGCCGGGATCCGGCGGCGGTCACCTGAAAAACACTTTCCACGCCGGCGGCAAAGGCCCCCTGAAAGACCATCTTGGGCTCCAGGGCAAAGGTCATCCCCGGCTCCAGAACCTCCGTTCTGCCCTGGGCGATGATCGGCGGCTCGATGAGCTCAAGACCGATACCGTGTCCGATGAACCGGACCTGACGGCCCCGGGGACCCAGGTATTGGTCCGCATACCCCAGCTTCTCGGCCAGATCCACCGAATAGCGAAAGAGATCCCCGGTCACCGCTCCGGGCCTTGCCCGCTCAAGGACCGCATCATGGATTTCGATGGCGGCGCGGGACGCCTTTTGGGCCTCGGCGGGCATGGAACCGATGGCGAACATGCGCGTTTCGTCCATATGATACCCGTGCCGCACCGAGCCGAAATCCACCATGATGGGTTCGTTCCTTTCCAAACACCGGTTTCCCGCGCCGGAAGGAAACGCCGCCGAGGTCCCCTCCCCGCTGGCGGCCGCATCCAGGACCCCCGGCATACCCCCGTTTTCTCCGCTGAGGACATGCCACGAATAGGCGCCGCCGCCTTGAAAATTCCGATCCCGCAGCATCCCGGCATGACCTTGCCGCCGGGCGAACGTTTCATACATGCCCGCAAATTCCATTTCGGAAATCCCCGGCCGAATCATGTTGCGCATATATTCAAAGGTCAATCGACTCATCTCGGCGGTCTTTTCCATCTGTCCGATTTCCCAAATCGATTTAATCCGCCGGAGATCCAGGATGATCGGGGATGCATCCATGATCCGTTTCGGGCAAAGCAACTTTTTAAAAAACTCGAATTCGCGCACCGGAAGCACATCCAATTCGAGCCCCAGCACCGACGGCAGGCTTCCAAAGGCATTCCGGATCCGGCGGGGCAGTTCCTTAACAGATCCGATTTCCACCGTATCCCGGACGGCCGATTCCCTTTTGGCCCGGGGAAAATAGCGCTTGACCATCAAAAGGGGGTCTCCGCTCACCGGAATATAAAGAATACCGTTTTGGGATGTGCCCGAAAAGTAAAACAGATCCACCCGCTGGATGACCAAGACCCCGTCGATTTCCGCCGCGGCCATTTCTTTTTGGATGGACCGGATCCGGTTTTTAATTTCGCTGTCCGGGACCCGGAAGGATTCGGTATTGGGCATGGCGCCGATCAACCGGTTAGAGAAAAGGAATGGGTTTTCCGGTTCGATACAGCAGGGCCTGGCAGGTGGCCACCAGAGCCTCGTCCGAATCCGTCACCATGATTTGATATCCGGCGGTTTTCTTGGTCCGGCTCACTTCGCGGGCTTCCGCCCGCAGCCGCGTTCCCGGGGCGGGACTGGACACATAGGTCACGTTGACATTGAGGGCCACGCCGATGGTTCCGTCCCATTGGCCCACGGTTTGAAACGCTTCGTCAATGAGGGCGAAAACGGCACCGCCGTGGGCGCGGCCGTAGATATTGTTCATCCTTTTGGGGTCAAAGACCATCTCCACCGCGGAAAACCCTTCCTCCAGTTCCACCAATCGGATATTCAAGGTCCGGGCGAAAGGCTCCGACGCCACCCGTTCGAAGATCGCTTTTTTTACCGCCGGATCCATGCGTCCTCCCGGATTTTCATTCGGCTTTTCCGGACGTGTTCCCGCTTTCCACCTGGGCGATGCAGGCCATGAAATCCTGTGAAAAGGCGTCCTGGATTTGTTCTTCCTTCCCGAATTCCGACACTTCAGTGGCCACGTTCTTCCCGATGCCGTATGCCACGTCCCAGCCTTTTTTCCGGAGCAGTTCGATCACCTGTTCGGCCGCCTCCAGGGTGGCGCCCCCACCGATATTCTGTTCGGCAATAAAAAATTTCAATTCCATTTCCTTTCTTTGACCTTTGGATTGAATCTCAGCCGCTGCCCCGCAAGGCGGGATTTCCGCTTCGCTCCTACAAGCCGCGGGGAATGCGCCCGCTGTTGCGGTTCATCAGGCCACATCCGGCGGCGACCCGTTTGGATCCGCGGATTTGCCCGCTTTTTCCCCGGCATCGCCTTTAAAATAATTGTACCAGTTTCCGGCATAACCGCATTGGATGATATCCCGGATCTTGTGGATGAGATAGGCCTGGGTTTGGGCCTCCCCGTCCCGCCGCAGCCGAAAGGCGATGAGGCGCTGGAGGTTTTTATCTTCCCGCTGCCGATCGGGTATCATCCTGAGGGTCCGCTGAAGCACGGCCTGAAAGGGTCCGTCTTGTTCTTCGATGGCGATGATTTTTGCGGCCATGCCCCCTCCTTGTATACGGATATTATAATGCCTATTGCCGGACCTGGCAAATGAAAAGGGCAGCGGCAAGGAAGGGAACGGCTTGCGGCGTTTGGCCCGCCAGCCGGCGTAAAGGGGCCATAGCGCCGACATCAGGCACAAGGCGATGAGCACGAGGCTGACGGGTCTGAAAACCATGTACTTCAAAACGCTTCCCGCGGCTTTTCCCGCCAGCATGGATTGGACCAGGCCTTCCTCCACGAAGGGCCCCAGGATGAGTCCCAAAACAATGGGGGCGGGATGAAACTT
>CAZQUR010000046.1:0-22071 GCA_964596535.1 uncultured Desulfobacteraceae bacterium
GGAAACCGCCGCCAAGGCGGCCACCGACAGCCGATCCCCGATGGGGCGTATCCTCTTGATGTAGAATGAAGCCGGGACAATTTACTTCTTTTCTCACTGATTTTGGAAAGCCAATGGAAAAAAAGAAAAACGATTAAAATATTGACAAATAAAAACCTTTTCGGTAAAAAATATCTCTTTTAATAGCGGCTGAAGCTGCTGGGAATCACCGTATTCCGGAAAAGGTCCGCGAGCATCGTGCCCCGTCCTTAATGGCGGGATGAACATATAAAAATAAAAAAGGCCACGAAGGTCCAAGCACCCCAAGAATGGGATGCGCTTTCGTGGCCTTTTTTATTTTGGGAATCGAAAGATCCGTGACATAGGCCCAATGAAGCAGGACATAAAAGGTTGAAGGTGGAGGGCGGCGTGCACCGGCCAAGGCTTTCCGCCGCCCTCCAGGTGAAGCGCTTGCGAAAAGCAGCGGCTTCAGTTGCAGAATATGACAGCTGCTCCTTTTCGTCAACACATGGAACGTTTACGAAAAACTTGATTAAGGAGGAGAAACAATGGAGCGGTTGAAATGGGTCGGTATTGTATTGGTTATGGTGGTATTCGGATGCCCGGTATTCCTGTCGGCACAGGAAGCGGCAAGGAAGACGCATCGTCTGGATTCGGTGGTGGTTTCGGCCACCCGGTCTGAGATTCCGGTGTTCGATGCGGCTCAAAGCGTTACGGTCATTTCCAACGAGGAAATCATGGACTCGCCCTTCGATCGGGTGGAGGACATCGTTCGCAGTGTTCCGGGCATGTATAATTTCCGGCATTTCGCATTGCATGTAAACGGTATCGTAAGCCCGTTAAAGATGCGCGGCGTGGGCAGCAACAGAGTCTTGATATTGGTGGACGGGGTGCCGCAGAACGACAATTTCAACAACGCCATCGCCTGGGTGGCATGGGGCCACATTCCAAAGGAAACCATCGAACGTATCGAAATCGTGAGAGGGCCGACCTCGGCGCTTTACGGATCAGAAGGGCTTGGGGGCGTGATTCATATTATCACAAAGAAACCCAAAACCGGTAGGCAAACATCGGTTCGCGGAGAAGCCGGAACGGCGGACACCTATGGGGGATACGGCTTTCACAGCCAAAAAATCAAAGATTTTGGCTTCATGCTGGCCGGTGGCTACGAGGAGAGCGATGGGTTTTACATGGTGGAAGACCCAAAGGCATATGAAATCAAACGTTATCGGGAGGTCGGGAAAGCAGTAGGAAAAGCAACTTATGATTTAACGTCTGATTCCGATTTGTCGTTCGTAGCGTTGTATTACGACCACGAAACCGGAAAAGGACGGGAGTTTTTTTACGATGAATTAACCCTTGATCAATACTGGATGAACTACAACCATGACGGGGAATCTCTTGATTTGAAAGGATTGGTCTATTTGAATCGGGCCGACAAGACCGCCTTCCAGGATACAGCAAAAGATAATTATTCATCTTTACTAAGAATGGAAGAGATGCCCTCCACCACATGGGGCGCTGATTTTCAGGGGACCATACCATTCGGAACACGGACGAAGATCACTTTAGGCGCTGCCTACAAAGAGAGCTCTTGGGATTACGACGATGAATATGTGGCCAGCACACGGGAGGTCGGAGCAGAAGGTAAGCAGCGTTTCCTCTCGCCTTTCGCAAATTTGGACTTTCGTTTCCTGGAGGACAACCTGATTGTAAACCTTGGAGCGAGGTACGACTGGATCGAAACATCGGATGGCGCCAATTGGGACAGCCAGGGCAGCGCCGGAAAGCCCGCCTATGACAATACGTTCGATTCCAAGACGGAGGGCAGCTTTTCTCCCAAACTGGGCGTTGCCTGGCATCCCGATGACAAAACCACGCTTCGGGCCTCGGGTGGGAAGGGTTTCCGGGCCCCCAGTCTGTTCGAGCTTTACAAGGTCCACGTCCGCGGCGGCGGCACCTATTATCGCGAAGCCAATCCCGATTTGGAGCCTGAGGAAATATGGTCCTATGACGTGGGGGTGGAACGTTTTCTGACCAGCAGCCTTTGGGGCAGAATGACTTTCTACCAGTCCTTTGCCAGGGATTACATCGGCGACCGTCTCACCGGCACCGGCAAGTTTGCCGGAGGTAAAACCCGGTATGAGTATCAGCTGGACAACATCAGCGAGGTGGACATTTACGGCATTGAAGCGGAACTGGAGTGGTATGCCCGGCCCGACCTCACCCTTTTCGGCAATTACACCTTCAATATTTCAGAGATTAAAGACGATGCGAACAACGCCGATCTGGAGGGCAACTATCTGCCCAACGACCCCCGGCACCAGGTCCATTTCGGGTTTCGATACAAGAATCCGAAAATCGTCAATGTTTCGGTGATCGCCAATTACTACGCCGATATTTACTTCGACAATGAGAACACCTTTAAGGAAAGCAGCTACTTTACTGTGGACGCCTCGGTTTCCCGCAGGTTTTTTGATCGGTTTACTGCCTATGTGAATGCAGAGAATATCTTTGACGAGGAATACCTCATATTCAGGTCCTATTCCTCGGGGGACACCATCGCCCCGGGTGTCATCGTTACCGGCGGTGTAAAGTTTGAGTTTTGACGGATACCGAGGAGAATAAATCATGAAAATATGCATCTGTGGAAAAGGCGGCAGCGGGAAAAGCACGATTGTGGCCCTGCTGGCCCAAGCCTTCAGAAATGTTGGCACAAAGGTCATCGTGCTGGACTCCGACGAATCGAACACAAGCCTCTATTGGATGCTCGGATTCGACAAGCCCCCCCAGCCGCTGATGGATTTTTTAGGCGGCAAAAAACAGATTCAGCAGAAGATGATCGCACGATTCTCCAAAGGCGAAGACGAGCCGGCCATGTCTATTTGGGATATGGATACGATTCAAAGCCGATCCCTGCCTGCGGGATATGCGGCCGAAAAGGACGGTATTCTGCTGATTTCCACCGGAAAGATTCATCAGGCCATGGAAGGCTGCGCCTGCCCCATGGGCAGTGTGAGCCGGGAATTTTTGAAAAAATTTCAAACCGCTGACGAAGAGGTGCTGATCGCGGACATGGAGGCCGGTATCGAACATTTCGGCAGGGGCCTTGAAGCGGGTGTCAACGGCGTGGTCGGCGTGGTGGAGCCCTCTTTGGAATCGATATTTTTGGCAAAAAAAGTGATGGAGCTGGCCCAATCCGCGGGGTCGGCGTTTTATGGCGCGATTTTGAATAAAATGGCGTCTAAAGAGCAGGAGCATCAAGTTGTCGGGCGTTTGAAGGATGCCGGCGTGCCGTTGATTGGGAGCATCGGATTTCAAGAGGCGCTTCAGGCCGCCTGTCTTGCCGGAAGGCCGCTATCGGAGGTGACACTGCCAATGGATTTAAGCGGATTTGTAGATAAATTACTGCAAAAACAGGAAAGCGGACAATACGTATGAGGGGTATTTATTTATCGGCGGTCAGAAGTTGTGAATTCCGGTCGGCGCTGTGTGTCATCCTGATGTTGGCGATCGGGTCGATGCTTTGGCCGGACGCCGCGTTTTGCGCGGAAGAAAGGCGGATTGCCGATATGGCCGGGCGTACGGTGAATATTCCCCAAAAGGTGGATCGGGTCATCTGTTCCGGCGCCGGTTGCTTGCGATTGCTGACCTATCTCAAGGCTCACGACCGCATTGCGGCGGTGGACAGTATTGAGATCAAGGGCTCTCCCATAGATGCACGCCCTTACGCTATCGCCAACCCGCAATTCAAGAATTACCCCCTTTTCGGAGAATTCAGGGGCCATGACAATCCGGAGTTGATCGCCGGTTTGCGTCCGCAACCCCAGGTCATTTTCAAGACCTTTGCGGGAAGGGGCCAGGATCCCGACCATTTGCAGGCGAAAACCGGAATTCCCGTCATCGTTTTGGAATACGGCAACCTCACCTACGGACGCGAACAACTGAACCGGGCATTGGGCCTTATGGCGGAGGTCATGGATGAAAAAGTGCGCGCCGAAGAAGTGATCGCGTTTTTCGACACACTGGAACAGGATCTGCGACGTCGCACGCGGGATATCCCACTGGATCAGCGGCCGTCCTGCTACATCGGCGGCTTGGGCCAGGCCGGACCTCATGGCTTCCAGTCCACGGAGCCCTCCTTTGCGCCGTTCGTGTTCACCCACGCAAGGAACGTGGCGGCGCCCTCCCCGGGAGAAAAACCACTTTCCCACGCGACGGTGGCCAAGGAACAGATTGTTTTCTGGAACCCGGACGTGATTTTCCTGGATGTTTCCACTCTGCGTCTTGGATCGGGCGCCAGCGCGCTGGACCAGTTACGCATGGACCCCGCCTATCGGAACCTTTCCGCCGTACGCAGGGGCGACGTCTTTGGTCTGTTTCCCTATAATTCCTATAACCAGAATTTCGAGGCGGTTTTTGCCAATGCCTACTATGTGGGAAATATTCTTTATCACGAGCGTTTTACGGATGTGGAACCCATGAAAAAAGCGGAAGACATATCGACTTTTTTAAACGGTGGGCCGGCTTTTGAAACCCTGAACATACAGTTTGATGGGTTGGCTTTCAGCCGTATAAAAATCGAGTGATATCGTCATGTCCCATTTGAACCATGGCCGGATTCCGGCGGAATACAACGCCTATATCAGTCGCAAGGTATTTTTTTTGACGGCCCTTGCTGTTGTTGCTGCCTTTTTGTTCCTTATGGCGGTTTCCCTGGGGGCGGTGCGCGTACCGATTCAAGAAGTGATGCGGGTGCTGTCCGGTATGGACACCGATGCCCGCTTTCAAACCATTATCCACGATATCCGCCTGCCTCACGCCCTGGCCGCTCTATTGGCCGGTGCAGGTCTTTCGGCCGCCGGCGCGGCCATGCAGTCCATATTGCGCAACCCCCTGGGCTCTCCTTTCACCCTGGGGCTCAGCCAGGCGGGCGCATTCGGCGCGGCCTTCGCCGTTATGATGCTGGGAACCGGTGCCATGCAATCCACCCAGGTGGGGGCCGTAACCATCGCCAATCCCTACCTGACGACCGTATCGGCCTTTATCGCCTGCATGGCGACTTCTCTGGTCATCATTGCGATTGCCCGCATCCGCGGCGCCTCCCCGGAGGTGATGGTGCTGAGCGGGGTTGCACTCGGGTCGCTTTTCTCCGCGGGCACCATGTTTTTGCAGTACTTTGCCGATGACGTGCAACTGGCGGCCATGGTTTTCTGGACTTTTGGGGATGTCGGACGGGCCGGATGGCAGGAAGTCGGTTTCATGGCGGCGGTCGTTATCGCCGGGGTGTTTTTCTTCGTGCTTAACCGGTGGAATTACAATGCCATCGATGCCGGCGACGAAACCGCCAGGAGTCTGGGAGTCCAAGTGGAGCGGGTCCGCATGGTGGGAATGATGGCGGCGTCGTTGATCACGGCTTTTATCGTCTCTTTTTTGGGTGTCATCGGTTTTGTGGGACTGATTTGCCCGCATATCGTCCGTCGCGTCATCGGCGACGACCATCGCTTTGTGATGCCCGCTTCCTGCCTGACGGGAGCGGTCTTGCTTTTGGCTTCGGATACGGTGGCCCGCCTCATTCTTTCGCCGCACGTATTGCCGGTTTCCATACTCACCGCATTTTTAGGAGCCCCCGCGTTTCTCTATCTCTTGATCCAGGAGAGGAGGCGCTGATGCTCAAGGTTCAGGATATCCGCGTCGGCTATAAAAACGGCCAACTGGTGTTGAGCGATCTGGGCTTTACATTGGACCAGGGGCAAATGCTCGCCATCCTGGGCCCCAACGGCGCCGGTAAAACCACCTTGTTGCGCTGCATCAACGCGATGATCAGGCCCTGGGCAGGGGTTGTACAGATTGAAGACGCCGATGTCTTTCGCATGCGCGCGGGAGAAATCGCCAGAAACCTCGGATACGTGGCCCAGCGCAATGACGCCGGCCGGATGACGGCTTTCGATGCCGTATTGCTTGGAAGGAAACCCCATTTGCGTTGGAAGGCGGGCAAGCAAGACTTGGCCAAAGTCGCCGGCGCACTCCAACAGCTCGGCCTGGAACACTTGGCCCTGCGCCATATCGATGAATTGAGCGGGGGGGAATTACAAAAAGTCTGCATCGCCCGCGCACTGGTTCAAGAGCCCAAAGTGCTGCTCCTTGACGAACCGACGAGCAGTCTGGATTTAAAAAACCAGCTTGATATCTTGCACACCATCGGCCGTGTGGTTAAAGAGCATCGGATTGCCGCCGTGATGACCATGCACGATTTGAACCTGGCGTTTCGTTTTGCGGATCGTTTCCTTTTTCTCAAAAAAGGAACGGTCTTTGCCGAAGGACGGCTGGATCAAGTCAATGCCGATATGGTTGCGGCTGTATACGGCGTCAGGGTGGACATCCTTCGGCACAACGGACAGGTAGTGATTGTTCCAAATCAGCAGGGCAGGACAGAAGGGTCGAAGGACATAAGGAGCCCAGGAAACGCTTCGCTGATTCCAAATAAGTTTAAAAGTTGAATACGTCCCCGTCGTCCTTGATAATAAGTTTGAAAGTTGAATACGTCCCATATTTGATGTTAAGAGGCGTAAATGGAGCATTCCCGGGCCGCCAGGGCCGCTTCCTGGAGGGCTTCGGCGAAGGTGGGGTGCCCGTGTACGGTGCGGGCGATGTCTTCGGAGGACGCCCCGAATTCCATGGCGAGGACGCACTCGGCGATCATGTCCGCGGCCCGGGGGCCGATGATATGGGCGCCGATGACGCGGTCGGTGTCGGAGTGGACGATGAGCTTGACAAAGCCGTCTGTTTCCCCCATGCACCGGGCCCGCCCGGTCCCGGTAAACGGGTAGCTTCCCACGCAATAGGGAATCTTCCGGCTCTTGGCGTCTTCCTCGGTAAGCCCCACGGAGGCCACCTCGGGCCAGGTGTAGATGACGGCCGGGATCGTGTCGTAATTGACTTCCCCGGCTTTTCCGGCGATGCATTCCACGGCGGCGATTCCTTCCGCCGAGGCCTTGTGGGCCAGCATGGGGCCGGGCACCAGGTCCCCGATGGCGTAGACGGAAGGGACACTGGTGCGGTACCGGTGGTCGACGCGGATAAAACCGGTCTTGGGATCCGTTTCGATACCCATTTCTTCCAGGTTCAGCCCCCGGGTCAAGGGCCGGCGGCCCACGGCCACCAGGAGGCGGTCCACGGTGAGGGTATCCGTTTTCCCGCCGGATTCAAAGGTTACGGTTACGGATTTTTTCGAAACGGCGGCCTCTTTCACGGTGGTCTTCACCCGGATGTCCATCCCCTGCCGTTTCAGGAGGCGGTCCAGGGTTCTGCCCACCTGCCCGTCCAGGGCGGGGGCGATCCGGGGAAGCGCTTCGAGAACGGTTACCTTTGATCCCAGGCGCAGCCATACGGACCCCAGTTCCAGGCCGATGTACCCGCCGCCCACGATTCCCAGGTGCCCGGGCACGGCATCGAAGGCCAGTGCTTCGGTGGAACTGACGATTTTTTCCCCGTCGAATTCCAGGCCCGGAAGGGAGACCGGTTCGCTTCCGGTGGCAAGCAGAATCGCGTCGGCTTCCCATTCTTCGGGTTTGCCCTTTTTCACCGCCGGTGTCACCGCCGCCCGGTCCGGGCCGGCCAGAGCCACGGTACCGTGAACGATTTTCACCCGGTTTCTCTCCAGAAGTTTTCTGACGTTTTCCGTTAATTCCAGGACGACCCGGTCTTTCCGGGCCATCATGGCGGAGAGATCCAGGCGGATTTTCCCGGTCTGGATGCCGTGGGCGGCAAAATGGTCTTTTGCCAGGTGGAAGTATTCGCTGGAGTCCAGCAGCGCCTTGCTGGGGATGCACCCCACGTTCAGGCATACGCCGCCCAGCCGGGGGTCCTTTTCCACGCAGGCGATTTTGAGCCCCAACTGGGCCGCCCGGACCGCCGCCACGTATCCGCCGGGGCCGCTGCCCACGATCAAGAGGTCGAGCCGTTCTCGTTTTGCCATGATTATATCTCCAGCATCATGCGTTCCGGGTTTTCAATATATTCCTTGATCCGCTTCAAACAAGTCACCGCTCCCCGGCCGTCCACAACCCGGTGATCGTAACTCAAGGCCACGTACATCATGGGCCGGATCACGACGGCATCGTCGATAACCACCGGTCGTTTTTCGATCTTGTGCATCCCGAGAATCCCGCTTTGGGGGGTGTTCAGGATCGGTGTGCTCAACAGGGAGCCGAAGACCCCGCCGTTACTGATGGTAAACGTCCCCCCTTCCAGATCGGCCAGTTCCAGCTTGTTCTCCCGGATCTTTTTCACGTAGTCCGCGATGGCCTGCTCGATGCCGGCGAAAGAAAGCCGTTCGGCATGGCGGATGACCGGCACCACCAACCCCCGCTCGGAGCCCACGGCCACGCCGATGTGCTGGTACTCGTGGTACACGATGTCGTCGCCGTCGATGAAGGCGTTGATTTCCGGGACCTCCTTCAAGGCTTCCACGCAGGCCTTGATGAAAAAACTCATAAAACCCAGGGAAATGCGGTGCTTCTTTTCAAAGGTCGATTTGTACGCCTCCCGCATCTTCATCACCCGATCCATATCGATTTCGTTGAAGGTGGTGAGCATGGCCGTGGACTGCTTGGCGTGAAGCAGGCGTTCGGCGATGCGGCGGCGGATGGGACTCATGGGTTTCCGGAAAACCCCTTCATCTGTCGGCGATTCCGGTTCAATTCCGGGTCCCGGCTTTTCCGGCAACCCGGCGGGGGCCTTTTCCAGGTGCAGCAGTACATCCAGCTTGGTGATGCGCCCGCCGGGTCCGGTACCCGTGATTTTGGTGATATCGATCCCTTTTTCCGCCGCCAGGCGCCGCACAGAAGGCGGAAGGATGACTCCTTCAGGGATTGGGGCGGTTTCCCGGAGTGCCTGTTCCGGAGGCGCCGGTTTCGAAGCGGGCACTTGGGCTTCCGGTGCCGCTTTTTCAGGCGTTTTTTCGGGGAGTTCCGAGACCCTTTCCTTTTCCGGGGGCTTTTCAGCCGGGGTCCCTCTTTTATCCGGCGCCGCGTCGGTGTCGATGACACCCGCCACCGCGCCGATGGCCACGGTTTCACCGGCCGGGATCTTGATCGTCAAGCCCCCCGAAACCTCGGCCGTGACTTCCAGGGTCACCTTATCCGTTTCGATGACGAACAGGGGTTCCTCTTTTTCCACGAAGTCCCCGTCTTTTTTGAACCATTCGGCCAGGACCGCTTCCTGGACCGATTCTCCCACGCCGGGAACCTTGATTTCAACGCGCATCGACGCTCCTTTCTTCCTCCGGAAGGGGGCCGACGGCTTCATCGATGACGGCATCCTGCTGCCGGCGGTATATTTTGGGGAATCCGGGAGCCGGGCTGGCCGCCGGAGCCCTTCCGATGTATTCCATCCGGTGACCCGAAAGCGGTTCCATGCGGTCCCGCACAAAGGTCCATCCGCCCATGTTCCGGGGTTCTTCCTGTACCCAGATCCACTGTTTGGCTTTCCGGTATTTGGAAGCGATTTCCTTTAACGCTTCTTCCGGAAACGGATAAAACTGTTCCATGCGGACAAGGGCCGTGTCTTTTTTCTTCAAGTGATTCCGCCGCTGCAGCAATTCATAGTAGACTTTGCCGCTGCAAAAAAGGACGCGCTTCGCGGCGTTGGGGGCCAATGGGTCATCGAGGACCTCCCGGAAACGACCGGACGCCATCTCCGAAAGCCCGGAGACGGCCAGGGGGTGCCGCAGGAGGCTCTTGGGGGTGAAGAGCACCAAAGGTTTTCGCACGTCGCGTTTCATCTGGCGCCGGAGCAGGTGAAAGTATTGGGCCGGTGTCGTGGCGTTGCACACCTGCCAGTTGTCTTCGGCGCAAAGCTGCAGAAAGCGCTCGATCCGTGCGCTGGAGTGTTCGGGCCCCAATCCTTCGTAGCCGTGTGGAAGGAGAAGGACCAGGCCGGTGAGCCGTTCCCACTTGGATTCCCCGGCGGCGATGAAAAGATCGATGACGGCCTGGGCGTTGTTGGCGAAGTCTCCGAACTGGGCTTCCCACAGGGCCAGGACATCGGGCCGGGTGGCGGAATAGCCGTATTCGAAGCCCAGGACGCCGTACTCGGAAAGATGGCTGTTGAAGACCTGAAAAGAGGCTTGCGCTTTTTCCAGGTGATTGAAAGGGACATGGGATTCGCCTGTTCGGGTGTCGATCCACATGCTGTGGCGCTGGGAAAAGGTCCCCCTGGCCACGTCCTGGCCGCTGAGACGGATCGGGAACCCCTCGGCCAGCAGGGAGGCAAACGCCAGGGATTCGGCCCATGCCCAATCGATGCCCGATTCTTTTTCAACGGCGTCCAGGCGCTTTTTGAGCAGCGCCTCGAGCTTGGGATAGAGGGAAAAACCATCGGGGACTTGCGTCAACCGGCGGGCAAAAAATTTCAGCCTTTCTTTTTTCACGCCGGTTTCCACGGGCGGCACCGCATACTTCCCGTGATAATCCTCCCAGTTCTCAAAATACCGGAGTTCCGGGTAGCGGCACGTGCTCCCATGAACCGACTCGTAGGCGTCCTCGAGGGTTCGCTTCAGGTCGGCTTCATGGGCGTCCATGTCGGTTTTTTCGACCTTCCCCGACTCCAGGAGCAAATCGGCGTAAAGCCGGTGCAGGGAAGGGCGTTTCCGGATGCGCTCCGTCATCTGCGGCTGGGTATAATACGGCTCATCCCCTTCATTGTGCCCCCAACGGCGGTAACACACCAGGTCCACGACCACGTCTTTTTCGAATTCCCGGCGATAGGCCGCTGCCAGGCGCATGATATGGACGGCGGCCTCCGGGTCTTCGCCGTGAACATGGAAAATGGGGACCATGAGCATTTTGGCGATATCCGTGGCGTAACGGGTGGAACGGGCGTCTTCCGGGAGTGTCGTATACCCGATCTGGTTGTTGAGGACCACGTGGATCGTTCCGCCCGCGAGATATCCGGGAAGACGGGACATGTTCAGGGTTTCGTAGACCACCCCCTCACCGGCAAAGGCGGCGTCCCCGTGGATGAGGACGGGCAGGACTTTGATGAAAGGATCCTCACCGGCCGAGTCCTGGCGGGCCCGGGCGATGCCTTCGGCCACGCTGTCGACGGCTTCCAGATGGCTGGGATTGTGGACCATGTAGATCTTCAGGGGGTGATCCCCGGTGGTTCGGATGTCCGACAGGTATCCGTTGTGATACTTCACGTCCCCGCTTCCAAAAAGGCTTTCCGGATCGTAGCAGTTTTCAAACTCGGCGAAGATCTCTTCGTAAGGCTTCTTGAGTATATGGGCCTGGACGTTCAACCGTCCCCGATGGGCCATTCCCAGGATGATTTCACGGCATCCCTGTTCGGCGGTAAATTCTGTCAGGGTATCCAGCATGGGGATGAGCGCATCCCCGCCTTCCAGGGAAAACCGGGTGACGGCCACGTATTTTTTATTCAAGAATTGTTCGAAAAGCGCGGCTTGAATAAGCTTTTGCAGAATCCGCTCTTGGGCTGCCGGGGGAAACTCGGGTCGATTCATCACCGGTTCCATCCGGTCCTGGAGCCACCGCCGTTCTTCCGGGTCCTGCAGATGCATGTATTCCACGCCCACCGAGCGGCAGTATGTGGCTTTCAGGTGTTCCAGGATCTTTCGCAGGGGCGCTTTTTGGTCTTTTGAAAATCTCCGGGTGAAAAAGGGTGCATCCAGGTCTTTTTCCGTCAGGCCGAATGCCGCGATATCCAAAAGCGGGTGTTCCGCCGGGCACGTTTCCAGCGGATCCATGCAGGCCAGCAGGTGACCCATATCCCGGTACCGGTATTTGAGGGCTTCCACCTTTGCTTGTTTTAAAACCCGGTCTTCGTGGACGGCTTCCCCTTTTCCGTCTTTTCGCGAAATACCCAGCTGGAACCCTTGAAAGAAAAACCGCCAGTCCGGCCCCACCTTTTTGGGATTTTCCCGCCACAACCGGTACTGGGAATCGATGTATTCGACGTTGAGGGTTTCCGGAATCTCCATGTCGGCGTCCTTTTCTTCCAAGTAACTTCTCCCTGCTGCTTTCCGGTAAATCCCCTCAAAGGCGGGGTTTTCGAAAAGAGTGTAAGGCGGGATTTTACATCCCGCCGCAGGACCGATGGTCATTTTACGGCGGCATATAAAATGCCGCCCTACAGGTAATTTTCGATTTCAATACCGATACCGAGTTACTTTCGGATAAATCCCCGCCCAAAGACGGGGTGCAACGCTAATCCAGTCCTAATCCAGCCGGTTGAACCAGTCGACAATGGCGTTTACCGCCTGAGAGCGGTCTTGGGGTCTAAGAAACATGTGATCCGACCGGGGAAGCATCACCAATTCGATTCTTTCGGGATTCATGGATGCGGCCCGGCGCGCTTCCCCCGCCGGCACGATGTCATCCTTTTCTCCATGGAGGATCATCAACGGCCGCTCCAAAGTCCGGAGCACGACGGCAAGGTCCTGTTTTTTCGCATCGGAGAAAAACGCCCGGTTTAATCGCAGGTGGCGTCCCCGGCTTGTAAATTCCACATACCCCGTTTGCCGGAGCTGATCAATTTGTTTTACATCCAAAAAATGGGTGGGCTTCAAGCCCGACAACCGGCCGGCTACGGCGGCGACGCCGCGGACCTCCGGGGTATTTGAGGCGGTGAGGACGGCCACCTCCGCACCCATGCTGTGTCCTGCAAGCCCGATCCAGGAGACGCCTTCATTCGTGAGAACTTCTATTGCGCGCGTCATTTCCCCGATCTGTTTGGTAAAGGTGGTTTCCTCGAACCGTCCTTGACTCTGGCCGTTTCCGGAAAAGTCGAAGCGCAGTGCCAGATAGCCGGCACGGGCCAGTGCGTTTCCCAGCTCCCGCAGGATCGTGGTGTGGCGGGAGCATGTAAAACAGTGGGCCAAAACGATTCCGCGCGCAAAGGGGCCTTCCGGAAAATGAAGGGTGCCGGCTAAGGTTTCATCGGCGTCATTTTTAAACAGGATGTGTTCTTCCATGCAGTCCGCTCGTTTTCAGCGGGGCAAACGGTCTTTTTTATCCTTTTCCAAGGGCCATGCCCAAGAGCATTCCGAACGCCTGTCCCAATGCCGACTCCAAATCCTGGGGGTTCTTGGCGGCGAGCATCTGGTCCAGGATGCCGTCGATGGAAGTCATTATTCCGAGGGTTCGGTGCTTTTCCTCTGCCGTAAGACTTGTGGACCATTCGGCGATCGATTTTTTGGCCCGGTCGATTTCGACCTTCCATTGATCCGCCATGGATTTGGGAACCCATTTTCCCTCTACCTTGACGAACGGAATTTCCCAAGACGCTTCACCGGGGATCTCGATTTTCACCCGGGCCGTATCTTTTTCCGATTGAAGCACGGTGGTTTTCACCGATTTCAGTTGCCTGGATACCACGGCGGCGTTCTCCTCGTTTTCCAGCCTGGAAAGGGCATCGAGTCTTTTCATGAATTCCGCGCCGGTCCCGGACAAAAAGTTTCCCATATCCAGGTGCTTCAGTTTCTCAAGATCCGCCAGTTCGCTTTTGGCGATGATTTCGGCGATGCCGACAACGGCATCCCAGTTTCCGGACAATTGCGCGGTGTTCACCGGTGAGTTGTTGAGCATTTTTGAGGAAAGTAAAAGCTCTTTTTTTGTTTTTAAAACCAGGACGACCTTATCGGCCAGGGCAAACCCCTTGTTCCAGAGGTCTTTGTCCATTTTCCGGGCCAGTTCATGGACAATGTCCTCTACATCGGTTCGATAGCTTTTCGGGAGCGCATCCCACAAAACCCGGGGTTGATGGGAGGCAAGGCCTTGGGCCGCTTCATTGACGACCTCCTCGGCCGTTTTGCTCGGTGACCCGGGCTGGGAGCAGCTGTTCACCCCTACTAAGAGCAGGAGAAGGAAAAAGAGCGGGAAGAAAACGGTGCGGAAATTTTTCACGTATGGTTCCTTTCTATGGAAAATGGAATAACGGCTGGGCTGCCGACCATTCACGCCTCGGGTGGACCCGTTTAAAGTCCGAAGCGGTTTTTCGATACCATACTCGATAAAAAACGTCAAAAAAAGGACTAAAGGATTTTGAGTGGGAAAGGTCCTCGGGAGGGAAAGCCTTTGAAAGCGCTTTTCTCTGTGATAAAGATCCACCCGGAGGTGTCTTGGATCATGATATCTTACTGGAAAACCGTTTACGAAAATATCCGGATGCATCCTGAGGTCTGGATGAAGCCGATTCTTTATACGATTCTCGTCTTTGTACTCGCCGCGCTTGGATGGTGGATTTTCAACCGGGTGATCAACCGGATCGAAAAAAGACGCAAGGACAGGGCAGTTTTTGTGAAAAATCCCGCCCTTTTCGGCCTGCTCAAAAAGATGGGACATTACGCCGTGATCCTCATTGCGGGGGCATGGCTGCTCCATCTTTTCCATGCGCCCGTCGTGGAAAAGATCTTTTTCGCGCTCATGATTCTCTTGATTTCTTCCATCGCCCACAGCGCACTGAAAACATTCCTCCCCATCATCAAAAGCAACGTGGCGGCCAAGACCAAAAGCGGCGTCGACGATATCCTCATCGACCTGGCCATGAATTTTTCCAGCGTCATCATCTATGGCGTGGGCGCCGTTTTGGCCATGGATGTCCTTGGACTGAACATCGCGCCGTTTCTCGCCGGGGCCGGCGTGGCAGGAATCGCCATCGGGTTCGCCGCCAGGGACACCCTCTCCAATCTCATCGCCGGGATCCTCTTGATCATCGATCGGCCCTTTGAACTGGGGGACCGGATCGAGATCTGGACCGCTCCGAAAAATTCCGCCACCTGGGGGGATGTGGTGGAAATCGGGATCCGGGCCACCAAGATCCGCACCACGGACAACATCGTGATCGTCATTCCCAACAACGAGATCATGAAACGGGATATCATCAATTATACCGCCATCACCGCGGACATCCGGGTACGGATCCCCATCGGCATTGCCTATGACGCCGACATGGAAAAAGCCAAGGAGATCATCGAAAAAGTCGCCCTAAAGCTTCCCTGGGTCAGAAAGGACCCCGGTCCGAAAGTGGTGGTGAAAAACTTCGGGGAATCCGCCGTGGACCTGGAAGCCCGGGTGTGGATCGAGGATCCCCGGAAACGGATCGATACGATTTCCAGCATCACCGATGGGGTGAAGGCGGAGTTCGACCGGTCGGGTATCGAGATCCCCTATCCTAAACGGGTCATTTATATGAAACAAGATTGATGGCTTCGTAAAAAGTCCACCTGCTGCGTTGCGCGCCTTGCATCTGGAACTTTTTACTTTGCCATCCCAAGTTCGACTTTTTAGGAATTCATCAAGATTGATGAAATCGCAAAAAGCCCACCTGCGGTATTGTGTGGCATCTTCGGTTCAAAAGGTGGTCCCCACGCCGATGCCGAAATGGAATACGGGGCGGGGTTGATGGGATTTGGGTTGGACCTTGACTTCCACTTCCTGAAACACCGGGTAGGTATAGGCGAATTGTCCCACGGCACGCGTATCAACCCCTGTAAGCGTCCCCACCATGGTGAGAATTACCCCTTTTTTAAAGATTTCCGGATCCAGGAATCGTTCGGAACGGATAATGAAGCGTCCCTCGGACCGGTCTTCATCCAAAGGGCGCCCGCTTTGATCCGGGGGCAACTGCAAAACAATCAGTTCAGACCGGGTGCTTGAAGCCGTCGAATCGATAATCTTTCCTCCCAAAAGGACGGTTTTTCCGATAAATTTTTCGGGTTCCGCGGCAACGGCCGAAAACCCCCCGGTGTAGGTCACACGGGAGCGGGCCTGTTGGGATAGCGGAGCGGCGCATCCCGCCAGGAGCATCACGAAAAAGACCGTTCCTTTCCAAAGACCGGATGTGTTCGGGATCATGATTCCATCAACCTTTCCTAAACGCGTTCACCTGTTATACGGGCAACGTTTCCACTACCAGCAGTAAGGAGATCGGTAAAACGGATCATCGTAAAACGGACACGGATAAAACGGGTCTGGATACGGGCGAGGATAGTAACGGTATCCTTCAAACTCGGGCCACAGATAGGTTTCCCGGCTTTTGATCACCAAGTGGGGATGCGGGTGATTGTTCACGGTTTCGGTCTGGATTCCCGTCAGGATTCCCGCCACGGTGACCTTTCGATTCTCGGAAAAAATCTCCGGGTCCAAGAATCCGTTGTGCAGGGCAATGAACCGCCCTTCGGAGGCGTCCTTAGGGCCGGGTTCGTCCCGGAAAGAAAGGGGGGCCTGTAATACCACAAGCTCGGTGATTTCGGGCAGATTCCGCGTTTCCAGGATGTACCCGCCCAGCAATACGGTGCTTCCTTTGTAGCGTTCCGGATGTTCCAGGAGAGCCCTGAATCCGAGATCCTCCCGTACGGTCCGCCGCAGATCCTTTGAGATCACCGAACAGGATGCCGCCAGTATAAAAAGGGCGAAGAGAATCAAAACGGATAGGGTATCGCGAAGGGTTTTCATGGGATGCCTTTCTTTTACCTGGCTTCGCATGGATATCGTTATATTATAAAATAATACGCCCCCCGGTGTTTTGCAAACGAAAGCATAGCATTTATTTTTTCTCCGGTCTTTTTTAGGGGTTTCGGCCTTGATCCCCTTCCATGTTTTACGCTAAAGGGGAAACGCGTCTTTTTTTCAAAGGAGAAACCCTTGATCATCGAGGTTGTACAGGATTATTACCCGGATGACATCGCCGTTTGTTACGGCTGCGGACGGAACAACCCGAAAGGAATGCACATCCGGACCCGGTGGGACGGGAAGGAAGGGGTTTTCCGGTTTACCCCGGCGCCCTATCACACCGCCTTTCCCGGCGTGGTCTACGGCGGCCTCATCGCCTGTCTTATGGATTGCCACAGCATCGGCACTTGTGTCGCCGCCGCCTACGAGGCCGAGGGCCGTGCACCGGGAACCGAGCCGGAGATCATCTTTGTGACGGGGAATCTCAATATCACCTACCTGGCCCCCACCCCCATCGACGCCCAACTGACTTTTCGAACAGCCGTGAAGGAACAATACGCCCGAAAGGTCATCGTCGTTTGCCGCCTGTATACCCGTGAAAAGGAAACCGCCCGGGGGGAGGTGACGGGAATCCGGGTGCCGTCGAAAAAAGATCTCTGGAACCCTGCCACTGCAATCCGAAAAGGACGTACCCTGTGACTGCGCCCATGGCACCGGTCCCTGCCGCCACGCTCATCCTGGTGCGGGAACGGGCCGGCACCGTCCAAACCCATCTTCTTTTAAGGGGCCGCGGTGCCGCCTTCATGGCGGGAAAATACGTCTTTCCGGGTGGAAGGGTCGACCCCTTCGATGAGGATCCGGCCTTCTGGAAAAGGGTTGTGGATCTGGATTCGGGCGACATCGAACGCCTGCTGGGGGGAGATTTTTCCCGAACACCGGTCCTTTCTTTTGCGGTGGCCGCCATCCGGGAAACCCTTGAAGAAGCCGGCGTGTTTTTCGCCAAAGACGCCGGATTTCGGAAAAGAGAAACGGACCGGGTCTGCGCCCTGCGCCTTTCCGAAAACCTCCCCAAGGGCTGGTTCAAAGACGCGGTGGCCGCCGGGAACTGGACCCTGGCCCTTTCGGGGCTTTACCGGTGGGCCCACTGGATCACCCCCGAGCGGATGAAACCCCGTTTCGACACCCGGTTTTTCCTGGCCTTCATGCCGGAAGGACAACAATGCCGGCCCGATCATCGCGAGATCACCAACGGCCTTTGGATTGACATAAAAGAGGCGCTGGAAAAGAATATGCGCGGTGAAATCCCGTTGAGCCCGCCGACGCTGGTGACGCTCCAGGAACTCCTCCAGTACCGAGACGCCGGCGCGTTGAAAGCCGCTTGTGATCGACGCAGTTGGGGAACCCCCCTCTTACCGCGGCTGGTCGATGCGGAAATAGGCGGTGTGATTCTGGAGCCCTGGGACAAGGACCACGGTAAGGCCGTTCCGGTTTTTCGCGTCAGGGATCTTGAAAAGGCCGTGCTCCCGGCCGGGGCGCCCTTTTCGAAACTCTGGTATGACAAAACGGTATGGCGGCCGGTGGAATTGTAATTTTGATGGCTTCGTAAAAAGGAGGTGCTCCTATGGCAACAGATCCAGGAATCGGATATCGTGTGGTGGCAACCGTGAAATCCTTAAAAGGGGAATGCAGTGCGGGACACCGGGTCGGGGAACGTTTCGACATCAGCTGTCACGATCCCGCAGGATTGTGCGGTTTTTTCTATCACGACATGTTCCCGAGTCTTTGTACCTTCCAGTTCGGTGGTGCCATGCCCTGGTGGAAGGGGGATGTCATCGAAGCCGTATGCCCCGATCCCCATAACCGGGTCACGATCCAGCTGGAACGTTTCAAACGATCCTGAAAAGCGGTGTTGACCGATTAAGAAGTTCTTAAAGCGCAGTTGCATCTTTTCAGGTAACGGATCGGACCCATGGAAGAAGTGGTGATTCCCAAGGAAGAAGCCGTTTTCTGGCTCGATAAAAACGGTCGCTGGCATAACCGGCACGGCCCTTTCGAGCACAAGAAGATTATCGATTACTTTCACGCGTGCATCCAAAAAGACGCCGGCGGATTTTTCTTAAGCCAGGAACTGGAAGGGAAAAAGGAAAAGGTCTATTTCCCATACGAGGATACGGCCCTTTTCGTCTTTGACGTCATTGAATCGCCGGAGGGGATTCTACTGGTTCTCAATACCCAAAAGAAAATCCGCCTGAAGCCCGAAGCGCTTTTCATCGAAAACGATTCTCTTTATTTAATGCACGGCGATGACCGCATCAAATTCGCCGAATCCGCCCTTTTCCGCATCTCCGAGCGGCTCCATTCCGACGAGAACGGCTATTCGATCCGGATGGGAAACCGCATGTACCGGATTCCGGAATCTTGACGGCTTCGTAAAAAGGCCACCTGCGGCGTTGGGCGGCAACCTTCGTCATTGCGGGGGGCTCAACAGCTTCTTTTCCTTTCGGATGAAGTCCCTCACGTAATGGGGCAAACCGCCGTTGACCAGGTAATCTTTGAAATCCGCCTCGACCCGGCTTTCCGAATGGTTCCATGATTGTGCGGCATAAAAAAACAGATCGTGTTCGCTGACACGATAAAGATGCGCCATCCGTGCCAGGAATTCTTCATCGGTGGCCGGTCTTTTTCTTCGGGACATGAAACGGTCCAGCCTCCGGAATACTTCAATGTATACAATGGTTCCAAAGAGCCAGAGTAAAGTTTCTATTTGAAATAGAGAACTCTCCATGTGGATACACCGCTCCTTTGCACCAAGGGTAAACACACGGTGTCAAAGATCAACCCCAATGTTGTATAAAAAACACGGCAAAGAATGTTTAACACTCTCTTTTGCAACATTGGGGTCAAGTCTTTCTAAAAAATCGAGGAATCAAATCCGTTTTTTTATCTGGCGGCATTTCAAGGCGTAGCCCCGGGAAAGAAGGAAATTGAGGCTTTCATCGAAATTTCCATCCGTGTCGACCTTCAGATGCGTATCTTCCGGCAAATCCGCCACTTTTTCGAATGCCCGGATCATGTCGGGGAGATGGACAAGCCGGGCGTCGGAGACGCCGGCGCGATTCTCCCGGGCTTCGAGCCGCCTGCGCAGCGTTTTTTCCCTGCACGTGCATTCCACGCAGATCAGGTTGGTGTCCAGGTCGCGTGCCAAAAGACAAGCGGCGTCCCGCCATTTTTTCCGGGAGAAAGTGGCGTCCAGAAGTACCGATGCCCCGCCCCGCAACCTGTCCTGGGCCGTGGCCAGCATTTGGGCGTACACCCGGTCCCGCATTCCGGACCGGTAAACGCCTTCGTCAAAAGAGACAACGTGTTCCCCGGCTTTGTCCAAAAGGTGCTTGCGCACGGCATCCGAAGAGATCACTTCCAGATTAAGGGCCTCGGAAATGCCGCGGGCCAAAGCGGATTTTCCGGAAGCCGGGAGTCCGCAGGTGATCCAGAGGGTGGGACGGCCGAACTGCACGGCATACCGGTACGCCTGGTCCAGATATAATCGGGCGTCTGCCATCAGCGTTTCGAGTGCTTCCCCTGTCACCGAGGACAGCTGGAAACAGGTGACCTTCAATCGGACCAGGGCCCGGTAAACGGCGTAGAAATCCAACAGGGCATAAATCTGGCGGTCCTTGGAGCTTTCCACGTACGCCGACAAAAATTCAAGACTCCAAAAAGGCATGCCGTAATGATCCAGGTCCATATGTAAAAAGGCGAGGTCCGAAACCACGTCCCCGTACCGAAACCGGTCATTGAATTCGATGCAGTCGATGATCTGGATGCCCCGGTAAAAATACACATGGTCCGTCCGCAGGTCTCCGTGGCCGTCCCGGATCCGGCCCGAGGCGATGCGGCTTTCGAAGAGGGCTTCATGGTTCTCCAGGAATGCCCGGCTGACCTGGCGAATGAATTCCCATTTCTCGGAAGGGACGGCCTTCCCCACGTAGGGGGCCAACTGGGCGAAGTTTTCCTCCATGTTGGCGGAGACGGCGTCCCGGCGGCCGAACCGGTCGATCTCGGGTCCGGTGGGGCTTGTTTTGTAGAATGCGGCCAGTTTCCGTCCCAGGGCGTGAATCAGGTGACGGCGCATTTTTTTCGCCGCAAGACGGTTGCGGAAGGCCGCGGCATCGGGGAGCTGCCGCATTTTAACGGCGTATTCCACTACTTCTCCGGGACCCTTAAGGGAAAAGGTATCATCGGATTTTCGAAAAACGGGAATGACGTCGAGATAGACACCGGCACTCAGGCGGCGGTTGAGGGAGACTTCCCGTTCACAAAAACGGCGGCGGTCGGAAAGACTCCGAAAGTCAAGAAAGCCCAGGTCCAGGGGTTTTTTGAGTTTGTATACAAAATACCCCGTAAGAAAGACAACGGAGATATGCGTCTCGATGCGTTTTACTTTCAGGACCGGATGGGGGTAAACGGCAGGAGAAGCCATTTCCTGATACAGTCTTGAAAGGGTTTCTTTTTCCGGCATGAATACTCCTCGAATCCCGGGGCCAAGACCGGAGATAACGCCTCAATACATGGCCCTGGGGTCCACCTCCCACTTGGGGCGCCCGGTTTCCAAAAACGCGCGGATGTTTTCGACGGTGGCCTCGATGTTGCGGGCCGCCGCTTCCGGTGTGAAACCGGCCACATGGGGAGAAAGAAGGACGTTTTCCAGTTCATGAAAGGGGTATCTCGAGGGGGGGACGCTCCTGTTTTCGGGTCCGGGATACGCGTACCACGCATCGATGGCGGCGCCTTTCAAGATGCCGTCTTTCAATGATTCGAAAAAGGCCTTTTCCTCCAACAGTTCCCCCCGGCCCACGTTGACGATGAATTTGCCCGCCATTTGTTTCAGGATCGATTCGTTGAAAATTCCGCGGGTTTCAGGGGTCAGGGGAAGACTGACGAATATGAGTTCGCTTTCTTTGACCGCCTCCCAAAGATCGGACGTGACGGCGTCGAAATTTTTCAAGGGATCTTTTACGGGGTGTTTCTTGAATCCGATTACCGGGCATTCAAAGACTTTCAGGTGCCGGGCGATGCATTTTCCGATTTTACCGGCGCCGATCACGGCACAGGATCTGTCGCGGATGGAGGACCAGGTATCCTTTATTCCCAGGCCCGCCCAGTACCCGTGCCATTGACACCGCTTCAGATCCTGGTGGTATGAGATGATCTTTCCGTAAAAGGCCAGGGCCAGCGCGATGGCCCGCTCGGCCACGAAGGGCGCGTTCACGTGCACGTTGCACACCCGGATACCGCGGCGCTGGATCTCCGAATGGGGAAGTGCGTCCACGCCGGCATAGGGCACGAACACCATCTTTAAACGGGATGCCGCCTGAATTTCCTCCCGGGAAAGCTCTCCCGCCACCAGGGCGTCGGCATTTTCAATTCCCCGAGCATCGCCGGGGAGGCATTCGGAGAAACGGACTTCCGGGAATGCGTTTTTAAGCGGTGACAGGGCCTCCTGCCACCTGCGGCCCATGGGGGTTTTAAAACACACATGCATGTCAAAGCCCTCCGATATTCACTGGTAAAATCCGTTTTTTCATGATATAAGTATTTC
>CAZQUR010000047.1:0-21724 GCA_964596535.1 uncultured Desulfobacteraceae bacterium
GGCGGCGGCGGATGCTTTATCGCCACGGCGGCCTTCGGCTCCTATGCGGAACCCCATGTCAAGATTCTCCGGGATTTTCGCGATCGATATCTAAAACCCCATGCATTGGGAAAGGCTTTTGTCCGGTTTTATTATCAACACTCCCCGGACTGGGCGGAAACGATCCGGGAAAACAACAATTACCGATGGATGGTGCGCACGGCGCTGATGCCGATGGTGGGGATCAGCTGGCTGGTTTTGCAAATCGGCTTCCTCCCCCTGGTGGCGGGCGTGTGCTTCCTGGCGATGATTCCTATTGCAATTCGATTCAGGAATAACAAAAGGAACGCGGAAAAGGTCTGAACCCCGGGAACCGGGTTTTGGATTATTGAAGGGCGGGCCCGTGTGCCCGCCCTCTTCTGTTTCAGGCGCTTCCTTTTTCAAAGGGGACCCACCCTGACCGATGCCGGTATACGAATACAATGCCCTCAATGAAAAAGGGAGGCGGGTGTCCGGGATCGTGGATGCCGAAAGCCCGGCGGCGGCCCGGCAAAAGCTGCGCGCTTCCCGGATATTCCCCGTCTCCATCACGGAGGTGTCGCGGCTGATCCAGGATGCCGGCGGGCGATCATCGGGGCTTTTCTCGATTCTTTTCGGCCGCATTCGGGCCTCGGAGATCGCCGTTTTCACCCGGGGGCTGGCCACCCTTTTGGGCGCCGGTTTCCCCCTGGTCCGCGCCCTGGAAACCCTGGTTTTCCAGACCCGCTCCCCTGCCCTGAAAAAAGTGACGGCAAACGTCAAGAACCTTGTGGTGGAAGGCAACAGCTTCGCCGATGCCTTGTCTCGATTCCCGGGGGTGTTTCCGCCCCTTTACGTCAACATGGCCCGGGCCGGGGAGGCGTCAGGGACTCTGGAGATCGTTTTGGAACGCCTGGCGGAGATGATGGAAAGCCAACTGGATCTGAACAACCGCATCCGGAGCGCGTTGACCTATCCCGTCTTCATGGCCCTTCTGGGCACCGCCGTGCTGATCTTCTTAATGACGGCCATCGTTCCCAACATCGCCGCCGTCTTCACCGAGATGGGGCGGGTGCTCCCGGCACCCACGCGCCTGTTGATCGGTGCAAGCGATCTCATTCGGTCCTATTGGTGGCTCGTTTTCCTTTTATGCCTCGGCGCGTGGGCCCTTTTTTTCAAAATCAAGAAATCGCCCCGTGGGCGGGAGGGGATGGATCGCCTGATCCTGCGGATGCCGCTGATCGGGTTTTTGGTGCTCCGTCTCGCCACCGCCCGGTTCGCCCGGACACTGGGATCCCTTCTGGAAAACGGTGTTCCCATGCTTCAGGCCCTTGACATCGTGAAAAATGTGGTGGGATACACCCCCCTTGCCGAGGCCGTCAAATCCGGGATTCAGGATGTGGAAAAAGGAAGCGCCTTGACAGAGGCGCTGGCCGTCCACGGGGTCTTTCCGGATCTTTTCATGCAGATGCTCAAAGTGGGCGAACAAAGCGGAAAACTGGAAGCCATGCTGGAAAAAACCGCCGTCATTTATGAAAAGGAAGTCACCGCCCAGGTCACCCGGATCACCGCTCTCCTGGAACCGGTCATGATTCTGGTCATGGGGGTGATTGTCGGCGCCATTGTGTTATCCATTTGTCTGCCGATTTTTGAAATGAACCAATTGGTCTTTTAAGCCAAAAGAAACGAGGCCGTCCATGCGAAACGCGCAAAAAAAATCCTTTCCCCACCGCTTTTTCCGGCGTCACGCGGGAAACGCCGGGTTCACCCTGATCGAGCTGATGGTCGTCATCGTGATTCTGGGGATTCTGGCCGGGCTCATCCTTCCCCGGATCATGGGGCGTCCTGAAGAAGCCAAACAACTCAAGGCGAAAATTCAGATTCAAAGCCTGGAAACCGCATTGCACCTGTACAAGCTCGACAACGGTGCATACCCCACAACGGAACAAGGGCTTGCAGCCCTGGTGGCACCGCCGCAGGCGGGCCCCTTGCCCAAAAAGTGGCGGGCGGGCGGATATCTTGAAAAGGGAAAAGTGCCCAAGGATCCCTGGGGAAACGATTTCATTTATCTGAGTCCCGGGGTACATGGAGACTATGACATCATTTCTTACGGCGCCGACGGGGTGCCCGACGGGGAAGGGAAAGACCAGGACATCGCCAGCTGGGAGATCGAGTAGGGGTTTCTCCCTGATCGAACTGGTGGTGGTGATGGCGCTGATCGGCCTTTTCCTTTTTTTCACCGTCCCCCGGTTTCAGCAGATCCTGATTCCCAACGATGCCCGCAAGGCGGCCCGCTGGTTCATGGCCCATGCGGCAGCGGCGCGATCCCGCGCCATGGCCGAACAGACGCGCGTCACGATACATGTGGGCATCACGGAGGGACGCCTGTGGGTCACACAAGAAACCCTTTCCGAGGCCGCCGCCCTTGCGGCCATGAAAAAAGGGATGGTTCTGGATTCACGCGTGCGCATCTTGAAAGTGGAATTTATGACCAAGGATCCGGTGACCTCCGGGGTGGCCCATATCCGGTTTTATCCGGACGGGCACGCCGATCCCGCCTGGATTCATCTGACCGATAACGCAAAACGACGGACGCGGCTTTTCGTGGAGCCGTTTCTGCCCCATATCCGCTATCTGGATACCGAAGATGCATATGCTTTTTCCAGGACGCCGGGGATTTACCCCAATGGTGCAAAAGCCGGAAGGCTTCAGAGCCAAGGCGCAAAGGGTGACGCCGTAGCCGTCTACTGCGAACCCTTTGCAACGCAGGACCTGCAGTCTTCCGGCTTTCCCGAAGGGTAAAAAACATGGCGAAAACAACCGCGATCCTCGAATTCACCCGCAGTGATATCTATACCAATAGCAGAAAAGGATTTTTTTGTAAAAAATTAAGAACGTTAAACATTCTTCGCCCTGTTTTTTATACAACATTGGGGTTTACGCTTCTTGAAACCCTGGTGGCGGTTTCCATCATCGCCATCGTCTCCACGGCCGTCTACCAGATGCACTTCTTTTCCCTTTCCCAGGGGCATCAAACCGCCCTGGAAACCCGCTGCCTCCTCTTGGCCCAAAAGAAGCTCGCGGAAATGGAAACCGCTCCGGAGGATGTGTTCGACAGCGCTTCAGGGAATTTTGGAGAGGATTTTCCGGGATTTCGATGGGAGATGCAGGTAAACGGGATTGAATCCGGTATGTTCAAGGCGGCGGGAAAAGACGTGAAACGAATCGATCTGAAAGTCTTTTCCGATCGCTCTTCGGTTTTTTATGGGCTTCGTGTCTACCGTTTCACCCGTACACCCAGGGGAAATAAATGAGAACTTCGTTTTTCCCCGGTCCTGCCCGGATCAAACAGATGCACTTGAAGCGCCGGTATGCGCCGTGTTTGCATCGGGACAAGGGATTCACCCTCATCGAAATCCTTCTGGCCTTTTTCATCTTCGGTATCGTGGCCGTCACGGTTTTCGGCGCCTATCGATCCGTTTTTTCCAACGCGGATGCGCTTCTCCAAATCGTTTCAGACGATGAAACGGGGATTTTGGCCGTGCACCGAATGATGCTGGACTTGAATTCCCTCGTCGTACAGATCCCCCCCCTCTACCGGCCGGCATTGTCGGCGAACGCACCGGATCCTTACCGGTTCACCGGGGAAAGGGAATGGCGCGGCACCCGGGATTTTTCTTCGGTCCGCTTTACGTCACTTGCCCGTGCACCGGTGCATGCAGAAGCGGGACCCGCCGGCGCCGTATCCAGAATCCGCTATTTTGTGGAAGCATCCGAAACCGGAGACTTCGTTTTAAGACGCGCGAGCCGGGCATACCCTTTTTACATGGAGGATTCGGAGGAAAAGGCATATGCGGTTTGCAATCGGGTCCGGTCTTTCACCCTGACTTTTTACGATGAAACCGGAACCCCCTTTGAGCGTTGGGATTCGGACTCCCCGGATTTCAGGCACGCCACGCCCAAAGCCGTTCACATCCGCCTCGAAGTGGGGGGTAATCCCGGCGCCCGGATCTTTGAAACCCGACTTCACCTCCCCTTATACAGGGAATCGATGGACGGATAAAGTCCTTTGAAAATGACGATCAAAAAAAACACCGCCCGAAAGACGGAGGGATCCAAAGGCATGGCCCTTTTGTTGACCCTTGCCGTCATCACGTTGATGGTGGCCACGGTGGTGGGGATTCACCAGCGGATCCGCAGCGGCCGCGCCATGCCGTTCGCCTACGGACTTCGAACGGAACTGTATCACATGGCTTCTTCCGGTATTCAGGCCGCTATGGCGGTCCTCGCCCAGGACAGGGCCGATTCCGAAGTGGACTCCGTCCAGGAAGACTGGGCCGATCCCTTGTTTTTGAAAAAAATCGCTTCCGCCGTGCCGTTCGAATCCGGGGAGGTGATCCTGGCCATCGACGACGAGCTCGGAAAAGTACAAATCAACGCCCTGGTGAAACAACCCGAAGGGCAACAATTCAACCCGGTACAGAAACGGTTGTGGGATCGGTTGCTCCTTTATTTCAAGGATCAACTCAAAAATCCGGAAACGGACTTCCAGGCGGAAAATATCATCGACGCCCTCAAAGACTGGATGGACACCGGCGAAGGGGACGCCCTCAGCGGGCTGGGGGGCGCTGAATCCGACTATTACCGGAGCCTGGACCCGCCTTACACATCTAAAAACGCACCCATGACGCACCTGAGCGAGTTGGCCCTTGTGAAGGGCATCTCTTCCGAACTCCTTGCCGCACTGGGGGGAATCGCCGAAATTTCCAAGTATCTAACGGTGTACGGGGTTTCCCCGTCCAGCGGAAGCGCCCCGGAATTTAACGGAAAAATCAACATCAATACCGCCGGTCTTCCGGTGCTGGCCGCACTCCTTCCCATCGGGGAACAAGGGCTGGCCCGGGCCATTTATGACTTCCGGGCGGATCGCAACGAAAACACCTTTCTTCATGATCTTTCCGATCCGAATTGGTACCGGCAGGCACCGGGATGCCGCCACCTTCGGATCGACCCCGAACTCATCACCCTTTCCAGCGATATTTTCCGTATTGAGGCCACCGCCGTGATGGAATCCGCGCGTCTCAAAATCACCGCCGTTGTGGTCCGGCGGAAAGATGAAAGTACGGGAAAATGGGCCTGCAAGGTGTTGAGTTGGCATACCGGATGAAGTATGGTAGAAGTCGTTTCAAAACCCCGTCTGAGACCCAACGGATGCGTTGCAGACCTCCGGTAAATGCTCACATACGAAATGTATGCTGCGGTTTCCCGATCGGCCTTGCGCCTTGCCCTTGGACCTGATCCGAGGTTTTGAAACCACTTCCAGTGAAAACGGACGATTTCATCCCTGGGCACGGGGATGAGAGTGCTTATCGCCGGAAAGAAAGAGGATGCCTCAGAAAACGATTGGAGTCGATATCGGGAACACGGGGATTTCCGCACTCCTGTTGGAGGGAACCCTCTCCGGTTTCCGTATCGTCGGGTACAGGCACATCCCCTTCAACGGCGGGCTTCCCGACTTCAATGCCGTCATCGATGGTTTGAAAACCGCGCTTCGCGAACTTCCCGTTACCGGGGTGCGATGCGCGGCATCCATCCCCGCTCGGGAGTTCTTTTTTCGAAACCTCCGCCTCCCGGCCTTTGAACCGAAAAAGATCCAACCCATCCTGCCGTTCGAACTGGAACCGTTGCTGCCGTTTCCCGCAGAAGACGCCGTCACCGACTTTGACGTTTTCAAGGATCCGCAACGTCCCGATCAAACCGACATCGTCACCGCAACGATCCGAAAGGCGGATTTGGATGCATGGCTCGACGTTTACCGGTCCGCCGGCATTGCGCCGGAGATCGTCACCTTCAAGGGGTACGCCCTTGCCCGCTGTCTGGCGGAAACACTCGAGGTGCCGGGCGACTGGATACTGGTCGATATGGATTTGCCCACCGTGACGCTGTTCCTTTTTCAGTCCGGGCAGCCGCTTTTCATGCGATGTACCCTCATGCCTTCCGAAACGGCACACCCCGATGACGCCCTGGTGTCCGCCGTCCACCAGACCCTCTGGAACGTGGAAGCGGTTTTCCCGTTCGATTACCGCCCTGAAGCCATACGGATCCATTTCAACAAAAAATCGCCGGATCCGGAGGGTTGCAAACGCCTGGAAACCCGTTTCGACATCCCGGTGGAATCCGTCGACCTGGTTGAAACCCTGAAAACGAAAACCCGTGTCCCCATGGATCTTCCGGAAGATGCTTCCGGTGTTAACGCCGCCCTTTCCCTTGCCCTGATAAAACAACGTCATGTTCGGGGAATGCAGTTTCTCCGGGGGGCGCATTCTCCTAAAACACGGTATTCCGAATATCGCTTCGATATTTTAAGAGCCGGCGGACTCCTGCTGGCGGCGCTGATCCTGGCCGGCGCCTATTTTTTCCTGGACATGCGGCTCATGGAAAAACGAAGTGCTCAACTGAATGCGTTCATGATTCAGGCGTTTCAGGACGCTTTTCCGGAAGAAAAGGTCATCGTCGATCCGCTCGGCCAGATGAAAGCCAAGCTGGAAGACGTAAAGAAACGATCGCTTCTTGCGGAAAATCAACGGCCTCGTATCCGGCGGATCGATCTTTTGAAGGAAATCAGCCGCCTTGTGCCGGAAGGCATGGATGTGAATGTCTCAAGATTGACCGCCGGGGAGGAAGATCTCATAATCACCGGAACGACGGATGCCTTTACTACGGTCAACACCATGAAACGCAGCATGGAAGCCTCCGCCCTGTTTAAAGACGTCACCATCAGTTCCGCGAACCAGAATCGTTCCGGAAACCGTGTGGATTATGTTTTGACGATTCGATTTTAAATGGAACTTATCAAACATCTTGATCGATGGAACCTCAAGCCGAGAGAGAAACGGGCGATCGGTGCGGCCGTAGGAGTTGTCTGCCTTTTTCTTGTCTTTCGCCTGGTGATTTTTCCATTCTGGGATGCCCGCCATCGGATGCAAAGAAGTCTCACTTCAAATAAAGCCATGCTGCAGGAGATGCAGCAACTCCAGCAAAACTACCGCGCCTTCGTGAACCGCTCCTCGGCCGTGAAAAACCGGCTGAACAGCCGGCGGAAGGGATTTACGCTTTTCAGTTTCCTGGAAGACGCCGCCGGCCGATCCCAGGTCAAGAATAAAATCGCCTACATGAAACCCTCGGTGCAGCCCCTCAAGGCGTCTGCGTTGAAGCAGTCGCTGATTGAAATGAAGCTCGAACCGATTACCATGGAAGAACTGGTCAATTTTTTATACCATGTGGAAACGAAAGATCCCCTCATCACCGTCAGACGCCTTTCTCTTTTCAAGTCCGGTGACACCCGGGAATACCTCCAGGCCGTGATGCAGGTGGAAACCATTGAACAATAATGAAATCATGAAATCGAGCGGAAAGTGGATTCTCTACGGCGGCTATACCTTGATGGCCGGTGTTTTTTTTCTGTATCTTCTCTTTCCTGAAGACGCTCTCAAGGAATACGCACAAAAGCGGGTCGTACAGGTGCAGCCGGCCCTTTCCGTCGCCATTGAAAAGATCCGTCCGTCAGTGCCGCCCGGTTTGCGTTTCCAGACCGTGTCCGTCCGGCATGCCGGGGAATCGCTGGTGGACATTGAAAGCATTCGCGTTTCTCCGGAAGCCCGGACCCTGTTCAGCGAAAACCGGTCCTATGTTTTCCGGATGAGCGCCTATGGCGGCGGCATCCAGGGTCGATTCCGTGAATATCTGAAGAACGACGATACGTGGATTTCCGGGAACGCGCGCATTCAGGAAATCGACATGGGGCGTGTGCCGTTTCTCCGGAGGCTGTCCGGCTTTTCCATCGGGGGAAAACTCAACGGAAATATTTTGTTGCAGCAAGATGACAAAGAAGGGATGGACATCAACGCCCGGCTCGAGATCGCAGAGGCCACAGTGGAACTGAATGCCCCGTTTATGCCTTTGAAAACCCTTTCTTTCAAGAGGGTCGAAGCGGACTTTAAGATGCGCAGCCGGACCCTGATCCTCCGGCAAATGGCCGCCACGGGGCCCCAGCTGGACGGCCGCATTTCGGGTTCCATTTTTTTGAGAGACGACATCCGGCAAAGCGTTTTGAACCTCACCGGAAAAATCAAGCCCCATCACTTACTGCTGGCCGGCATCGGAAAAGGGGTTTCCTCCTTTTTCTTTTCCGCAACAAAAGACAAACCGGGCGGTATCGCGTTTAAAATCAACGGAACCCTCGCAAACCCTCGGCTTTCTTTCGAGCCGTCCTGAGCGACCGGACGTTATGAGACGCTATTTTCATCTGATCAACCTGATTGCAATCACCGTGGCGCTTTTTTTCGGCGTGAAACTATTCTACCTTTGGGTCATCCAGGACCTTTATGTTGTCTCTTTGTCCACGCAATCTCCGGAAACCGTTTTGGATCCCCGGCAGGTACCGCCGCCCCTTTCCGCCTATCAAAGCATCCTCAGGCGTAACCTTTTTCAGGTGGAAACAAGGGCCGCTTCCATTGCCGGACCGAAAACATCGCCGGTGGCAACCGCCCGATCCACCCGGCTCGACTTGAGGCTCTGGGGGACGGCCACATTTGCCGGGGGAAACGGATTTGCCGTGATCGAAGATGTTCCCTCCAAAAAGCAAGCCCTTTTCGCCGCAGGGGAAAAAATCCGAGATGCGACCCTTAAGGCGATCCTGAGGGATCGGGTGGTTTTGAGCGTTGGCGGCGAAGAGCAGGTCCTCCGAATGGAAGACCCCAAGAGTCTCCCGGAAAGAACGCCGTCCATGCCCGTGTCTGCCCCTCCATCCCCGTCTAGAGGTATAACCCTTTCCCGCTCCCAAATCGATGACGCCATCCAGAATGTGCATGAACTCATGACCCAGATCAAGATTCGTCCCCATTTCCTGGATGGAAAACCCGAAGGCTTGGCCGTGGGTGGCATATCCCCCGACTCCATCTTCAGTCGAATGGGGCTTCAAAACGGAGACATCATCACGGGCGTCAACGGGGAGCAAATCATGACCGTGGACGACGCCCTTAAACTGTATCAAAGCATCAAATCCGGAAGCCGCGTGAACGTGGACGTCAAGCGGGCAGGGAAAAGACAAACCCTGGTGTATCAGATCGAATAGAATTTCCTTAAAGGATGATCCGATGAATACAAAAACGAACGATTCTTCACGACAAAGGCGGCACTTTTTCCACCGGCCGGCGTGGGTGGCGGCATCCGTTCTCATCCTGGCAATCGTTGCATTCCCCGCCGTGACCCCGGGCCAAAATCCGGAACAACAGGGAATTCCCGCTGAAAACAACGCCGCCCCGGAAGGACCCGGCCGGCATGTCTCCATTGATTTCAACAATGTGGATATCGCCGTTTTTATCAAATTCATCAGCGAAATTTCAGGGAAGAATTTTGTGGTGGACGATCGGGTCAAGGGAAAAGTCACCATTATTTCCCCCAAACAGGTCTCGGTGGAAGAAGCCTATGAAATTTTCGAGTCGGTGCTTGAAGTCTACGGCTTTACAGTGATACCGTCAGGAGAGATTTTGAAAATCGTCCCGGCCCCGGAAGCCCGTACCAAGAGTATTGAAACCCGGATGAGGGAAGCGGCGGATTCCCCCGATGACCGGGTGGTCACCCGGATCATCCCATTGAAATATGCGGACCCGGAGGAGGTCAAACGGCTTCTTGCCCCCTTGATTCCGAAAAACAGCGTGATTTTGGCGTATTCCCCCACCAACACCCTGGTGGTCACGGATGTTTCCTCCAACATCCGGCGGCTCATGCACATCCTGGAGGTGATCGATACGGCCGGCATCGGCCGGGAAGTCACCGTGATTCCACTCCGGTATGCCTACGCCGATAAAATCGTGAAACTCATCGAATCGGTTTTTACCTCTCCCCAGAGGCCCCCCAAGCCCGTTTCCGACCGGGAGGTGAAGGTCGTCGCCGACGAACGGACCAATGCCGTCGTCATCCTGGCCAGTGAAAGCGACACCCTCAAGATCAAAACACTCATCGAGATCCTTGACAAGGACGTCCCCAAAGGACAAGAAAAAATCCATATTTATTATCTGGAAAACGCCGATGCAGAAGAGCTGGCCAAAGTCCTCCAGGAACTCCCCACCCAGGAAGAATCGGCCCCGCAAACCGGACGCCCCCCCCTGAGAAGAACCCAACCCCCGGTCACCGAGAAGGTGACCATCACTCCGGACAAGGCCACCAACAGTCTCATCATCCGGGGGGATATCGATGATTACCGGGCACTGGAAGAAGTCATCCGAAAGCTCGACATTCCTCGTTCCATGGTGTACATCGAGTGCCTCATCATGGAAGTGGACGTGAGCAAAGAGTTTGAGCTGGGGACGGAGTGGAGTGCTTTCGGGGGGGATCTCCGGGACGACGGATCCTTCCGGGGGGGCGGCGGCGGATTCGGCGGCGGTGGATTCGACAAGATTCCCCCCATCGATCCCGAAACGGGGCTTCCCACAAAACCGCTTCCCCGCGGGTTTTCGTTGGGGATATTCGAAACGATTAAAATCGGCAATCTCTACTTTCCGAACCTGGCCGCCATCGTGAATGCCTATAAAAAAGACAAGGACGTGCATATCCTTTCAACCCCCCAGCTCCTGACCACCGACAACCAGGAGGCGAAAATCACTGTCGGAAAAAACATTCCGTACCAAACCAAGGAGGGAAGAACAGACGCCGAAGAAAGCTTCAGCACCTTTGAATACAAGGACGTGGGCATCTCCCTGAAGATCACGCCCTCCATCAGCAAGGACCGGCTGGTCCGCATGAACATTTCCCAGGAATTTTCCCAACTGGAATCGACCACGGACTTCCGGCCCACCACCTTGAAACGCACCCTCGATACCACGGTCATCGTCCATGACAACAACACGGTGGTCATCGGCGGACTCATCGGGGACTCCTTTTCAAAAACCGAATACCGGGTTCCCTGCCTGGGGGACATTCCGGTGGCCGGATGGCTCTTCCGATCCATGGCAAGGGAAGGCGAAAAAACGAACCTTTTCATTTTTTTGACCCCCCATGTCATCAAAAATCCCGCCGAAGCCCGGCGCATTTATGACCGCAAGAAAGAACAATTCGAAAAACTCCAGGAAACACCCGTGGATCCCGGGAAAAATGAAACACCGGATCCGGGAAAAACCGGAAAGCAATCCACAAACAACTCCGATTCACCGCAAGGATGACGACATTGCCAAATCGCCTGATGGAAATCCTTACCCGGCGCTTCCGGATCCGGGAAGATCAGATCCGGGAAATCATGACGCTTCGAGAGCAAAAAGGAATCGGTGCGGGAGAACTCTTTGTTCAGAAGAAGATCCTTTCGGAGGAAGAACTTCTCGAGGCCATGGACATGGCCTATGAGATCCCCTTCTGGCCGGAAATTCCCCTGGAAAGTATCTGCACGGCGTTTCTCCAGCACCTGCCCATCGGTTTTTTGAAAAAACACGTCATGATCCCCTTGGAGTCGCCGAGTGTGTCGCTCCCCCTAGAAACTTTGAACGAAGCGGGAGGGGGAACCGAGCCTTCCCGTGAGGCGCCCGGGGAAACCTATCTCATCGCTGTCCGGAATCTCGACAATCTCCAGGCCGTCGACGACCTGGTCCGCCTCATGGGAATTCAGGATTACCGGTTGGTCCTTTCCACCAAGGGAGCGATTCTGTCGGCTATCAACACGGCCTTCGAGTTGTGCCGGGATTCGGCGGAACAGATCGTTCAAGACATGGAAGAAGACGGAAACGCGATCCTCAACGAAATCGAGGGCCGGGCCGATCTTTTAGACGACACCAGTGATGCGCCCATCATCAAGCTCGTCAACCACGTGATCTCCCAGGCGGTCAAGGCCAGGGCCAGCGATATCCACGTGGAACCCTACCAGGACAGTTTCAAGATCCGCTATCGCATCGACGGGATCCTTTATGACACCCTGACACCCCCCAAGTGGATTCAGCCCGCCCTGGTATCGCGCATTAAAGTGATGACGCAGATGAACATCGCCGAAAAGCGATTGCCCCAGGACGGCCGTTTCGATGTAAAGGTCGGGGACCAGGAAATCGATATCCGGGTATCCACCATCCCCACCACCTTCGGGGAACGGGTGGTGCTGCGGCTCTTGAACAAATCCATCGCCCTGTTGAAGTTGACCGAAATCGGTCTGGATTCCGAACGCCTGGCCCGGCTGAAAGAACTGATTCAGAACACCAGCGGAATCATCCTGATGACCGGCCCCACCGGCAGCGGGAAAACCACCACCTTGTATGCCGTGCTGTCATTTCTCAATACCCCGGGGATCAACATCATCACCATCGAAGACCCGGTCGAATACCAGATCAAGGGGATCAATCAGATCCAGGTCAACCCGAAAATCAACCTCACGTTCGCCCGGGGCCTGCGCTCCATAGTCCGGCAGGATCCCGATGTCATCCTGGTGGGGGAGATCCGGGATCTGGAAACCGCCGAGATCGCCGTACAGTCCGCCCTTACCGGGCACCTCGTCTTCTCCACCCTCCACACGAACGATTCGGCAAGCGCCATCACCCGCCTGGTGGATATCGGTGTCGAACCCTTTCTGATCGCATCCTCCGTCAAGGGTGTGGCCGCCCAGCGGCTGGTCCGGATCCTGTGCAATGAATGCAAAGCACCCTACACACCGGACCGGGCGGCGCTGGATGCCATCGGTATTTCGCCCGAAGAACCGGCATTTGGTCAAATTTACCGATCCGTGGGATGTTCCAACTGCTTTCACACCGGTTACCGGGGCAGGATCGGGATCTTCGAGGTCATGGCCATCGATGCGGCCGTCTCCAATCTCCTCCTCAAGACATACGACGCCAACCGGATCAAGGCCCGGGCCGTCGAAAACGGTATGGTGACCTTGCGGGAAGACGGTATCCGCAAGGTCCTGAAAGGGATCACCACCATTGAAGAGATTTTGCGCGTCACCCAAAAGTAAAAAAACATGCCCGGCCCTTGTCCCGGGAAAGGAATTCTTGTCGCGGAGGGGTCTTTTCACAAGGCTGTGCCTGGCGTGGATCATGGCGTTTACGGCAGGCGTGAGCGCTTCCGCCGACTCGGGACCCTTTGGACCGCCCCGTATCACGGCCGACGATCAGTTCGCCTATGCCCGCACCCTGTATGATGACGGGGAATACCCGGAGGCCGCCGCCGAGTTCAGGCGGTTCATCCATTTTTTCCCGGCGGATCCCAGGATCGAAGACGCCTGGTACCATACCGGCATGGCCTGGTTTGCCGGCGGCCGTTATTTAAACGCCGTTCAGGCGTTTCAAACCCTGATCGATCATTTCGGAGAAACGCCGCTGGGTATAAAATCGCATTTTCAGATCAGTGCGTCCTACCGGAAGCTAAAGGATCCCGGCCGGGCCCTCATCCCCCTTTTCAATCTCATCGCGCTCATCGACGACCCCTCCGTGAAAGATTCGGCCTATTATCGCGCGGGATGGATCTATCTGGAGACGGCCCAATGGGACAAGGCCCGGGCCGCCTTTGAAAACATCGGTCCCAGCGGCCGTAAATCCCTGGGAATCGCGCACCTTTTGGCCCGGATGGAGACCCGGCGGGAACTCGAACGGAAGGACCCCGCCACGGCGGGCGTTCTGGCCGTGGTGCCGGGGGCGGGGTACCTGTATAGCGGAAGATATCAGGATGCCCTGACGGCGTTTATCGTCAACGGCCTTTTCGCCTGGGCGGCTGTCGAAGCCTTTGACAACGACAGCCCCGCCCTGGGGAGTCTCATCTCCGTGGTGGGATTCGGGTTTTATTCCGGATCGATTTTCGGATCGGTCTCCAGCGCCCGCAAGTTTAACGAAAACCGGATACAACGATTCATCGAGAAGTTGAAAAAAGAGCGGAAAGTCTCCCTGTCCGCTTCATTTGCCCCGGGCGGCGGCGCACTGGTGGCCCGTTTTTCCTTTTAGCCGGCCGTAAGATAGAAAAAAACCGCTTTTTTTACCGCAGCATGCTTTCCAATATCCAACCCATGAGGCGGAAAAGATGAAAAAAATCTTAAATGGATGTCTGGTGGTGGACCTTTCCCGGCTTTTGCCCGGTCCCTATTGCTCCATGATGTTGGCCGACCACGGCGCCCGGGTCATTGCGGTGGAAGGCCGCCGTTTTGAAAAAGACGCCCTTTATGATTATCACAGCATCAACCGGAACAAGGAGCACATGACCCTGGATTTGAAATCAAACAAAGGAAAAGAGATTTTTTTCATGCTGGCCCGGCGGGCGGATATCCTCCTGGAAGGCTTCCGTCCCGGCGTGGCCCGTCGGCTCGGCATCGGGTATCCGGACATCGCCGGCCTCAATCCCGGAATCATTTACTGCTCCCTCACCGGGTACGGCCAGGAAGGCCCCCTTGCCCGCCGGGCCGGACACGATGTGAACTATCTCGGCTACAGCGGCGCCCTTTCCCTCATGGGACCCAAAAACGGCCCCCCGTACATCCCCGGGATTCAGATCGCCGATATCGCCGGAGGGCTCAACGCCGCCATCGCCATCCTGATGGCGTTGTATGACCGGGAAAAGACCGGATCCGGCCGGTATATCGACGTTTCCATGACCGACGCCATCATGGCCATGCTGGCGCAGGCGGCCGGCCAGTACTGGGGATCGGGGCGTGCGCCCGAACGGGGGGATTCCCTTCTTTCCCATCGCTTTGCCTGTTACAACATCTACCGCACCCGGGACGGCCGCCACATCACCCTTGCCGCCCTGGAAACCCGGTTCTGGGAAACCCTGTGCCGGCATTTCAACGTCCCGGAATTCATTCCCCTGCAATACGTTGAAGACGCCCAGCCCCGGCTCATCCTTTTCTTTGAAAAAACCTTTGCGTCAAAAACCCGGGAGGATTGGACAACTCTTTTTTCTGAAAAAGACGTCTGCCTGGGACCGGTCCTCAGTGTTCCGGAGGCACTTCAGAGCCCCCACGCCGCGGCAAGAAATATGGTGGTCCAACAGACCGATTCCAGGGGGCGCTTCCGGGTGCTGGGCCTCCCGTTTCAACTTGAAAAAGATCCGCCGGCATCCCCTTCCCGCCCGCCCGCCTTTGGTGAGAATACGGCCGCCATATTGGAAGAACTGGGGTTTTCGGGAGAAGAGATCCGGGAACTGGCTGAAAACAAGGTGGTCTAGTCGGACTCGTAACCGCGGACCAGGACTTCCCGGGGCTTCACGCCGTCGGAGGGACCCACGATCCCCTCTTTTTCCATGGTTTCGACGATCCGGGCCGCCCGGTTGTATCCGATGCGCAAATGGCGCTGGATCATGGAGATGGAGGCCTGGCGCGTCCGGGTCACCAAGGCCACGGCGTCGTCGTACCGCTCGTCGTACTCCCCCGCATCGGCGTTCAACGCCTCTTCTTTCGGGGCCTTGGTCACCTCCTCCAGGTAGAGGGGGGCCTTTTGCTTTTTCAAAAACTCCACGATCCGCACCAGTTCCGTCTCGGACAGATAGGCCCCGTGAATGCGCTGGAGTCTCCCCGTACCGGGAGGCAGAAAAAGCATGTCTCCGCTTCCCAGCAGGGCCTCGGCCCCGTTGGTATCGATGATGGTCCGGGAGTCGGTCTTGGAAGAGACCTGGAAAGTCAGCCGCGCCGGAAAATTGGCCTTGATGACACCGGTCAGGACGTCCACGGAGGGTCTCTGGGTGGCGATGATGAGGTGAATTCCCGCCGCCCGCGCCATCTGCGCCAGGCGCATCATGGCGAACTCCACGTCCCGGGACGCCACCATCATCAGGTCGGAGAGTTCATCGATGACCACGACAACATACGGGAGGGATTCGAGGGGTTCTTCTTTTTTTTCCTTTTTCTCCTGTTCGATCCTCTGGTTGTACTGCCGGATGTTCCTGGCCCGTTTTTCGGAAAGCAGGACGTATCGGCGCTCCATTTCCCGTACCGCCCAGAAGAGGGCGTTATTGGCTTCCTTCACGTCCGTCACCACGGGTGCAATCAGATGGGGAATCCCGTTGTAAAGGGAAAGTTCGATCCGTTTGGGATCGATGAGGATCAGTTTGACTTCTTCGGGGGAGGCCTTGTAGATCATGCTGCAGATCATCCCGTTCAGGGCCACGCTCTTCCCCGTGCCGGTGGCGCCGGCGATGAGCAGATGCGGCATCTGGGCCAGATCCGTGACCACCGGTTCCCCCACGATGTCCTTTCCCAGGCATATGGTCAGTTTGGATTTGGACTTTTCAAAGGGACCGGAAACGATGACCTCCTTGAACCGGACGATTTCCCGGACGGCGTTGGGGATTTCGATGCCGATCACCGATTTCCCGGGAATCGGTGCCACGATGCGCACGCTGAGGGCACGAAGGGCCAGGGACAGGTCGTCCGCCAACCCGGCCACCTTGCTGATTTTGATCCCGGGAGCCGGTTCGTACTCGAAGGTCGTGATAATCGGTCCGGGCGCCACGGAAACCACACGTCCATCCACACCGAAATCGGAAAGTTTTTTTTCCAGGAGCCTGGACTGCATTTTCAGGTTTTCGTTGTCCACCTCCACGGTACGGGTTTCCGGATCCTCCAGCAGATCGGTGCCGGGCGTCTGAAATCCGTTTTCATTTTTCATAAAGTCGAAGACGGCTTGTTTGGGAACCGGCGCCTTTGGAAGGGTTTTTTTCGGAGGTGTTTTGATGGCAATGGATTCTTTTGCCGAATATTTCCGGGTCACGACCTTTCTTTTCCGGGCTTTTTCTCTTCTCTCTTTGTATTTGACGACAATGCTTTTTCCTTTGTCGAAGGCCACAAGCCATAAACGGGAAAAATAGCGGAAAAACGCCAGGATCGAAAACCGGGTGGCCAGGATAAATCCGATGATCCAGATGACCAACAGTGTGATGAATCCGCCGGCGGCATTGGCATAGGCCGTGAAGAAGGACTTCAAGGGCAATCCGATCAGACCCCCCGCCGAAAAGGGTTGTCCGAAGATTTGGAAGGTCGTTTTTTTAAAGGCCAGCAGGCTTCCCGTTGTGACGATGAGGAGAATGCCTCCCGAAAGGGTCGTCAAAATGACGCTTTTGGAATGTCCTCCGAAAAAATGAATGCTGGAAAGGAGCAAAAGGACCGGAATCCAGAAGGCGCCGACGCCGAAAAGACCCACCAGAAAACCCGCCAGCTGGGCCCCGAAAATCCCGAAGAGGTTGTGGATCTTCTTTCCGGGAGCAGCGGTATGAATGGAGGGATCCGACGGGCTATAGGACAGCAGGCTGATGAGTGTCAGGATCACCAGGAAAAACAATATAATACCGGCGATCTCTTTTCGCATGTTCAATTGCACCGACGACATCCGTTTATGATTGGACATAATATATCGATTCTCATTTGGTCCTTCGACCCTTTTTCTTTTTGGTTCCCGAACTTTTTCTACACTTCCACGATAAAGGGCAGGATCACGGGACGGCGTTGAATAGCGAAATAAAAGTACTGCCTGAGCGCCGACTGAATTTTCGAGCGGATTTTATCGATTCGTTTCGGTGTTTCCGGCGGAAATTCTTCGACGATTTCCAGAACCACGCATTTGGCTTCTTCGAGGAGATAGCCGGATTCGGTTTCAAAAATGAATCCCCTGGACACCACGTCCGGACCATACGTAATCACCCCCGTCTCCTCGTCAAAGGCCATATTCACCACCACCATGCCTTCCTCCGAGAGGATCCGCCGCTCTTTGAGTACGCTCCTCCCCACGTCGCCGATCCCCTTCCCGTCCACCAGGACACGCCCCGTGAATACCCGATCCCGGATCCTGCCCCCATTGTGGTCAAATTCCACCACCTGCCCGTTTTCGGCAAGGAGGATCCGGTCTTTGGGGATGCCGACTTTCTCCGCCAGGCGTGCATGAAGCATCAGGTGCCGGTATTCTCCATGGATCGGAATGAAATACCTGGGCCGGGTAAGGGTCATCATCAGCTTCAACTCTTCCCGGAAGGCATGACCGCTGGTGTGGATATTGGAAATGGTTTCGTAAATGACATCGGCGCCCAATCGATACAGCTTATTGATGATGTGGCCGATGGCCCGTTCATTCCCAGGGATCACCTTGGAAGAAAGGATCACCATGTCTTTCTTCCTGACGGCAACCCGCCTGTGCGTTTTGGTGGCCATGCGTGCCAGGGAGGACATGGGCTCCCCCTGGCTTCCGGTGGTGATCATGAGAATCTCTTCATCCGGGAAGTCTCCCATTTGGGCAATGTCGATCTGCATCTTGTCGGGAATGCGAATCAGACCCAAATCCTTTGCGATATTGACACTGGTTTCAATGCTTTTCCCGTCCAGGACCACTTTTCGTCCCTGGGATCCGGCGATCTCGATGATCTTTCCGATACGCGTGATGTTGGACGCAAACAAAGAGATGATGACGCGTCCCTTATGCCCCCCCGTAATCCGGGACAGGGTTTCGCCGATCTCTTCGGCCGAGACGGTGTATCCTCCCCGCTCGACGTTGGTGGAATCGGAGAGCAGCGCCAGGACGCCCTCCTCGCCGCATCGGGCGAATCGATTGACGTCGGTGGTCATTTCCCCGGAAACCGCATGGTTGACCTTGAAATCCCCCGTGTGCACCACCAGGCCGTACGGGGTATGGATGGCCATGCCGACGCCGCCCACGACACTGTGCCCCACCCGGATAAATTCGAGCTCCAGCTTCCCCACCTTCAACCGTTCCCCCGGAGCGATTTCATGCAAATCGCAGGAAGGCATAATCCCGTATTCTTCGAGTTTATGCCGCGCCATTCCCAGGGTAAAGGCCGTACCGAAAACCGGTGCATGAATATCCTTGAGCAGGTAAGGAAGGGCCCCGATATGATCCTCGTGGGCATGGGTGAGGACGATACCGGAAACCTTCGGTCCCGCCTTTTTTAAATACGTCATGTCGGGAATCACGAAATCGACCCCCAGCATATAGTTTTCCGGGAACATGAGGCCGGCATCGATGACAAAAAGGGTGTCCTGATGCTGAATCGCCATCATGTTCAGGCCGATTTCCCCCAGGCCCCCCAGAGGGATCAATTTGAACACGCCATGTCTCCCCCAAAACCCGAATGAAAAGCGGTTTCCATGATTTTACGAATTTTTTCCAAAAGGGCGTCCTTTGTCTTTCGATGAAAATCTTTTGTGTCCACCGGGGCTAAGATCCGAAGGGTGACATCACCGGGCCGGATGATCAAACCTTCCCGGGGCATGATGGATCGGGTCCCGTACAAAATCACCGGAACAACGGGGACGCCGGCTTCCGTCGCCAAGACAAAGCCGCCCTTTTTAAACGATCGGAGCCGACCGTCCGCGCTCCGTGTCCCTTCCGGGAAGATGAGCACGGAGGTGCCGTTTCGGATGGTTTCCGCTGCTTTTTTCAGGCTTAAAAAGGCGCTTTTTCGGTCTGATCGATCGATGCTGATATAGCCGGCCTTGCGCATGGCTTTCCCGAAGACAGGGATCTTGAAAAGCTCCGTCTTGGCCAGCCACCGAAACTGGACCTTGAGATAGGCCAGCAGGACGGGGATATCGAAATTGCTCTGATGGTTGGCCATGAAAATGTAGTTTTGATCCGGATCGACAAAGGACATCCCCTTCACCCGAACCCGGATCCCGCCGATGAACAGGATTCCTTTCCCCCAGATCCGGGCGATCTTGTGGATGGTCCGTTCGGAACTCCCGAGAAAGGAAATCGTCAAAGCGACGATTCCCAGGAATGCCGTCAAAAACACCACGCCCGCAATAATCAGGCAGGTACGCATCATGTACGCAACGGTTCTCAAGAGGCCTTCCTTTGGGCGTGATGGACAACGTTATGTGTGGATGCCGAGTTCCTTAAAGATTGCATCAATGTGTTGAATCAGCCAGTTCCGCTGTTTTTCATCGGCATAGCCCATACACGCGCACCGGACCCGCTCCCGGGTCCGAATCAGGAGTTCACAGGCCAGCCGGTCTTTGTGGATTTCAAGGGTAAAATATAAGGGATGGCATTGGCGATGTTGAGACTGGAGGTCACTTAAGATCTCGGATTTGAGTGGGACCCAATAGATGCCGCGCACGCCGCCAAGGGAGTAATGCATGTCCAAATACTCCTTAATCGCCTCATAGTCCCCGGGTCGGAATTCATCGATGACGTATTGTTTCATGATTAATTAATTTAACATACCCTCTTTTTCCATGCAATAATTTCAAGAATGAAGATATACTCCATTCGGTTCTTCATGTCCCTATATCCATTTGTATTCGTTTTTAAAATCTTAAACGCTCATAAAGTTCTTAAGTTTTATGCCTGGTTTTTCCTAAACGGCTTGGAATTTGAGTTCTTTTCCTCCTATAAACAAGATGTTGATCCGGGATAGGGTTTGGAGCAGAGCATCCGGTGTTCCCGGAACAGACGCAAGGGTGGCTTTTCTTCCCGGCGCCAATACGCCCGAATCCGAAAGGCCCAAGAGCCTTGCACCGGCGCCGGTGGCGCAATGGACGGCCTCCGGGAGGGAAAAACCCGCTTCAAGCAATAAGGCCATTTCCGCTTTCATGGACGCCCCGTGATCCACGCCCATGCTTCCGGAATCGGTCCCCAGGGCGATCGTCACGCCCAATTCCCGGGCTTTGCGAATCTGTTCGAGCTGGTGGTCCAGGGTTTTCTGGGCCACATCCCGGCTTTGTCTTTCCCGGGTCGACGCCGCGGAATCCGCCTTGCCGTCTTTTGTTCTGATCCGCTGCCGCATCACTCCGGGAGCTGTAAAGGCTTTCATGGCAAACACCGTGGGCACCCAGGTCACATGCGCGTCCCGCATGCGCTTGAGGTTATCCGTCCCCATGAAATACCCGTGCTCGATGGATTGAACCCGGGCCGATACGGCCCCGCGCACGGGTTCGGTCCCGTTGGCATGCACCATCACGGGAAGGCCCATCGCCCGGGCCGCCGCCGCGGCCGCCTCAAGGGCCTTTTCGTCGAACTGGGACGACGTCTGCCGGCCGTATTGGACCAGGCTGTTGATCCCTGAATTGACGATCTTCACCCAATCGACACCCTCGGTTTCCCGGGTCACGGCCCGGGCCAGGGATTCCCCCTTTTCCGGCGGCCTTCCGATAAGGCTCCCGTAGCGCCCCGGAGCGTGCCATGCTTTCCCGGCCACCCGGAGGCGGATCAAAGGACGGATGCGCCCGGCAGCGGCCCGCTTGTACCTGACCGTATGCCCGAACCGATCCCCGCCGTCCCGCACGGCCGTGACACCGGAGGCCAGGTGCTGGTCGAGGTGTCGGGTCAGCGTCCGGACGGCGTCTTGGAAACCGGCGGCCAGCTGTTTTTCGCGGACAGCCATATCCAAGGTGCCGGACATGCAGAGGTGAACATGGCAATCCACCAGTCCGGGGATCAGGGTGCATCCGGAAAGATCGATCCCGTCTTCAGGGATCGGCTTTTCCGGATCCCGCCGGGAAACGGACCGGATCTTTTCCCCGGCGATTTCCAGAACGGCATTTTTAAGAACAGGCCCGCCGGTCCCGTCCAGGAGCCACCCCGCATAGATGCGCTTCACCGCCATGATCTTTTTTGTTTTCTTTTCCGTTCCCTGTTTCCCGCTTTTGGCTGCATGTGCGCCGGGGTTTCCGAAAAAATTGTAGGGTGAGGTTTTACATCCCGCCGCAACCGACCGTCTTTTTCCGGCGGCATATAAAATGCCGCCCTACTTGAACCCTCGACCC
>CAZQUR010000048.1:0-21691 GCA_964596535.1 uncultured Desulfobacteraceae bacterium
TAGATGAGGGCTTCATCCTCGACGTGCTCCAGAATTACACGACATACAAGACGTACTACCGGCTGATCAAATCAATCGAGGATGATCCACAGGTGGACAAGCGCAAGGCCGCGCGGGCGCTGGCGCGATTCATGAGCCTGCATCCGCACAATATTGCGCAGAAGACCGAGGTCATGCTCGAGCATTTCCGGCACTTCACGATGCACAAGATCGGCGGAAAGGCCAAGGCCATGGTGGTAACCTCCAGCCGCCTGCACGCTGTCAGGTACAAACAGGCCTTCGACAAATACATTAAAGACAAAGGCTACACGGGCATTAAGACGCTGGTGGCCTTTTCCGGGACCGTGATCGACCCGGACGCAGCGGGCGTAGAATACACGGAATCCGGCATGAACGTGGATACCCAGGGCAAGCACATTAAGGAAAAGGAACTGCCCGAGCGGTTCGGGACGGAGGAATACCAGGTGCTGCTCGTCGCGGAGAAGTACCAGACCGGCTTCGATCAACCCCTCCTTCACACGATGTATGTGGACAAGCGCCTGTCCGGCATCCAGGCCGTGCAGACGCTTTCGCGCCTTAACCGCACCCATCCCGGCAAGGAGGACACCTTTGTCCTGGATTTCGTGAATGAGCCGGATGAAATTCTCAAGGCCTTTCAGCCCTATTACGAACAGACGCTTATCGGCGAGCGTGCCGAACCCCAGCAGCTTTACGAGCTGCAGGCCAAGCTCGACGGCCACCAGGTTTATTACAAGGCCGAGGTCGAGGAGTTCTGCAAGGTCTTTTATAAGCCCAAGCCAAACCAGACGACGGCGGATCATGCACGGATGAATGCCTGCATCGATCCGGCGGTGGGACGCTACAACGACCTGGACGAGGATGTCCGGGAGGAATTCCGCAAGACGCTCGTGGCCTACAGGAACCTTTATTCCTTCATGTCACAGGTGATCCCGTTCCAGGACACCGACCTCGAAAAGCTCTATTCGTACATCCGGTTCCTGCTGACCAAGCTGCCGAGAGGCGACCGGGGCCCGGTCTACAACTTCAACGACGATGTGGCCCTGAAGTATTACCGCCTGCAGAAGATCGGTGAAGGGTCAATCATGATGGAGTCCGGCGCCCGCTACGAGGTTTCAGGCCCCACATCCGTAGGGACGGGGGTTGCACGAGGAGACGAGATTGAACTGTCCAAGCTGATTGACATCCTCAATGAGCGGTTCGGAACGGATTTCCGGCCGGGGGACCAACTGTTCTTCGAATCGATCCGGGAAGACGCGGTATCAGACAGCAACCTCCGCCAGGCAGCGCTCGCCAACACAATGGAAAACTTCGGCTACGTCTTTCGCAAGGCTTTGGAGGGGCTCTTCATAGACCGAATGGACCAGAACGAGGAAATTACAGCGAAGTTCATGAACGAAGATCAATTCCGGGAGGCGGTCAGCAAGCATCTCCTCAAGGAGGTATATGAACAAATACGAAAAGATCAGGATCAGGCGGAGGGCGCGATATAAATGACGCGTAATCCTGACCGACGAACCCGTCGAGATAACGGTCTTCAACCGGGAAATCACGCTGTACATGTCGAATGATGAAAAGGTCCATCGCATCCCCCGGGTGCTTTGCAGACTGGACCAACCAAGGGACGACACATGATGAAGACAAGGGAGAACAAGGAAAAGGTGGCATGGTCCGGGAGGATTGTATCGATCCAGCCCCGCATTCGCCTCATGCGATCCTTCGATGAGAGAAGCCATAGCTACCTGGGATATGTGCTTCGGGTTGAAGGGACAATCGGTGATGAGCCCGGCGAATTCCAGGTTGCGCTCGGGAAGGCCGCACAAGCGAAGCATCGTTTCCGCGCAGGCATGGAGGCAAGTGGTCAGGCGGTTCCCGTTTCTGATCCGCGGCTTGAGACGGCCGAATTCTACAAGGTAAGCGGTTTGAAGATACTGAAAGATGCTGAAGGTGATCCCCCAGCGGGTCCTCCGTTTCATGGCGTGCCGCCTGACCTGGAGACTTACCGTAGCCGTGGCCATCGCCGTTTAGACGCCCGAACTTACGATTCCAAATGCGAGACCTGTATCTGGGGCTGCCGAATGCCGGTGGAAATGATCATCGACCACTGGAATCCGTCCAAAAAACGGTACCGCTTCGAGACTTTCTGTTACGGCCCGAAAAGTTGCGCTTTTTACCGGGCCGACCCAACACGCAAGGTGCCGGGGCGAAAGGGCATGTCCTACACAGAAGAGGACTGGGTCGACGAAGACGCCACCTCACACCGGGGGCCGGACGATTGAGGATAATAACGCCCGGCGGTAAAAAACCTCTAAGTGGCAATCGGGTAATTTCGGTTAAATGGGTAACGAATTGGGTAACAACAAGAGAGAACTGCCGAGTAATCCTCGGTTGTTCGAAACGTAGGAGGGCGTAAGGTTTGCAGGAGGATCAACTTTCATGATCTTGAGTCTTTCTGATCAGAACTGAGATTAGAAAAATGGCATTAACTCCAAAATTCAAAATCACCAACCGGATCACTTCCGGGCTGACTCGCCTCGAGCGGGCCCGGGGGTTCCTGGAGGCCGCCGCCTTGTCCGAGGACTGGGTGCGGGAGATGGGCCGCCGCGCGTTGATCCTCGAAGCCCACCACACCACGCATATCGAGGGAACGCGTCTGACTTTTGATCAGGCAGAGCAACTCCTGGCAGGCAATCCGGTTCCCGAGGCCGACCCCGATGACGTGCAGGAACTACTGAACTATAGAAAGGCCTTCGAGTTCGTTTCCGAGTATCTTGAAGACGGCGGGCCGATCACCGAAGGGTTGGTCAGGGAAATACACAAGCACCTGGCGGAAGGCGTAAGGGGCGGAGCCGCTGCTCCCGGCGAGTACCGGCTTTTTACGATCAGCAAGTATTACGACCGGGACCGGCCTGATCTTTGATAACCACTTGATATTGAAGGTTTTCGGTTAACTGCGGGAGAAAGAGAACGGTTATGAAGAGGGTTGCACGCGGGGAGCCGGCCAGGGACAAAACCGGGCACTCCACCACGGGTGCCCGCTTCTATGCATTATGGCACCTCCAACCTTTGCACTTCACGGATTATCCCTCTTCCGCAGCCCGGGCACAGGCGATACAGGTCAGGGCACTCGGGTCTGCCCGCAGCCGCCTTTCGGCGATCTCTTCATCGCAATTCATACAATAGCCGTATTCACCGGATGCAATGCGCTTCAGCGCCGTCTGGATACGCTGTCCCTCTATTGCGGTAAGGCGTGCGGCCGCCTGGGTCATGGCCTGCTGTTGCATGGCGTCCATGCGGGATAGACGGCCCACGCGGGACTGATCCAGTTCCAGGGGGCGGGCCGCCTTCTGCCCGTCGGTAACTTCTTTCAGGCGCTGCTCAAGGCGCTTTCTGAAATAATCGAGGTCAATATTATCACGCATGACAGCCTTCCTTGTGCATGACTTTTGTATCATCGGATTTCTGCATCAACGCAACATCTTTTATTGGGATTTCACAGCGCCACTGGAACCGGCGCGCAACGTAACGGAGCGTCGTCTCACGAAAAAACACCACGTGGGTCGGATCGCGACGGTAATGCCAGGTCGAGAAACGGTCGTCGTCCGTTTGGAAGCAGGTCATAAGCGCCAACCACCCGCCGGGGAGCAGCATCCGGTTTAAACGGGCGAACTCCTCTGCCGGCCGGTGGAAGTGTTCGATAACCTCTGCACAGACAATGAAATCGTAGAGATCTTTAAGCGGTTCGGGGTCGGGGAAAAAAAGCGGGTCAAACAATCGCATCCGGTGCCCTGCCTCGCGTAACATGCAAGCAAGAGCCGGTCCCGGACCGCATCCATAGTCTAACCCTTTTGCCCGCGGCGGCAGTCTTTGCAGCAACGGACCTGAAAGTTTTGACAAGAATCGGCGGTAATCTTTATCCTGCGGATCATTGCGGTGCAGGCGATACCGGGCATGCGCATCGTCGATTGACAGTCTCTGACCCGGATCCATAAACGTTGCGTGGCAAACGCTGCAGCGCTCGTATCGATAGCTGTCCACACTGAGAAAAAAATTGACCGAAAACGATCCGCATACAATGCATCGCCGGTCATCGCAGGCGTCATTGTTACGGGCATCGTTTTTCTGTCTACAATTTTCGTCTTTATATCCGATAATTGGATGCCTCTTCTGACGGCAGGGAAGCCTTGCCTTGCGCGATCCATACGCCCCCCGTCCCGCGGGAAGCCGGTGTAGACCTGGATTCCCTTCACTCTCCTTGGTTTTATCTGCGATTATCGCTTCGGTGGTGAGAAAAAGAGACGATACGCTCGCCGCATTCTGCTTCGGGTCTGACCGGATTTCCACCGGGTGAAGTGCACGGCGAAAAACAATGGGCCACGGCCTCATCTTTTTATTTTTTTTTGTGCCGGACGATCAAACGATCCCTTAAGGCCTTGAGCCGGCTGCTGATCCCCACCTTATAAATGTGCGGATTTTCAAATCGTTTATACTCCGCGGGAAGCATCTCGAGGCGCTCCCGGGCGTACCGTGCCGTTGGGGACACGGACGGCAGGTCGCAGACCACCTTGCCCCGGGCCATGACCCGATGAAGGAGCGGCTCGGTTTCATAGGGTGCAATGGCAAAAGATTGATGGGGGATGAACGGATGATGCATCTCCGGGATAGTCTTTTCGTCTTCGAGCCCGATCACATCGGCGCCTGCAAATAATCCCTCACCATTTCTCGCGCGCCACACCTGTTTTTTTGCAGGCAGCGTGATTTTGGAAACATTTTCCGAAATTTTAATCACCGGTTGATGATCGGCTTGGGCCAATTTGTAGACGCCGTCGAGTGCCGCATCGGGCTGTCCCGTGACCAGGCTGGTCCCCACACCGAACGCATCGATCGGCGCCCCCTGGGCCATCAGGCTTCGGATGACATACTCATCGAGCTGGTTGGAAGCGGCGATTTTAACGTAATGCAGACCCGCCTTATCCAGCATGGCGCGGCTTTTTTTGGACAGGTAGGCCAGATCCCCGCTGTCCAGGCGGATGCCTTCCAGGCGACGGCCCTTTTTTTCCATTTCCTCGGCCACGGTGATCGCGTTGGGCATACCGCTTTCCAGGGTATTGTAGGTATCCACGAGTAAAACGCAACCCTCCGGGCGGGCGGCGGCAAAGCTGCGAAACGCCTCTATTTCGCTGTCGTGGCTCTGAACATAGGAATGCGCCATGGTGCCGGACGCCCGGAGGTCGTAATCCCTGGCCGCCCGCACATTGCTGGTCGCATTGAATCCGCCGATGACGGCGGCCCGGCTGGCATAGTAGCCCCCCGGTCCCTGCGCGCGGCGCAACCCAAAATCGATGAGTACGCCGTCCCTAGCCGCAAGGCGCATACGGCTGGCCTTGGTGGCGATCAAGGACTGAAAATTGACAATATTCAGCACCACCGTCTCCACGAGTTGCGTTTCGATCAAATTCCCTTCGACCCTCAGGACCGGGCGTGTCGGGAAGACCAAGTCACCTTCGGGAGGCGCGTAGACCGTACCTTTAAATCTGAAGTCTTTCAAATAGGTCAAATAGGCGGGATGAAAGGATTGCGCCTTTAAAAATTCCAGGTCCGCTTTGTCAAAACGAAAATTCTCCAGAACCGCCAACAGATCCGGCAAGCCGGCGAAAAGGGTGTATCCGCCTTCAAACGGATTTTTACGGAAAAAGTAATCGAATATCGCGGATTCCTCTTTTCGGCCGGACAGAAAATAGGCCTGTCCCATGGTCAGTTCATACAGGTCGGTGTATGCTGCCGTAAAATCAAACATCGTCGATTCCATCATCATCCCTTCCATACCGGCGGCAGAAGCGTTCGGTGATCCGCCAGAGGTCCCCGGGCAGAATCGTCTTGACCTTTTCCAGGATATTCGGTGACACCGGACCGTAATAGGCCTCGGCGATGGCGCCCGTGATGCAGGCCAGCGTGTCGCTGTCGCCTCCAAGAGAAACGGCATTGCGGACGGCATCCTCATAGTCGTCGGCATCCAGGAACGCAATGACGGCCTCCGGTACCGTTCCCTGGCAGGAGACATCGAAACCGTAAAACGGCCGGATGCCGTCCACGGTGCGGTTCAAGTCGTATCCGAAGCGTTTTATGATTTCATTTTTAATCAATGCCTTGTCCTGTGTGGTCCTGGCCAGGAAAACGGCCAAGGCGGCGGCCTGTGCGCCTTTGATTCCCTCGGGGTGATTGTGGGATATTTCCGCACTGCGCGCAGCCTCGCCCAAGACTTCATCCATGCCGTCGAAGGCCCATCCGACGGGGCTGACCCGCATGGCCGAACCGTTGCCCCAGCTGTTGTAGGGTTCGGGGGCATCGGAGTGAAGCCAACGGATAAAGGTGCCGCCGTACCCGGCATGCGGATACCGGCGGCCGATTTCCCGGACCCATCGGCGGTAATTGCCGTCCGTCAAGATGGCCTGGGCCACTGCGATGGTCAGCACGGAGTCGTCGGTGAAGCGGCACCGGGGATGAAAAAGACGGAAATCCTTGGTCTTGATGGGATTTGCCTCATATACGGAACCGATAATGTCGCCGGCGACGGCACCGATCATTTCGTCACCTCCCGGTTTTACTTTTTTACATCCTCCCCTGTCCGCAGCCGGCAGTCGAAAGGAGAAAGACCCCCGGAGGCGTTTGTGCCTTCCTGTTTCCCCGTATTCCGAATTTGCAATGGAAGCGGTGCAAGGATGCCAACGGGGAATCAACCGAAACCGACGATCCGCTTTTGCCGGCATTGGCATCAACGGCACACGGATATCGAGATGGTATGAATAAACATTTTCCGGCAAGCTTTTTGCCGTCACGCCGCACCGTAAAATTTAAATTTACATTATAATCAAATAGATGTCAATCTTTTTATCCTCAATCCAATTGCGCCGCACTCTATGATGGGCACTATCTGAAAAGGGAAAAATCCGGCCAAACTTTCGCCCTCGCCTTGTAACCCATTTCCGACTCGACCGGCGGCGACACGTTTGATAAAAGGTTTGAATTTCAATACGCACCGCATGGGCGCCCCATATTTACCGGAGGCGTGTTTCCAATAAAAAGGAGGGAGGAAGGCCTGAACCGTTTATGATTTGGGGCATCAAACGGCTGAAAGGAATCCGCTCCCTTACAAACAAAAAGGAAATGACCGACTTGGAGACAAAAGAAAACGGATCAACGCCCTGGCACCAGATGGATACAAGGGAAGTGCTGGCGAAGCTGCAATCCTCCGACAAGGGCCTTGCCGGCGAAGACGCCCGGCACCGGCTGGAACGCTTCGGTCCCAACGAACTGATAGAAAAAGCGCGCAAGCCTTTGTGGCGGATGTTCCTGGACCAGTTCAAAGACTTCATGATCCTGGTCCTCATCGCCGCCGCCGTGGTGGCGGGTGTCATCGGTGAACTTGCGGACACCATCGCCATCGCCGTGATCGTGCTCCTCAACGGCGTGTTGGGGTTCGTCCAGGAGTACCGCGCCGAAAAAGCCATGGCTGCGCTGAAAAAGATGGCCGCCCCCTCGGCAACGGTCATCCGGGACGGGCAGACCCGTTCGGTTCCCGCGGATCAATTGGTCCCCGGGGACCGGGTGATCCTGGAAGCCGGAAACGTGGTCCCTGCCGATCTCCGTTTGACGGAAGGGGTCCAGCTCCAGATCGATGAATCGGCGCTGACCGGCGAGTCCGTACCGGTGGAAAAGGATACCGCCGCCCTCGGAGAAACGGACCTTTCCCTCGGAGACCGGAAAAACATGGCCTACAAGGGCACCTTCATCACTTTCGGCCGGGGTCACGGCGTGGTGACGGAGACCGGCATGCGGACGGAACTGGGACGCATCGCGACCCTGCTCCAGGACCAGGAGGAAGGGCGCACGCCGCTTCAGAAACGGCTCACCGTCTTCGGACAAAGACTGGCCTATGCCGTTCTGGCCATTTGCGCCATCGTTTTTGCCGCCGGGCTCCTCCGGGGAGAACCGCCCCTGCTGATGCTGCTCACCGCCATCTCCCTGGCTGTGGCCGCCATTCCGGAAGCTCTTCCCGCCGTCATCACCATCTCCCTGGCTTTGGGCGCCAAAAAACTGGTCCGGCAGCATGCATTGATCCGGAAACTGCCGGCTGTGGAAACCCTGGGGTCGGTGACCTATATTTGCTCCGATAAAACCGGGACCTTGACCCTCAACCGCATGACGGTGGAAACGGTCTATGCCGGCGGCCGTCAGGAACGGGCAGACGCCCTTCCGCCGCCGGGAAAAAAAGACACCGGCGGCGATCTCCCGGCGGGCGGGGATCCCATCCATCTGCTGCTGGCCGCCCTGGCCCTTTGCAACGACGCCCGGCCGGATGCTTCCGGGACAATCCTCGGGGATCCCACGGAAACGGCCCTCATCGAATTGGCGCAGGGGAAAGACTTTCTCAAAGCACGCCTGGATGAAAAATACCCCCGCCTGGCCGAAATCCCCTTTGATTCGGGCCGAAAACGCATGACCACGTTCCACCCCTGGGATAACGGCCGGGTCGTCTCTTTCACCAAGGGGGCGGTGGAAGCCCTGCTCGAGGGTACGGATAACGTCCTTACCCGGGACGGCACGGAAGCCATCGATCCTTCAAAGGTTCAGGATACGGCCGAAGCGATCGCCGCCGACGGCCTGAGAACGCTGGGATGCGCCATGCGGATCTGGGAAGGGCTTCCGGATCCGCTGACTCCGGAATCCGTGGAAACGGGCCAGGTGTTCATCGGAATGGTGGGGATGATGGATCCGCCCCGACCCGAAGCGGCGGAGGCGGTGGCCATGTGCCGGTCCGCGGGGATCAAGCCGGTGATGATCACGGGGGACCACCCGCGGACCGCCCAGGTGATCGCCGAAAGGGTGGGAATTCTTCAAGAGGCGGGAAAGGCCGTTCTGACCGGACAGGAACTCGCCCGGCTTCCCCTGGAGGACTTCGAAGACAAGGTGGAACGAATCCGGGTCTACGCCCGGGTGGCACCCGAACAAAAACTCAAGATCGTCAAGGCGCTCCAGGACAAGGGCCACTTTGTGGCCATGACCGGGGACGGGGTCAACGACGCCCCGGCGCTGAAACGGGCCGATATCGGGGTGGCCATGGGGATCACAGGCACCGACGTCTCCAAGGAAGCCGCCCACATGATCCTTCTGGACGACAACTTCGCCACCATTGTCAAGGCGGTCCGGGAAGGTCGGCGCATCTTCGACAACATCCGCAAGTTCATCAAGTACACCATGACCAGCAATTCGGGTGAGATCTTCACCATCTTCCTGGCGCCCTTCCTGGGGCTTCCCATCCCGCTGCTCCCGATCCATATCTTGTGGATCAACCTGGTCACCGACGGCGTCCCTGGATTGGCGCTTGCCGCCGAGCCGGGGGAAAAAGACATCATGGCCAGACCCCCCCGGGATCCCAAGGAAAGCATTTTCGCCAAGGGGCTCGGGGCGCACATCATCTGGGTGGGACTCCTCATGGGGTGCGTTTCCATATTAACGCAGGCCCTGTTCATCGACAGCGCAAAAACCCACTGGCAAACCATGGTCTTTACGGTCCTGTGCCTGAGCCAGATGGGGCACGTGCTGGCTGTCCGGTCCGAAAAGGAATCCTTTTTTGGACAGGGCGCCCTGTCCAACAAGCCGCTTTTCGGGGCGGTCCTGCTGACCTTCGCCCTCCAGATGGCCACCATCTACGTGCCGTTTTTAAACCCGGTATTCAAGACCGCTCCCCTCACCGCCGGAGAACTCGGGGTGACGATCCTTTTTTCCACGGTCGTCTTCATCGCGGTGGAGATTGAAAAGCGCATCAAACGGTCCAAAAAAACCGGTTCTTCATCCCATTCAAACACACCATATTCATCCAGAAGCAAAGATTCTCCTGGGGCTTGAGGGCGTTTTCCCACTCTCGGTGGAATGCGATCAGGAAACGGCGGAGTATTTTTCGGTAAAGATCTTTTCCGATTCGGCCGTTCCGATCAGAACCAGTTCATCCCCGGGCATAAGGATGATTTCAGGGTCCGGGTTGACGATCAGGTCCTCCTTTCTCTTCACGGCGACAACGCTGCAGCCCGTCTCTTCACGGATCCGAATATGAACCAATGACTTGTTTTCGAGCTTCGAAGTCAAGTGGGTCCGAAATACGTTGAGCCCCTCTGAAATCATCAGCATCTTTTGGGGCTGAAGAAGGTTCATGATGGTGGTGGTCACGAGAGAACTGAAGGACATCACCAGGTTGGCGCCGGCCCGATGCAGCGTATTGATGTTGCGGTCCAGGCTGGCGCGGGAAATGATCTGGACATCGGGTCGAAGGCGGCGGCAATAGATGGTCAAGTAGATGTTCATGTTGTCGTCATGAGTCGTAATGATAATCGACGGGGTTTCGTGGACGCCCGCCTCCACCAGCACCTCCAGATCCCCGGCGCTTCCCTGGATGAAACGGGAATCTTTGGCGGCGATCCCGGCCTTTTTTTCCACCACCCGGAAGTCGATCCCCCGGGCATTCAGAGCTCCGGCCACCGCCTGTCCCACGCGACCCCCTCCCAACACCATCACCGGTCCTTTATTCGGGTTCTCTTGGGCCTGATGTGCAGTAGATCGGTCGAACCGGTCCAATTGTGCCGCGGTGCCTGCCAGCACCAGAACCGTGGACTCGCTGATCTGCGATTGGGGGGTAGGAATCCGGAATTTGCCCTGTTCCCAGATGCCGACCACCGTTACACCGGTGGTTTGCCGCAAACGGCTTTCCGCCAGGGTTTTCCCCTGTAACCAGGTCCGCATGACCGGTGCCTCTGCGATCAGCAATTGATCGAAACGACCGATGACATTGGCTTTCATGTCGACCCCCAGTACGCGGCGGGCCAAAGCCTTGCCCAGCATGTCGGTGAACTGGAATACGTGGGTGCTCCCCGCCAGCTCCAGGATATCGACGGAATCCTCCACGTCGGCGTTGGCCACCGTGGTCACCCGGGTCTCCGCTTCCCGGATCGTGTAAATGATGTTCGTACTGGCAAGATCGTCGTTCATGACGACCACCAGAGCAGCGCGGTCGATATTCAGGCGATGATAGGTTTGAGGGTCGTCCAGTTCGCCGACCACCACACGGTATCCCTGATCATGCAAATCCAATGCGCGCTGGAGTTCGGGGATTACGATGACATAGTCCACGCCGTATTGGCCGAGTTTTTCGATCAGGTTCACAGTGACGGCATCGAAATGGGTGAAGATGACGTGGCCGGAGGTGTTTTCGGGCACCGCCCGCGGTGCCCGGGCCTTGTTCTGCTCCTCGAGCCATGGTGCATAAAAGAACTGGATGAAGGTGAAAGGGAGCATCACCAACAGGAAAATAATACCGCTGAGGAGCACCACCACCGAAAAGAATCTTCCGATGTCGCTGCTAAAGGTGATATCCCCGAAACCGAGGGTGGACATGGTGGTCAAAGTCCAATAAAACCCGGTGATCCAGGAATACCGGCGATCTTCGTAGAGCATGAGAAGATGAAATAACACGCTGTATAAGATGAAGAAAAAAATCAACACCAGGATAAACTTCATCAGCAGCCGCACGTTGCTTTTTTGCCGGCCGAGCCGCAACAAAAGGGATAGCTGGGTCGCCATGGTCTTCATGGATGCATTCTCCTCAAACAGTCGTCTTTCCATTTATTCGGTAACAGAATCGACCATTCGGGTCCAGATATAATCCGAATAAAAGCAAGGAGAACAGAAAATGAATGCAGCAGCGGTGAATGCAATGGACGACGCATCTCGACGGGAGTCCTTCGGAGGCGGAATCCTTTCGTTTTTTTGGCTTGACAATCCAATTAAGTTTTGATTGATTTTATTAAGAGCTAACTTAATTGGAAATATGCATGGCACTCCTTGCGGCATTAAAAGCCCTGGCCGATGAAAAGCGCCTGAAAATGGTCGAAATGCTCTTGCGCACCGACCTGTGTGTGGGAGCCTTGGCCAAGCACCTGGGCGTCTCGAAACCGGCCGTTTCCCAGCATCTGCGGATTCTGCGCCATGCCGGACTGGTGAAAGGGGAAAAACGGGGGTACTGGACCCATTATATGGTGGACCGGGAAGCCCTCCACCGGACCGCGTCGGAATTGCACGCTTTGGCGGAAAAGGATCGATTTTTTCAACCCCTTTGCCTGCGGATTCAGCAACCGGAGGCAAACATCACCCATGCAAAGGAGGCCGATATGTGTGACCATTGCTGCCAGCAGCCCGAGAAATTAAAAGACAAGCCCGAAGCCTGTACTCCGGAGCAGATCCAGGAGTGCCACGGGGAGGACCACGGGCATCCCTGCACCGGGAAAGATTGCGCTCCCGGGATGAAATCGCCTTTCCGCGTGCTTCCTTCAAAACCATGACGGCGTCCGAACGATTTCAATTCAACCGGATGGAGCTGGCCGGCGCCCTGGGGGACCTGGGCACCCTGTTGCCCATCGCCATCGCCATGGTCCTTTTCAACGGACTTGACCCCTTGGGCCTTTTTTTCAGCATCGGTGTCTTCTATGTCGTCTCCGGCGTCTACTTCGGGATTACGGTCCCGGTCCAGCCCATGAAGGTCATCGGCGCGTACGCCATCGCCACGGCCATGAGCGCCGAACAGATCCTGGCGTCTTCGCTTCTCATGGGAGGCTTTTTATTGATCATCGGGGTCACCGGCGCCATTGACATCATCCGGAAGTTCACCCCCAAGTCGGTGATCCGCGGGGTCCAGTTGTCCACCGGGGCGCTCCTGATTTCCGGCGGCATCCGGTTCATGGCCGGGACATCCACGTACCAGGCCCTCCAGAATGCGGTGGAACCCCATCTCGCCGTTCAGTCCATCGGGCCTGTTCCCATGGGCCTGTTGATCGGTGCCGTGGCCGGCATCGTTACCCTGCTCCTGCTGGATAACCGGCGATTCCCGGCCGGGCTGATCGTGGTGACGGGCGGACTCGTCATCGGCCTGCTGTTGGGTGTCGACCCTCCTTTGGGCGGCGAAGGGTTCGGGCTTTATGCGCCGAACTTTTTTCCTTTCGGGTTTCCGGGAAAGGCGGATTTCACCTTTGCCCTTTTCGCCCTGGTGCTCCCCCAGCTTCCCATGACTCTGGGAAACGCGGTGCTGGCCTACACGGATCTTTCCAAGGAGTATTTCGGGGATCGTTCCGCCCGGGTCACCAACCGGAAGGCCTGCGTGAGCATGGCCCTGGCCAATTTTTTCAGCTTCAGCCTGGGGGGTATGCCCTTGTGTCACGGCGCCGGCGGGTTGGCGGCCCATTACCGGTTCGGTGCCCGAACCGCCGGGTCCAACCTAATGATCGGTGCCCTCTTCGTGGCACTGGCCGTGTTCCTCGGTCCCCGTATCGTCGGCGTTTTCAACCTGTTGCCCATGTCCATCCTCGGCGTCCTGCTGGTATTTGCGGGCGCCCAGCTGGCGCTGACCATCATGGACCTGGAAAACCGCAAGGAGTATTTTGTCGCCGCCTTGATCCTGGGCATTACTCTTGCTTCCAACCTGGCATGGGGCTTTATCGTGGGGATGATCGTCGCCCATTTGCTCAAGTGGGACAAGCTCTCTGTGTGAATCTTGATCAATCTGATAACCATCATTGTAATAGGTGCTTGATTTCACATGATAGTAAAATCTGTCTGTTATTTTATTCTGGCGGGACTTTGTGAAATTGGTGGGGGGTATCTCGTATGGTTGTGGCTGAGAGAGGGAAAGCCAGCCGTATATGGGCTTGTGGGTGCTATGGTTCTAATTCTTTATGGAGTGATTCCGACCCTCCAGCCGGCGAATTTCGGGCGTGTTTATGCTGCCTATGGCGGGGTTTTCATCGTGCTGTCCATTTTGTGGGGATGGAAAATTGACGGCATAAATCCCGACAGGTTCGATATCATCGGCGGCCTGATTGCCCTCGTTGGTGTGGGCGTGATTATGTATTGGCCGCGAGGATAACACTTTTTCTCCATTATCAATTCATACCAAAATGATCAATTATCCTGCAATGCACGATATCGATACACTGCGTGGCGGCTCCTGGATTGGATCGAGGCCATGAAAGACACGGTGCAAATAAAATGAGCGACTCCATTTATGTCGAAAATTTAGCCAAGCGTTTCGAAAAGGTCGAAGCGGTCACCGGCATTTCCTTCAGCGTCCGGCAAGGAGAGCTTTTCGGTTTCCTCGGTCCAAACGGAGCGGGCAAGTCCACGACCATTAACATACTCACGGGCCTGGCGCGGCCCGATGCAGGAGCCATTCACATCGCCGGCATCGATTGCACGAACCGTCCCAAGGCGGCCCAGCATCTGGTCGGCGTGGTTCCGGACGAAAGCAACCTGTATCCGGAACTCACGGGTTTCGAAAATCTGTGCTTCTGCGCCGCCCTTTACGGAATGCGCAAGCCTGAAAGGCAAGCCAGGGCACGAGAGCTTATGGACATTTTCGATTTGACGCCGGCGGCGGATCGCAAGTTTGCCGGCTACTCCAAAGGCATGAAACGCAAGCTCACCATCGCCGCCGGAATCATCCACAGGCCATCCATCCTGTTTCTGGACGAACCCACCACAGGCATCGATGTGGCCAGCGCCCGGCAACTGCGGCAGCTTATCGCGGACCTGCACCAGGAAGGAACCACCATCTTCCTTACCACCCATTACATCGAGGAAGCGGAGCGCCTCTGCGACCGCATCGCGTTCATCGTGTCCGGTCGTATTATTCGAATCGACACGGTGACACAACTGGTTCAACCGATCAGGGAAAAACATGTTATGCGGATCACTTGCGCCCACATGCCGAACGGCATTCAAGACAAACTCGCCGAAGCGTTTTCGGAACTTGCCTTTACGGTATCGAACAGCAGCTTCATTCGAGTGGAGTCCGGGCAACCCGTTCACGCGGGTCCCTTGGTCCGCTTCCTTGAAGACAATGGAACCGCGGTCATCGAGGCGCGTCGCGTGCGTCTGTCCCTGGAAGACGTCTTCGTTCAAATCACCGGTATCGAAGCCGACGCCATGCGCAGGGAAAAGGAAAAAAAGGCAGGGGCATCATGAAGCATTGGGTCGCCTTTTGGAACATTCTGCTCAAGGACATGCGGACCTATTACCTGAAGCCGCCGAACATCAGCTGGGGGCTTATTTTTCCGCTGGCCTGGACCGGCATGTTTTTTATCAAATCCGGAAGGGGTCTGGAGAGTGTTACCTCGGTACTCCCGGGCGTGATCGCCCTGTCCATTTTGTTCGGCACCACGTCCCTACTTGCGGTGACCGTGACGTTCGAGAAGAAAAACCGCTCGTTCGAACGGCTGATGCTGGCCCCCATTCCACTGGAACTGCTGATGCTGGCAAAGACCAGCGGGGCGATTCTGTTCGGCGTGGTCAATGCCTTTGTACCCGTTCTCATGGCGGCGTTTCTGGTAAACTTGACCCAAGTGGATTGGACGATTTTTGTTCCGGCGGTCTTTCTGATCTCCGTGGCATCGACCTTCCTGGGCCTTTTTATCGCGGTGGCGGTCAGCGAGGTGTTCGAGGCACAGACCTTCTCCAATTTCTTCCGATTTCCCATGATCTTTCTTTGCGGGCTGTTTTTCCCCATCAGCGCGCTTCCGGTGTTTTTAAAACCGCTCTCCTATGCGCTTCCCCTGACCTACGGGGCGGATATGCTCCACGGAGCCATCCATGGAGGGATGATGATGTCCCTTCCCCTCGATCTGGCCATCCTTGCCGCGTTCTGCGTCGGCTTGTTTGGGTTGAGCCTCCGCAATATCAGCAGGCGCTGGATTGCCTGATTCCACAGACAGTGATGCGTTTCTGCTGCAGGCCGCCGGCCAAGGCGACCTGGCGTCTTTTTCCCGCATTGTGGACCGCCATCAAACCTGGGCCTGGCGGGTCGCCTATCGCTTTACGGGATACGAGGAAGACGCTTCGGACATCGTCCAGGAGGCTTTTTTGCGCCTTTTTGATGCGTCCGGACGCTATCGGCCGAAAGCGAAATTCCGGACCTATTTTTATCGAATAATCACCCGCCTTTGTTTGGACCGGGCAAAGAAAAAACAGCCCTTGCTTCTCGAAACGATCCCAGATACGCCCGACTCCTCTCCCGATGCAACGGACACGATGATGCGGCAGGAAACCGCCATCGCGGTTCGTGCCGCCCTTGACGCACTGCCGCCCAATCAACGGTTGGCCATTGTGCTCCGCTATTATGAAAACCTGGGTTACGAGGACATCGCGTCGGCCATGGAGACAACAACCAAAGCCGTGGAACGGCTGCTGGCCCGTGGTCGGGAACGGCTGCGGGATGTTCTCGGCCGCCGGGGATTTTTTTTCAGTTCCTGAGCGGGGGTTTCTTCAAACATGCTCGTTTAAATTGAATAACGGGGAGAAAACGATGTTGTCATGCACCAAAAACCGAAAACGTCTGAACGCTTATATGGACGGCGAACTGCCGGAGCGGAAACGCCGCGAGGTCGAGCGTCATCTGGCGCATTGTTCAGTCTGTCGTTTTGAACTTGACGGGTTGCGTGAGCTTGCGCCGCTTTTGGGACACGACGAAGCGCCTCCGGTGCCTGCCGGGTTGTCGGCCCGGATAATGGCCGAAGCGGTCTTCCGGCAGAGACGAAAAGAAGCCGAAAAAACGTCCGGCTGGAAGTGGCGTGAATTCCTGTTTCATCCGTGGCTGGTCCGGGGGGCGACGACCGCCGCCTTGGTCGTTGGACTGGCCTTGGGCGCCTGGATGGGCTGGACAAGCCGCCCGAGCCATGATTCGGGGAAAGAGGTGACCATTACAACCCATGAAAATATTGCGAGGAATATGTATGACTTTGATGTCCTGAGTGCCGAGCCGCGAGGTTCCATTGAGGCCGCAACCCTGGCGCTTCTGGATGACGGAAGATGAGGAAAGCCATGTGGAACAACCTCCGTAAACCGCTGTTTGCCCTGTCCGTGGGCTTGAATCTGGCGTTTATCGCCATGTGGCTGGTTCATTCGCTACCAGGCCGCAACAGCGGGCAGGATATATCGAGGTCCGTTGTCGAAACCGCCAGCGTGTCTTCAGCGCTTCATCGCGACATCGGTGTGACGAAAGCGCAATGGAAAAGGCTTGAGCCCCTGATTCAAGACTTTCGGGTGAAGGCGGCGGAACAACGTCAAAAGACCAGGGCTCTCCGGGGGCAACTGCTGGATCTGCTTAACAGACCCGAGGCGAACAAAGCCTCTATACGGGAAACGCAGGAAGAGATTCTGGCGGGCCAGCGCCGGATGCAGAACCTGGTCATCGATCATCTGCTTAAGGAAAAGGAGTTCCTCTCTCCAGAGCAAGGTAGGAAGCTGATGCAATCGCTCCGTGAGCAATGTCGTCGTGATAGCGGCATGGTTTCCGGAAAAGGTTTTGGCCGAGTGTTGGATGAAAAAACCGGTCTCATGTCGGACAAGGAGAAAACGAAATCACCATGAAGATACTGCCGCTGTTGCTGATTGTGGGCTTGCTTGGCGGATGCGCCACCATACGCCCGACAGATCCATACGCTTCGCTCAATGCGAGAGGAGTTTCCATATCAGGATTTGATGTGGCCCATCAAGCGCCAAGAATTCCCGAAGGGCCTTTGACGTTGCAACAGGCCATCGAAACGGCGCTTGCCAACAATCCGGAGGTCGCGGCGCGGGGATGGGACACGACGGCGGCGCAGGCCAGGCGAGACCAGGCATTCGGTGCACGCCTTCCCCGGGTCGGAATCGTGGGCGGCTATGCCCACACCCTTGATGCGCAGCGGCTTATTTCCGCCGGCAAAGACGGGGAGCCCGGGCTTTTCAGCCGGGATATCGTCTCAAGCGACCTTGTGGTCTCCATGCCGCTCTTCACGGGCGGGCGGCTGGTCAACCAGGTGAAGGCGGCGGATCTGCTTCGACGAACGGCTGAACAGCGCCTGGCCCGAAGCCGGGAGGAGCTTGTATTCAACGTCTCCAGCGTCTTCAACAGCATTCTGGCTCAGAAACACGTCATTGAATCGCTCGAGTTTTCAAGAAAAACCCTGACGGAGCACGTCTCCCGCATCGACGCCCTCCTATCGGCGCAGAAAGCCGCCAAGGTGGATCGCATGCGCACCGAGGTCCGCCGGGCGGATATCGAACAACAGTTGGTCAGGGAAAAAAACCTGCAGTCGATTCAACATCGCGCGCTGGCCAATCTTCTTGGCTTAAGAGATTTTGAAAAGAAACTTTCCCTGCAAGGGGAGCTGGAGATGAGTGAAAAGATATCGGTCCCTGAGTTGGATGCCGCCCTTTCGACCGCCTGGGAAAGCCGGGGCGACTATCTGGCGGCCCGTTATTCTCTTGAGGCGCAGGCTAAAAACGTGGATGTCGCCAAGTCCGGCTACTTACCGACACTTTCCGTGCAAGGCGCTTACGGTGGACGCTGGGCAGCCGGACCGACGACCGGGACGGGCCATGAGCAGGGGGACGTCGGTCGTCTCGGACTGGTTCTGGAAGTGCCGATTTTCGAAGGTGGACAGGTGAATGCGGACATTCGGGAACAGAGAGCCAGTCTGGCCGCCGCCCGGGAGCGTCTTCGATTACTGGATCTCCAGGTGCGGCTTGAAGTCGAAACCGCACTCTCCAATGTTGAGTCCTCCGGAGAACGTGCGGCCGCGATTCGAGAATCCATTGCCCAGGCCAAGGAGAGCCTGCGCATAGAGCAGCAGAAATACAATCTCGGCAAGGGGACCATCGTGGATGTGCTCGACGCACAGGCCGCCCTGCTCGAATCGGAAACGAACTATTATCGGGTGCTGGCCGAATATCACACGGCGGTTGCGCAATTGAAACTGGCCATGGGGGCGGAATGAATAAAAAAACAATCTTGATCATTACGTTGATCCTCGGAGCTCTTGCGGCTGCCGGGATCGTATTCTTCGATGGCGTTCCTTCGGGAAAAACGTCTGAAAAAACCGTCATGGAACAGCCCGGCAAACAGAAACAGCCTCCCCAGGTGCGCGTTATTCCCGCGACAAGATCAAACATCTCGAAAACACTGGAGCTGACCGGCTCCGTGGAACCCTATCGGGTCGCTCTTTTGGCTTCTCCCGCTGAAGGGCCGGTGGTGGATGTCCGTGTCCGAGAGGGCGACCGGGTTGCAGCGGAGGATTCACTGCTTTCCATAGGAAGGAAGAAGGGGGTCGAGGCCCTGATCGTCTCTCTTCAAGAAGAGCTGAAAAAGGAGGAGGACAACCTGAACCGGACCCGGCAGCTCGTTGAAAGCCAGGCGTTGCCCGGGGAAGAACTCGATCAGGCGAAAGCCGCATATGAGAAGGTTCGTGCCTTATTGATCAAGGCCGAGGAGACGGTACTGGATTACATCATCAAGGCACCATGGGCCGGGGTGGTGTCTCAGGTGAAGGTAAAGGAAGGCGAGTTTGTCGCGCCACGTGCGGTGCTGCTGGAAATATATGATCCGGCCAGTCTGGTCATTCGTGCGTCGATCCCCGAGAAACACGCGGCGGAAGTCACCGCCGGGATGCACGTCGACGTGCGCCTGGACGCCTACCCCGGCAAAGTCGTCCCGGGCCGGATCGAGCGCGTTTACCCGTATCTTGATGCGCGGCTACGCACCCGGACCGTGGAAATCGGCTTGGAGGAAGGTTTCCATCTGCTTCCCGGGATGTTCGCTCGGCTGAAAGTGCTGCTCAAAAGTGAGGAAGAAGCCGTCACCGTACCTGTGGAGGCACTGGTTGACACACCGAAAGGCCAGGTGGTTTTTGTCGTTGAAGACGGAAAAGCCGTAGCGAGGATGGTGAAAACCGGCATTGAGGCCGGCAACCGGATTCAGATTGTTTCCGGAATCCAGCCCGGCGACAAGGTCATCGTTGCAGGAAACGAGAAGCTTAAAAACGGCGCTGAGGTGCGGCTTGCGGAAGCTGGCAAGTCGGGAAATGGGCAAAACATAACGATGGCCGAACCCGCCGCCGAGCGGCCCGGTAAGACTGGGGACGGCGAATGAGAATTACAGATTATGCCGTCCGACGGAGGCTGGCCACCAGCGCCATCGTCCTGGCCCTTGTCGTTCTCGGGCTTTACGGCCTGTGGAGGCTGCCGGTGGATTTGCTGCCCAATATCACCTATCCGCTGGTCAAAATTCAAATCAAATGGCCCGGGGCCACGCCGGGTGAGATCGATACGGAGATTGCCGATCCCATCGAGCGCCTCATGTCCACGGTGGATCGTTTGGATTACCTTGCTTCTTCTTCCATCGAAGGGCTCTATAACCTGAACGTGTACTTCGAATATGGTGCGGATATCGATGTCGCGTTTCAGGACGCCCTCGCCGCCCTGACACGCGCCCAGCAACAGTTGCCGAAAGATATTGATGCCCCGTATGTATTCAAGGCCGATCCTTCGCAGCTCCCGGTCATGCAGTTGACCGTCAGTTCCGAGCACTGGAGTCCGGTGAAATTGAGGGACTGGGCAGACAACTGGCTGCAGGATCGCATCCTGGCCGTCCGGGGAGTGGCGGGAACCGAAGTTGTCGGCGGACTCGAACGTGAAATCCGCATCCTGCTCGATCCCGCCGCCATGGAAAAACATCAACTGTCCCTGGATGCGGTGATCAAGAAAGTTGCCGCCGAAAATCTCGAACAGACCGGCGGCCGGGTCACCGTTGGCGCAAAAGAAATCATCACCCGGACCCTGGGGGAGTATTCGAATCTTGACGATATCCGCACGGTCGTTGTGGCCGGGGAGGGACATCAGAAAGTCTATTTGCGGGATATCGCCCAAGTGATGGATGGCCACGAGGAAGCACGGTTGATGACCCGGTTCAACGGGCGCGAAAGTGTCAAGATCTCGGTCCTGAAGGAAGCCGAGGCCAATACCGTGCGGACCGCCGAGGCGGTGGCCCGGCTTCTGGGCGAGCTGAAGGCGGAGCTGCCCGCAGGCCTGCAACTGGACTACGTGGAAGATCAGGCGGTGTACGTCAAACAGGCGTTGACCGGTGTGCGTAACGCCGCAATGGCTGCGGTCGTGTTGATGATCGTTGTCGTTTACCTGTTTTTGGGGAGCGTCCGGCAGGTGGTGGTCATGGTCATCGCCCTGCCGCTGACCTTGGTGCTTAACTTCGGCCTGATGAAGCTGGCAGGCTTCTCGCTCAACATCTTTTCCCTCGGGGGACTGGTTGTCGCCATCGGCGTTGTATTGAATAACTCCATCGTGGTGGTGGAAAACATTTCGCGACTGCGGCAGGTGAATCCCGGCCAGGATTCGGCTGCACACGCCGTCGATGGGACCACCGAAGTGGGACCGGCCCTCGTGGCCGCGACCCTGTCGTTTCTTGCACTGTTCGTCCCGTTCCTCATCGTTCCCGGTTTGACCAGCCTGCTTTTCCGTGAGTTGATCCTCGTCATCGCGGGTATTGTGATCATCAGTCTGGCCGTCGCTGTGTCGGTCACCCCGATGATCACGGCCACGCTATTCGGCGGCAGCCGCCCGATACGTCAAGCGGGATGGTTTGAGCGGATATTTGATCGAATCACCCACGGTTACGGTTGGCTGCTCGACAGGATGATTGGCTGGCGATGGCTCGTGGTGCCGGTTTTTCTGCTATTGGTTGTGGGGGCCGTTGCACTGTCGGGACGGCTCGGCGGTGAATTTCTGCCCTCGATTGATGACGGCCGGA
>CAZQUR010000049.1:0-20928 GCA_964596535.1 uncultured Desulfobacteraceae bacterium
GTATAAAACCCCGCCCTACGAAAAAACATTTGAGTCGGTGAATAGTGAACGGTGTTTTAAGTTTTACGTGTTACGTTTTAAGTGAGAAAACAAACAAACCGGATAAGGGAATAGGGGGGGGATGCGTCAACGAAGCGGGAATGGCGGACAGGCCGACGGGAACGGACGGCTGCTTTCCATGCACGGCGTATGCAAGGGATTTGCCAGTGCGACGGCCAGGATCGAGATTCTGACAGGGGCCGACCTGGAGCTGCACCGGGGAGAAACCCTTGCCGTGGTGGGCCCTTCGGGCATCGGCAAATCCACCCTTTTGCACCTGCTGGGAACGCTGGACCGGCCGGATTCCGGGGAACTCGTATTCGAAGGAAAAAAGGTCTTTGCATTCGACGACGTCGCGCTGGCGAAGTTTCGTAACCAATCCATCGGGTTTGTTTTCCAGTTTCATCATCTTTTGCCTGAATTCACCGCCCTGGAAAATGCCATGATGCCTGCGTTGATCCAGGGAATGCCCAAGGCGGCGGCGGCCCGGGCGGCGGAAGCGATTTTGGACCGGGTGGGGCTTTCCCATCGATTGAAGCATAAAATCACCGAGATGTCGGGGGGAGAACAGCAGCGGGTGGCGCTGGCCCGGGCGCTGGTTCTCCAACCGCGGCTCCTGCTGGCCGATGAGCCCACCGGAAACCTGGATGAAACCAACAGCCGGGAAGTGCACGCCCTTTTAAATGAGTTAAACCGGGACCTGGGGATGACCCTGGTGGTCGTCACGCATAACATGCGCCTGGCCGCACGCATGTCCAGGCGCATCACCTTGTCCGAAGGAAAATTAATCGATGCCGATCAAAACTAGGGGATTCATGGTGCAAGGCCTTGCAAGGTTCTGTTGGCGGATGTTTCGAAATACCGAAAACCGGCGCCGACACCGATGTCTGTGGCTGCTGGCATGTATGGGGCTTGTCCTGCCTGCGGTTCCGGCCGCCGGCAGCGAGGATCCGGTGAAGGTCACGCTCTTCCCCTTTCGGGTCAATGCCCAGGCCCAATACGCGTATCTGGAAAAAGAGATCACGCACGTCATCCAGGATCGATTGCGCCAGGAAGGTGTCCAGGTGGTCATTCCGGAAAAAGCCGTCACCGGTGCAGACACGGCGGCCATGACGCGGGCCGCCCGGGACCTGGCCGTCCAAAATGAGTCCGCCCATGCCGTATGGGGAAGCCTCACCCAGGTGGGACAGCGATTCAGCATTGACGCCCGGATGATGGACCTATCCGCCGATACGTTTCCCGCAAGCCTCACCGTTGGCGGGGAACGCATCGAAACCCTCCTGGGGGCCGTAAAGAAGCTCGCCGACGAACTGATGCTGCGGATTTTAAAGCAGGAAAAAGTGGTCCGTGTCACCGTTTCCGGGAACAAGCGGATCGAAAAAGATGCGGTTTTGCGGGTGGTGCAGGTCAAGCCGGGAGACCCCTACCGTCTCAAGGCCCTGTCCGAGGATTTGAACCGGATTTACCGTATGGGATATTTTGAAGATGTTCGGGTGGATGCCGAAGACGTTGCCGGCGGGAAGGCGGTGATCTTTCGGATCCAGGAAAAACCCACCATCCGAAGGATCCGCTTCAAAGGGAATCGGGTGTACGACGAAAAGGAGCTTCTGGAAAACATCGATATCCGATCCGGATCCATCCTTAATATATTCAAAGTCAAAAGCAACCTGAAGCGGATCGAGGACCTGTATAAGAAAAAAAACTATCACAATGCCGAAGTCTCCTATGAAATTGAAGATTTGAAAAACAACCAGGCGGATTTGGCGTTCGTCATTTCGGAAGGGAAAAAGCTCCGGATCCAAACCATCACATTCGAGGGGAACACCGTCTTTGATGCCAAGACCCTCAAAAAGATCATGAGTACGTCGGAAAAGGGGTTGTTTTCTTTCATCACCTCTTCCGGAGACCTGGATCGGGATAAACTGGCCCAGGACAAAGAGGCCCTGGCGGCGCATTACCAGAACCACGGGTATTTGAATGCCCGGGTCTCGGATCCCGAAATCAAATATGAAGAAGAAGGCATCGAGGTGGTATTCAAGATTTCCGAGGGCCCCCGTTACACGGTGGGTGCGGTCACTGTTTCCGGAGACGTGGAGGATTCAGCGGCCCTCAAGGAAAAGCTGGCCATCACAAAAAAGACCTATTTCAGCCGGGAGACGGTGCGAAACGACGTATTGACCCTCACCGACCTGTACTCGGACCAGGGATACGCCAATGTGGAGATCGTCCCCAAGGTCGATGAGAATCCCGAGACACGGGTGGTGGCCATCGACTACCGTATCCGAAAAGGACCCTCGGTCTCTTTCGAAAAGATCCTCATTTCCGGAAACCGCAAGACTCGGGACCATGTGATCCGTCGGGAATTGAAGGTCTATGAGCAGGAACTCTTCAGCAGCACCCGCTTGAAGCGCAGTATCCGGAACCTGTATCGTCTCGATTATTTCGAGGACGTCAAGGTGCAAACCCAGAAAGGCAGCGCCGAAGACCGGATGGTCTTGAAAATCGACGTGACGGAAAAATCCACGGGGTCCTTTTCCATCGGCGCGGGTTACAGCAGTGAAGACGACATTTTCGCCATGGCGTCGATCACCCAGCGGAACCTCTTCGGCCGCGGTCAGATTGTGAGTCTCCAGGCCAACGTGGGGGGGCGTTCCGACCGGTACAACCTAAGTTTTACCGAGCCGTGGCTTTTCAATGTTCCCTTGTCGGGACGGGCCGATCTCTACCGTTGGATCAAGGATTACGATACCTATGACAAGGATGCCACGGGCGGGGGTCTCCGCTTGGGGTATCCGCTCTGGACGGACTATTTGCGTTTTACGGTGGGATATGCCTATGAGATATCCAACATCGAAGACATTCAGGCGGATGCCCCCCCCAGCATCAAGGATTTCGAGGGAACCAACACCCAGAGCACCGTATCGGGGGATCTCCGGTGGGATTCGCGGAATCGGTTCTTCAATCCCACGGAAGGATCCGAGCACCGGTTCACCGTGGAATACGCCGGGCTCGGAGGGGACATCGCCTTTACCAAATACATCGCCAAGACGGGATGGTATTTCCCCATCTTCAAAGGGACCGTGGGGTTTTTGCACGCCAAGGCCGGGTACGTGGAAGAAAACTCCGGCGGAAGGCTTCCCGACTGGGAACGCTTCTACCTGGGCGGGATCAATTCCCTTCGGGGTTTAAAGTACCGCTCCGTCAGCCCCGAAAACGAAGACGGAATCAAGATCGGCGGTGACAAATTCATCCAGTTCAACGCCGAATACCTGGTTCCCCTCTTCCCGGACATGGGCATTTTCGGGGTGGCCTTCTTCGACACGGGAAACGCGTACAACAATGATGAGGATATCGATCTTGCCAATATGCGGGAGACGGCGGGCCTGGGGTTCCGGTGGTTTTCCCCCGTGGGCCCGATCCGGCTGGAGTATGGATTCGTCCTGGATCGGCAGGAGGATGAAAGCGCGGGAAGATGGGAATTTTCCATGTCTACCGGGTTTTAGACGGATTAACAGATGATGGCTTCGTAAAAAGCCCACCTGCGGCGTTGCGCGGCATCCTTCGCCTGCCTGTGCGTTGCACGCAGACAGGTCATTGCGGCGTATCTGTAAATACGCCTCATCCTGAAGGAAAAAAGGATCATGGAAGGGTCCAAGATTAGAAGAATATGAGAAGGACAGAGATTATCGAAATCGAAATCGGTATCGAAATCGGTATCGAAAACAGCATAATGCAGTTACTTGGAAGGGAAGGGATCGAGAAGGGCCAAACGAGATATTTTGGAGAAAGGAAAAAACCATGAGCAACATCAAACGCATCGGCGTGCTGTGGGCCGTGATTCTTTTTTTCACCCCAGTGGCTGTATGGGCGGCGGATATCGCCAAGATCGGCGTGGTGGATTTTCAGAAAATCCTCCAGGTTTCGGAAGCCGGAAAAGCGGCCCAGGCCAAGATCAACACGCAGGGCAAGAAGATGGAAGCCGAACTCAAAAAGCAAGGGGATGCCGTCGAAGAAATCCGCCAGCGCCTCGAACGGGAAGCCCTGGTCATGAGCCAGGAAAAACGTGAGGAAAAGGAACGGGAGTTTCGGATCAAAATCAACGATTTCAAGGAAATGCAAAAGAAGTACGCCGCTGATTTCAAAGAACTGGAAAAGCGATACATCACCCGCATCCAAAAAGACGTGATGGAACTCATTGAAGAGATCGGGAAAAAAGAAGGGTTTCTGTTGATCCTGGAGCGGCGCGAAAGCGGGATCATGTATTTTCCCAGTGCCCTGGAGATAACGGACCGGGTGATCCAGACATACAATGCCCAGTATTCAAAAGCCGCGCCAGCCGGTCAGGGGGACGCCAAAGCGCCGGCAAAGGGAAAAACATCCCAATAGGGAATCCGGGTGGTGCCGGAAAAGGAAAGGTGTGACCATGGGCATTGCGCTTTCAAAGATCGCCGGATGGGTGGAAGGAGAGGTTCTCGGGGATCCGGACCGGATCATCCGGGGGGTGGCCCCCTTCGAGACGGCGGGGCCCGACGACCTGACCTATGCAGCGACACCCCGGTTCCTGAAACGGCTCGACGAAACGGCCGCGGCTGCGGTGATCGTTCCGCCAAAAACCCCGGCGTCTTCCAAGACCCTGGTGCGCGTCCGCAACCCCCAGGTGGCCTTTGCCGTCGCCGTGGAACGGATTTGTCCGGCAACACGGCCGGCGCCCGGGATCAGTCCCTTGGCCGCCGTTGGAAACCGGTTTTCGCACGGAAAAGAGATCACCCTTTCCCCCTATGTGTACATCGGCGATGACGTGACGCTTGGGGATCGGGTGGTCCTTTACCCCGGCGTGTTCCTGGGGGAGGGGGTGGCCCTCGGAGACGATGTCACGATCTATCCGAACGTCACCGTGAGGGAAGGGTCTCGCATCGGGAACCGGGTCATCATCCATGCCGGCAGCGTCATCGGGAGCGATGGGTTCGGCTTTGCCCCAGACGGAACACGGTATCATAAAATCCCCCAGCGGGGGATCGTGCAGATCGATGACGACGTGGAGATCGGCGCGAACAACACCATCGACCGGGCCACCTTCGGGAAGACCCGTATCCGGGAAGGCGTCAAGACGGACAACCTGGTCCACGTGGCCCACAATGTCGTCGTGGGCCGCCACACGGTTCTGGTGGCCCAGGTGGGGATCTCCGGGAGTGTCACCATCGGTGAACACGCGGTGCTGGCCGGCCAGGCCGGCGTCGCCGGCCACCTGGAGATCGGGGACGGCGCCGTCATCGGGCCCCAGGCCGGCGTGGCCCAGTCGATCCCGGCGGGGCAAACGGTCTCCGGGAGCCCGGAAATGCCCCATCGGATCTGGCTCCGGGTCCAGCGCACCCTTCCGCGTCTTCCCAAGATTGAAAAACGGGTTGCGGATCTTGAAAAACGACTCAAGCGTGTCGAGGAAGAAGATGGAAAATCCCTATGACATCCAGCGGATCATGGGACACCTCCCCCATCGGTATCCCTTTTTGCTCATCGACCGCATCATCGAATTGATTCCGGGGGACCGGGCCGTGGCCCTGAAAAACGTCACCATCAACGAACCCTTCTTTCAGGGGCATTTTCCCGGCGCGCCCGTCATGCCCGGGGTTTTGATCGTGGAAGCCATGGGACAGGCGGGAGGGGTGCTGGCCTTTGAGTCCCTTTCCGAAAAGCGGGAGGGAACGCTGATCTATTTCATGGGCATCGACAAGGTGCGTTTCCGGAAGCCCGTCATCCCCGGGGATCAACTCATTTTTGAAGTACACATTCTGAAGCTGCGCTCCAAGGTGATCAAGATGGCCGGGGTGGCGAAGGTGGACGGGAAGCGGGTCACCGAAGCGGAGCTGATGGCGAGTATCGGAGAAACGGCATGATTCATCCAACCGCAATTGTGGATTCCAAGGCGGATATCGGAGCGGAAGTGCGTATCGGTCCCTACGCCGTCATCCGGGAAAATGTCATCATCGGAAAGGGGACCCGTGTCGGGTCCCATGCGGTGATCGATCCGAATGTGACCATCGGACCGGATTGTCAAATTTTTCAACACGCCGCCGTCGGCGCCGTTCCTCAATCCATGAAATTCGCCGGGGAGGAGACGTACGTGAAGATCGGCCGAGGGAGCATCGTCCGGGAGTTCGTGACCATCCACCGGGGAACCGGTTTCGGGGGCGGCGTCACGGAAGTGGGGGAGGAAAACTTCATCATGGCCTATTCTCACATCGCCCACGACTGCAAAACGGGCCGACGGGTTATGCTGGCCAATAATGCCACGCTGGCCGGCCACATCGTCATCGGGAATTACGCCACCATCGGCGGCCTGGTGGCCATCCATCAATTTGTGCGCATCGGGGACTATGCCTTTGTGGGGGGAAAGTCGGCTGTGGTCAAGGATGTGCCCCCGTATGTCATTGCCGCCGGGGATCGTGCCGAATTACACGGGCTCAACAGCGTGGGCCTGCGGCGCCAGGGGTTTTCGGAAAAAACCCTTTCGCTTTTGAAAAAGACCTACCGGATCGTCTTTCGGATCGGTCTTACGCTGAATGAAGCCATCGAACGGGTCCGGGCCGAGGTGGAGCAGATCCCCGAGGTGGTGGCCTTTATCGAGTTTGTCAAGCAATCCCAGCGCGGAATCACGCGGTAAGACCGTTTCGAACCGGCCTGACACTGTTCACGGCACGGATATGGACAATACCATCAGACATCGTTCCATGGGGCATCGCATCGGCTTGATCGCCGGAGGTGGACAATTCCCTTTGCTTTTCACCAAAAAGGCCAAAGAAAAAGGGTTTTCCATCTATGCGGCCGCCTACCGGAACGAGGCGGACCCTCGGCTGGCCGACGGCGTGGAGGCCATCGAATGGCTCCACCTGGGACAGGTCCGGCGGCTGATCCGGTTTTTCAAGAAATACGAGGTCACCGAGGCGGTGATGATGGGATCGATCCAGAAAACCCGTATGTTTTCGGACGTTCGGCCCGATCCCAAGGCCGTCTCCCTGTTGCTGAAAATGTTCAGCACCCATGACGATGGGGTTCTCCGGGCCTTTGCCGGGGCCCTGGAGAAGGAGGGGATCCGGATTCGTCCGTCCACCTTCTTGCTTCCCGATCTCCTGGCGCCCGAAGGGATTTGGACCCGGCGGCGGCCGAGCCGTTCCGAAGCCGCGGATATCGCTCTGGGGTGGGCGTGTGCCCGAAAAATCGGGGGACTCGATATCGGGCAGTGCGTGGTGGTGGGAGGCGGCACCATCCTGGCCGTGGAGGCCATTGAAGGAACGGATGCCGCCTTGTCCCGGGGCGGGCGACTGGGGAGCGGGTACGCCGTGGCGGTGAAAGTTTGCAAGCCGAATCAGGATACACGATTCGACATTCCTGCAGTGGGGAGCAATACCGTGCGCGTCATGCACGATGCCGGCGTGAGTGCCCTGGCCGTGGAAGCGGGAAAGACCGTGGTCTTTGACCGGACGGAGATGATTGCACTGGCCGACGATTTCGGGATCGCCATTGTGGGGATGGTGAACGGTGAACGGTGAAAAGTGAACGGTGAACGGTTGTAGGGCCGGATTTTACATCCGGCCGTGTTGGAAAAGAAGTGACCGGTTTTACGTGTTACGTGTTACGTTTTACGTGAGAAACCAAAGAAATTAAAGAAACCAAACAGACCAGACAAACCAGACAGACGAGTCAAATGATGGATAAAGTACGCGTGGCGGTGGTGGGCGTAGGGTACCTGGGCCGGTATCACGTCGAAAAATACCAAAAAATCCCGGAAGCCCGCTTGGTGGGGGCCGTGGATATCGACAGGGATCGGGCCGAGACGATCGCCCTCCGGGCCGGCACCCGGCCCTTTGAAAACCACCGGGAGATCCTCGGTCAAGTGGACGCCGTGAGCATCGCCGTACCCACCCCCCAACACTTTCCCATCGCCATGGATTTTTTGCAGGAAGGGGTGGATGTGCTCATTGAAAAACCCATCACCGCCACCCTGGAAGAGGCCGATACCCTCATCGAGACGGCCCGGACCCAGGGTCGATTCATCCAGGTGGGGCATCTGGAGCGGTTCAACCCGGCGGTGCGGGCACTCGACGGAGGGGTGGACAATCCCTTGTTCATCGAGTCCCACCGGTTGAGCCGGTACAAGCCCCGGGGGACGGATGTGAGCGTGGTCCTGGATCTCATGATCCACGATATCGACATCATTTTAAATTTTGTAAAGAACAGGGTAAAGGAGATTCGGGCCGCGGGAATGTCCGTGGTCACCCCCCATGTGGATATCGCCAACGCCCGGTTGGAGTTTGAAAACGGATGCGTGGCCAATGTCACCGCCAGCCGCATTTCATTAAAAGATGAACGGAAACTCAGGCTTTTTCAACGGGATAAATATATCTCCATTGATTTTGCCCATCAGGAGATCACGGTTATCGACAAGAGCGAAGAGGAAAAAGCCGGTCTGATTCCGGGGATGCGGGTGCAGCAGCTCGATTTTCCCCGGGAGGACGCCCTGGAAGCGGAGTTGAAGGCCTTTATCGCCTCTGTTTTGCATCGGATGCCGCCCCGGGTGACCGGAGAGACGGGTCGCGAGGCGCTGAAAATTGCGCTCCAGGTGATGGAGCAGATTCATCGCACCAGTGATCCGTTGCTGGAACAGGGAACAGTGAATAGTGAAGAGGTGTAGGGCCGGGTTTTATACCCGGCCGTGTGGGAAGAGCCGTGACGAGTGACAAGTCAACAGTGACAAGAGTTAAGAGCCATAAACAGTGACGGGTGTGGATTCAAACCAGGCAGACCAGATAAACCAGACAAACCAGACAGACGAGTGACGGGTGAAGACGAGAACAGGACAGGGGCGGTGCGTGGCCATCGTGGTGGGGGAATCTTCCGGCGATCTCCATGCGGCAAACCTCGTGCGTTCCATGAAAAAAAAGGATCCCACCCTTTTTTTTTGCGGGATCGGCGGACAGGCCATGCAGGAGGCCGGGGTGCGGATACTCATGGACGCCGGAGCCGTTACCGCAGTGGGGGTCACGGAATCCCTGGCCAAACTCCCGGTGATCCTCAGGGCCATGGCGCTGGTGAAACGCCTTTTGAAAACCCTCAAGCCCGAGCTGGTCATCCTGGTGGACTTTCCCGACTTCAATCTCCGGTTGGCCCCCACGGCAAAAAAACTGGGGATCCCCGTCCTGTATTATATCAGTCCCCAGTTGTGGGCGTGGCGGCCGGGGCGGGCGGCCCGGCTCAAGCAACTGGTGGACCATATGGCCGTTATTCTCCCCTTTGAAGTCGACTTTTATAAGGAATATGATATTCCGGTCACCTTTGTGGGACATCCTCTTTTGGATGGAGAGATGGACTCGATGAAGCGCCCCGGCATGGGCATGGATGCCCGGGAAAAGACCGTCGGCCTTCTTCCCGGGTCCAGAGAGCGGGAGGTGGAGCGCCACCTTCCCCTCATGCTGGAAGCGGCCCGCATCCTGAAGTCCGGGCATCCGGATCTGAAATATGTTGTTTCTATTGCCAATACGGTGAAACACGTTACGGTGGACGCGATCCGGATGCGCTTCGGTTCGGATATTCCGGCCGTGATCTCCGGTGCCAGGGGACAGGACCTGTTCCGGCAGGTTTCCCTCGTCATGGCGAAATCCGGGACGGTGACCCTGGAGGCGGCCCTTTTCGGCGTGCCGTGCGTCATCTTGTACCGCGTTTCCCCCGTCAGTTACTGGGTGGGAAAAACACTGATCAAAGTGCCATACATCGGGTTGGCCAACCTCATCGCCGAAAAGGAGGTTCAACCCGAGCTGATTCAAAGTGAAGCCACGCCCCAGGCCCTTGCCCGGGAATGCCATCGCCTGTTGACGGATAGAGACCGAATGGATCAGATATTGGAGGACTACGACCGGGTTCGGATTCTTCTGGGGGGGAAAGGGGCGTCCGACCAGACGGCGAATATCGCCTTGAAACTGATGGAAAAGACACCGTGACCCCCATAGCGGACGGTCTGGTTTTTGAAACTGCGCCATGATGATCCGGTATGCCGAGAAATTGGAAGGCCTCAAGTGGGAACTGGTGGGCGTCCTCGGCAAAATCCTGGTGGACGCCTGGTTTGCCACCGTCCGGGTGGAATCCGAAGGGTATGAGCGGGTCCGATCCATCATGGACTCCCGGCGGTTCATTTTTGCATTCTGGCATTCACGGATTCTGCTCATCAGCTACCTGTACCAGGGATGGGGCGGAGCCATTCTGGTGAGTGCCTCCAGGGACGGGGAGTACATGGCGCGGGTGCTCGGGCGGCAAGGGCACTGTCCGGTGAGGGGCTCGACTTCAAAAGGCGGACTTCGGGCTCTGGCGGCGCAGATTCGGTTGCTTCAAACGCCTCCCGTGCGTCCCGGGGTGGTGGTGCCGGACGGCCCCCAGGGCCCCCGGTTCGAGGCCCAGCCCGGCGTGGTGATTTTGGCCCAAAAAACCGGGTACCCGGTTGTCCCGGTGACTTACAGCGCCCGGCGAATGAAGATCTTTTCGAGTTGGGACCGATTCATCCTCCCGCTGCCGTTTACCGCCTGCCGGATCGTTTACGGGGAGCCGGTCCATGTCCCGCCGGACGCGGACGGAGCGGTGCTTCAAGAGTGCCGCCGCCGGGTGGAAAAGGAGCTGCGCCGGATTACGGCAAACGCGGATCGGCGTTTCGGACATCGCATCGACTAAAATGAAAAAACCGGGCCGTATTCGGATGATGAGCGCATCATGGAAAAAGTCAAAACCCTGATCCTTAAAGAGCGTCACAAACGGATTTTTTCGCTCATCCGGGAGCATTGGTTCCGGTTGCTGGTGGCCATGGGATGCATGCTGGTGGTGGCCGCATCCACCGCCGCGTCGGCGTATCTCGTCAAGCCGGTTTTGGATGATATCTTTTTCAGCAAAAATCTGAAGATGCTCAGGATCATCCCGGTGGTAGTCGTTTTCATCTACTTTCTTCGGGGAATCGGGCAGTACGGCCAGGAATATCTGATGAATTACGTGGGGCAAAACATCATCAAACGGTTGCGGGACAGCCTGTATGTTCACGTCCAGGACCTGCCCATCTCCTTTTTCCAAAAGGAGCGCACCGGCGTCCTCATGTCCCGGATCACCAATGATGTCAATATCCTCAAATCCATGGTCTCCACGGCCTTTACCAGCGCCCTCAGGGACTGTTTCACCATCATCGGCCTGACCGGCGTGATCTTCTACCGGGACTGGAAGCTGGCCCTGTATGCCCTGATCATTTTGCCGTTGGCCTTTTATCCCATCGTGGAATTCGGAAAACGGGTACGGCGGGTGAGCACCGGATGCCAGGAGGCCATGGCGGACCTGACGTCCTTTTTGCACGAAACCTTCGTGGGGAATAAGATCATCAAGGCCTTCGGCATGGAAAACTACGAAAAAAAGCGGTTTTTCGAAAAAACCGAAGGACTCTTCCGCCTGGAGATGAAAGCGGTCATCGCCCGGGCCCTTTCTTCCCCCATCATGGAGTTTCTGGGCGGGCTCGGGATTGCGTTCATCATCTGGTACGGGGGATATCGGGTCATCACCGGGACATCCACGCCGGGAACCTTTTTTTCCTTCATGGCCGCCGTGTTGATGCTTTACGACCCGGTAAAGAAGCTCTCCGGACTCAACAACGCCATCCAGGAAGGCCTTTCGGCCGCCGACCGCATTTTCGATATCATCGAGCGGGATACGGACATCGTGGAAGTCCCGGGGGCGCCGGAAATTCCCAAGGGGCCCCACGCCGTCACGTTTCAGGGGGTGTCTTTCCGGTACGACAGCGACTGGGTGTTGAAGGACATCCACCTGAACGTGGAAGCCGGGGAAATCCTGGCCATCGTTGGGATGAGCGGGGGCGGGAAGACCTCCCTGGTGAATCTGATTCCCCGGTTTTTCGACGTCACCAAGGGGGCGGTCCTCATCGACGGCATGGATATCCGCAAGGTGCAATTGGCGTCGCTGCGGAAACAGATCGCCATCGTTACCCAGGAGTCCATTTTGTTCAATGAATCGGTGCGCGACAACATTGCCTACGGCAACTTCGGGGCCTCGGAGGCGGACATCCGGGAGGCGGCAAAGGCGGCCTATGCCCACGATTTTATTTCCCAATTTCCCAAGGGATACGATACCCGGATCGGCGAACTGGGGGGACGGCTGAGCGGCGGGGAAAAGCAGCGGATCTGTATCGCCCGGGCCCTGCTCAAAGATGCCCCGATTTTGATTTTAGATGAAGCCACCTCTTCCTTGGATACGGAATCGGAGATGCTGGTCCAAAAGGCCATCGAAAACTTGATGCAGGGCCGGACGACTTTTGTCATTGCGCACCGGCTTTCCACCATCGGTTATGCCCATCGGATCATCGTGGTGGCCAGGGGCCGGATCGTGGAGGAGGGGACCCACGACCGCCTCATGGCCCTCAACGGGGAGTACTTCAAGCTGTATCAGATGCAGTTTTTCAACAACGGCCAAACAAAGGAAAACAGCGCGGATCCCGCATCTCCGATCCCTTCTTTCGCACCGGAAGGTCCATGACTTCGGCCGGACCACAAAAAGAGAGAAAACCCGTCATGGGCGGTTTTTCCGGCGTCCTTTTCTTTTTCATCCTTTCCGGCGGCGTCCTTTTTTTCTTTCCGTCCCTCGACTTGAAGGTCAGCGGACTTTTTTACGATTTCGGGAAAGGATTTTTCCTCAAAGACCTCTGGGCGGTCACATTCATTTATCGCGCGGTGGAGATTTTCGCCGTCGGCTTGGTCGCCGCACTCGTTTTTTTTCTTTTCATCGTCCGGATTCGGCGGAAACCGCTTTTTTCGCTGAATCAAAAGAGGGTTTTTTATCTTATTCTGGTTCTGGCGATCGGTCCCGGCCTGGTGGTGAATGCTCTGCTCAAGGATCACTGGGGGCGGGCAAGACCGTATCAGGTGGAGGCCTTCGGGGGGGAAAAGGCGTTCACCCGGGCCGGAGTCATATCGGATCAATGTGAGTCGAATTGCGCCTTTGTGAGCGGTCACGCGTCCATGGGGTTTTATCTTTTTGCCTTTTCATTTCTTTGGCCCCGGCATCGGAAGAAATGGACGGCCCTGGCCCTGAGCGCCGGCTTCACCGTGGGGCTGGCCCGCACCCTCCAGGGAAGTCATTTTGTCTCGGACGTGGTCTTTTCCGGCCTGGTGGTGTATGGGGTGGCATACCTGTTGAGTCGGGTGATGGACCTTGAAACACTCCGCGATCCGCAGGGGTGATGGAAGAATGGAATAGTGGAAGACTGGAAAAAGACAAAACCGGCCTTTTTACGATTCCCTCAACGGAACGGGGAAGGGCAATGATGGGGGTCTAACACATGGGGGGAACACACACCCCTGAGATTGAACTTTCCGTTGTCATACCGGCGTACAATGAAGCGGGCCGGATCGTGACGACCCTTCAAAAGACCCTTGACTACCTGGAAAGCCGGCCGCTTCAAGGGGAAGTCATCGTGGTCAGCGACGGGAGCACGGACGCCACCGTGCCGGTGGCCCAAAGGCTGGGCCGGGGGCGCAGGGCGGATCTTCGCGTCATCGAATATCACCCCAATCGCGGGAAAGGATATGCCGTGCGCACGGGGATGCGGGAGGGGAACGGGGCCGTGCTCATGTTCATGGACGCCGATTATGCGGTTCCCATCGAAGAAGTGGAAAAGGGGCTTGCATGTCTTCGAAACGGATACGATATCGCCATAGGGTCCCGCGCGTTGTCCGGATCCCGGGTGGTGGCCCATCAGAATATTGTCCGGGAGCTTTCGGCAAAAATCTACAAGATGATTCAGTCTTTTTATTTGGGTTTTTCCTATCGGGATACCCAATGCGGTTTCAAACTGTTCACCCGCCGGGCCGCCCGGGTCCTTTTTGACCGCCAAAAGCTTTCCAGCGTCATCTTCGATCCGGAGATTCTATGGCTGGCCAAAATGCTGGGGTTTAAAACGGCCGAGTTTCCGGTTTCATGGCGGCACATGGCCGACTCCCGGATCCGATATGACAGCGTGAAAAAATCCCTTTTTGTTTTTCAGGAACTCTTCCGGATCAAACGGCTCCATCCGCCGGGTTCATTGAACCTTGCGGATATCTGAACCCTCGGGTGGGACCCATCGAAGCCCCCCTTTGAACCCGTAACACCGATACAGATAAAAGACTTTCACCGGCGTTTCGATCCCCTGCAAAGAACGCCCGCAAGGCGGGATCTCGAGCCTTTCCGGGGGGTCTACCCGCTCGAAAACCGCTGAAAGCCGGCGGGTGTGGCTCGTGGGATCATAGGTGACGCCGATGCCGTCTTTGCCTTTCAGGTCGGTGTCCGTCCACCAGAAATCGTAGGCATTGGGCCGCCCCCACCGGTTGATGGAGACGGTTTTGGGACGGCCGGGAGTGTAAAAGGCCAGTTCGCTGGCCATCTGATAGTGCAGGCCGAAAAGAAAGGTTTGGTCCGGGTGCGGCATTCGCGCTTTCAGGGCGTGGGCCGCGATGCCCAGGCGAGGCCAGCCGCAGACTTCGGATTGGATCCGGTCCCATTTCGGGGGGACCGGCAAAATGGGATGCACGGCCTGCAGGATCACGAGGCCGGAGATCAAGTATGCCGAGCCCACGGCATACGGCCAGAGCCGTCTGCCCAAGGCCATCCCGGGCAAGTGGGTGAACCGGGAAGTGCCGCCGCCGAAATACACGGCGCAAAGCACGGCACCCGTGAGATATCCGGCGCCGGGCCAGTTTCCGTAAACCCGGGTGTGCAGGCTTAAAAGGGTAAATCCCGCCACCATGATCACGGAAGTGAAAAAAAGATATCGAAAGATCCACGCCCGGCCGCCGGTTTCCTTGCCGGCCATAACCCAGGCCGAAAAAATCAAAAGAAATACAAGGGGGGTGAGAAGCCCCGCTTGAGAGCCCAAAAACTCCAGGAAAAACTTCGGGTGCAGCGCAAAGGGGATATCCGCCCCCCCGATGTGGGCCACATGGCGGACCGATACCCACGCGTGGGTGGCGTTCCAGTAGATCACGGGGAAAAAAAGGATCAACCCCACGGCCACGGCGAGCCAAGGGCCCACGGCGGCCAGCTTTTTGCGGAACGGCGGATGCAACAGCATAAAGACAAATACCGAAACCGGGAAAAGGATCATGGTGTATTTGCTGAGCAGTCCGAACCCGAGCCAGAAGCCGGCGGCGGCCCACTGAACCCTTGAATCCGTTTCCATGGCCCTTGCGCCGTGATAACTTGCCCCGGCCCATCCCGCGGCCTGGAGGGCGTCGGGGGTGGCCAGAAGGCTTCCCACATTAAATAAAAGGACCCCCTGGGTAAGCAGTGCCGTGTGCCAGGCAGCGGAGGCTCCGGCCCACCGATGGGCCAGCCGGACCAGGTACGCGGAAGCCAGCGCCATGGCCAGGAGGGAAGGAAGGCGAACCGCGGTTTCCGTATGCCCAAAAGCCAGGATGCACATCCGGATCGCCCAGGCGATCAAGGGGGCCTGGTCATAGTATCCCCAGTCGGGATGACGGCTCCATTGCCAATAGGTGGTTTCATCCGGAACCAGGGGAAACATGCCGGACACCCAGAGGCGCAGCATAAAAAAAAGACCGATCCATATCCCGGCCCAAAGCAAATACCGATTTTTTAAAGCAAATTTCATGGCGATGCACTAACGGGAGACAACGGGAAAGTCAAGGCAATACCGGGGGTTTCCCATTTATTGGGTTGCAAGTGTTGCGAAATTTTGACATCTTTCAACGGTTCGAGTGAAAGAACGGTGAATGGGTGAAGGGTGAACAGTGAAGCGGTGCACGGTTTTAAGTTTTACGTGTTACGTTTTAAGCAAGAAACCAAAGAAACGGTGAAAACCAGACAGACCAGGAAGACGAGTGACCAACAATTAAAGATCGTAAAGAGATCCGACGGACTCCAATGAAATACCCCCGCATCATCGACCGCTATCTTTTCAGCCAGATGTTGATTCCTTTTTCCATCAACGTGGTGTTTCTGGCGTTTATCTTTTTGATGACCCAGATTCTCCAGATCACCAGCTTCATCGTGAATCACGGCGTGGGCATCGGGACCGTGTTTCGCATGCTGGTGTATACCCTCCCCTTTTTTTTGATGTTCATCTTTCCCATGTCCGTCATGATGGCCATACTCCTGACTTTCATGAAGCTTTCCAGCGAAAACGAAATCGTGGCCCTAAAGGCCGGCGGCGTCAGCATTTACAGCCTCCTTCCCCCGGTGTTCCTGTTTTGTCTTTTGGGAAGCCTCCTGACCGCGTATATGGCCGTTTACGGGTTGCCGTGGGGACGGCTTTCCTTCAAGAACCTGGCTATGGAGGTGGCCACTTCCAATGTGGACATCGCCGTTAAGGAAAGAACCTTTATCGACAACTTTGACGGCGTGATGCTTTATGTCAACAAGACCGACATGAAACGGCAGCGGCTGGTGGATGTCTTTATCGAGGACCAGAGGAAAAGGGACATCGTCTCCACCGTGGTGGCCCCCGAAGGGAAGCTGCTGGGAGATCCCGACCGATCCGCCGTTCATCTGCGCCTCTTCGACGGGACCATCAACCAGGTGAACCTGAAAACCCGCGCCGTCAACACCATCCGATTCGATGTCTATGATGTCACCCTCAGCCTGAAGCAGACCGCGCGGTTCGCTGCAGACGCCCCCAAGGACGAAGAGGAGATGAGCCTCGGGGAGCTGAAATCCTACCTTGAGAATGCGACGGAAAAGGACTCTCAGTATTATCTTACCCTCATGGAATATCATAAGAAATTCTCCATTCCGGCCGCCTGTTTTGCGCTGGGGATCCTCGGCGTGCCCCTGGGGATCCAGTCCAAATCCGCCAAGCGTTCCTTCGGCATCATTTTGGGGCTGGTTTTCTTTCTCCTTTACTACCTCATGCTCTCCATGGGTTGGGTCTTCGGGGAGGCCGGGGCCTATCCGCCGGCCATCGGGATGTGGCTGCCCAACGGGGTGTTCGGGAGCCTCGGGGTCTTTCTGTTGATCGGCTCGGCCAGGGAGCGGACCTTAGGGATCGATACCGTCCGGTTTGCTTTTATGAAACTGAAGCCTTACCGAACGACCAGGCCGGAATAAGCCTCCCGATGTCTGTTTTACATCGATACATTCTAAAGGAAATCGCACGGTATTTTTTCATGATCCTGGCGATGGTGGTCGGTATCTATCTGGCCGTCGATTTTTTTGAAAAGATCGATGATTTCATTGCGGCGGGGCTGCCGGTTGCCCTGGCAGGGACCTATTTTCTGCTGAAAACCCCGTTTATCCTGGGGCAAATCCTGCCCGTGGGGGTGTTGCTTTCCACGCTGGTCACTTTCGGCCTCATGAACAAAAACAACGAATGGATCGCTCTGAAAGGCGGCGGGATCGGGGTCCATGCCTTTTTGTTTCCGGTGTTGGGGGTGGGTCTCGGTTTTTCCGCGCTCTTGTTTTTAATTGCCGAAATCGGGATCCCCATGACCATGAGCCGGGCCAACCATATCTGGCGCATCCAGGTCCGTAATGAATCGGCCGTGGCGTCCCGGGAAAAAAACATCTGGATTAAATCGGATCAGTTTATCACCCATATCCGGTACTACAATCCGGCCCAGAAGCGGTTTCACGGGATCACACTTCACGGATTCGGTCCCGATTTCCGGTTGATCCGCCGGATCGATGCCGAAGGGGGATACTATCAAAACGGAAAATGGATCCTGCACAACGGTATGGAACAGATCTTTGATCCCCAAGGGGGAAATACGCAAATCAAAACGTTTGAACAAAATGCAATGGAGTTGGATCTGCATCCGGAAGATCTTCAACGGGTGGTGAAGGCTTCGGAAGAAATGAATCTTTTTGAATTGCAGGCCTATGTCCGAAAAATAGAGGCGGAAGGCTATGACGCGACGGTGTATCGGGTGGACTTGAACGCCAAGATCGCCTTTCCCCTGGTGTGCGTGGTCATGAGTCTTCTTGGACTGGGGATCGGACTCAAGCGATCGGTGAAAGAGGCCCTGCCCGTGGGCATCACCTTGGGCATCGGCGCGGCATTTCTTTACTGGATCCTGTACAGCTTCTGCCTGTCCCTGGGATACGGAGAGATGCTCCCGCCGGTTCTCGCGCCGTGGGTGGCCAACTTTGTGTTTTTATGCGTTGCCTTGATCAATCTGCTTCATGCCGATTGAAGGCCGAAAGCGTATGACACTGCTGCGCATGGGATATAATCTGGCCATGATCCTGGGGGGAACCTTCGGGATGCCCCTGATCCTTTTCGGGGTCATGCTCTTTGAAAAACGCCGAAAAACATTTTTCCGGCGTTTGGGGTTCATGGGCCTGCCCCGTATCGTTTCCGGCGGGCTCAGGCCCGTCTGGGTGCATGCGCTGTCCGTGGGGGAAGTGATGGCAGCCGTTCCGCTCATCCGGGCCCTCAAAGGCCGGCTTCCGGATCGCCCTGTCGTTTTATCGGTGAGTACCTTCACCGGGTTCCAGCTGGCGACCCGCCGTGTCAAAGGGATCCAAAAGCCGGTTTTTTTCTTTCCTTTTGATTTTATCCCCAGCGTGGAAAACGTCGTCCGGCGGATCGATCCGGCCGCGGTGTTGATTCTGGAAACGGACCTGTGGCCCAATTTTATCTTTCGCCTGAAGCAAAGAGAGACGCCGCTGATACTGGTCAACGCCCGAATTTCTCCAAAATCCTATAACCGGTACCGGCGCTTTCGGTTCGCCACACGGATGCTCTTCGACGCCTTGTCCGCCGTGTGCGCACCCACGGCGGAGGATGCCCGGCGCTTGATGGATCTGGGTGTTTCGGGGAGTCGGATCCGGGTCACGGGAAACCTCAAGTATGAACAGCCGGTGCCCGCCACGTCTCCGGAGATCGGCCGATGGAAAACAGCGCTTGGATTTAACGGGGATCCGAGGGTTCTGGTGGCGGGAAGTACTCACCCAGGAGAGGAGATATTGTTGTTGCGGGCGTTTGTTAAAATCCGGGAATCATTTCCGAAGTTCAGGATCGTCCTGGCGCCCCGGGATCCGCGCCGGGCGGAGGCGGTTCGTCGGGCGGCGCAGGCCCACGGTCTGAAGACAGTCTTGCTGAGTGAATCGAGAAAGGAACCATCGAAAGGCGTAATATGCATCGTGGTGGACCGCCTGGGCGTGTTGAACCGCATGTATGCCGCAGCGGACATGGTTTTCGTGGGCGGCAGCCTGGTGAAGGAAGGGGGCCATAACCCGCTGGAACCGGCGGCGTGGGGGAAACCCATCCTTTTCGGACCGGATATGAGCGATTTTGCCGCCATCGCAGGGACCCTGATGGAGGCCGGGGGGGCCGTTCGAGTAAAACATCCGGATTTGCTGGCCGACGAGATGCTCCGGTTGATGAAGGCGCCCGAGACCGCCCGGGCCATGGGGGATGCCGCGCGCCGTGCAGCCCGAAAAGGGAAGGGCGCGGCGGAAAAGGTGGCGGAAATGGTGGCGAATATACTGCCGGAAGAGATGGAGTGAACGGTAAAAAATAAAACGTAGGGCCTGGTTTTACACCCGGCCGTGACGAGTGACAAGTAACGAGTAACGCGTGACGCTTGAAGGTCCTCTCTTCCTTTGGGAGGGGCAGGGTGAGGGCGACAAGAGCAGTGGATGTATCGGAAAAGATGAAAAGGTGGCTTCTTTCGGCCTTTCAGAGTACGGATTCGCCGTCGCAGGGAGGGGGTTCAACGCTTCTCCTGTGGGCTTCCATGATTTACGGCGGTGGGGCAAGGCTCCGGCGGTCCCTTTATCGAAGAAACATTTTAAAACCCCAAACGCTTCCCTGTCCGGTGATTTCCATCGGGAACCTGACGGCGGGCGGTACCGGGAAGACCCCCATGGCGGCTTTTGTGGCTGCCGGACTCAAGAAAATGGGTTACCGGCCCGCAATCCTGAGCCGGGGATACAAAGGAAAGGCCGTAAAGCAAGGCGGTGTGGTGACCGATGGGCACACCCTTTTCATGACGCCCGAGGAAGGCGGAGACGAACCCCTCATGCTGGCCCGACAGCTTTCCGGCATCCCCATCCTCGTGGGAGGAAACCGGTTTTTATCCGGAACCACGGCTGTTCAACGGTATGGGGCCGATGTTCTGATTCTGGATGACGGGTTTCAGCATCTGAAAATTGAACGGCAACTCGACCTGGTTCTTTTGGATCATCAACGCCCCTTGGGAAACGGCCGTCTTTTACCCCGGGGCCTCCTCCGGGAACCGGTTTCGGCGCTGGTCGAAGCCCATGCGTTTGTTTTGACCCGGTGCGATCCGGCATCGGATAGAAAGCGCCCTGAAATCTTGAAGTGTCCGGCGTTTCAAAAAAAACCGGTTTTTTTTACAACCCATGTTCCCGTGGTGCACAGCGCAGCGGACACCGGCCTGGAAGGGACGGCCGTTGCCGGCGGAGATCGAACGCGGGGTGTTGCCTTTTCCGGGATCGCCCGAAACGCGGATTTTCAGCATTCCCTCAAGACCCTGGGGTATGATATAGCGGAGTTCTTCGGTTTTTCGGATCATCACGCCTATACACGGCCGGAACTTGAGACCATCTGGACAAAGGCGGAAAAAACCGGTGCCGCTTTCGTGGTCACCACGGAAAAGGACTATACACGGATCCGCGGAAGAATCCCCGGAAAGATCCCCTTGAAGGTGATCGGCATTCGGTTGCAGTTGCTTGACGACGAGAGCCTGTTCTTTGAATGGCTTCAGCACCGCATGGAAGAGGAAAAGGGAAGTCTTCCGCGGAAAAACGGCGACGCTGAACAATGATGAACTCGTAAAAAGTCCAATTTGGGATGGCAAAGTAAAAAGCGCCGGATGCAAGGCGCGCAAATTCTGAGGA
>CAZQUR010000050.1:0-20770 GCA_964596535.1 uncultured Desulfobacteraceae bacterium
TGGCACATTTCAGCCAGCAAGATGCACCAGGCTTGTCCTGGCGCACCGTAAAAAGTCGAAATCGGGATGGCAAAGTAAAAAGCGCCAGATGCAAGGCGCGCAAATTCTTCAGGATGAGGCGTACTTACAGGTACGCCGCAATGACCTGTCTGCGTGCAACGCACAGGCAGGCGAAGAATGCCGCGCAACGCCGCAGATGGACTTTTTACGAAGCAATCAAACGTGTGTGAACCAACATCCGATGTGGAGGAACCATGGGAAAAGTCGGAAAACAAAAAGGGCCAATCACGGAAAATCTTTTCGAAAATTCCATCATTTCGAGAAGATCCTTTCTGAAGTTGTCGGCTGCGGCCGGTACAGGGATGGGGTTTATTTCCGGTTTCCGACCGGAGTTAAAGGCACTGGCCGTCACAAAAGCCGCCGTTGAAGCCGGACAAGACAAATGGTTCCCAGGCACCTGCCAGGGATGCACTTCCTGGTGCGCCAAGCAGGTCTATGTCATCGATGGTCGCGCCGTGAAAGTCAGGGGAAATCCCAACTCCAAGGTGAACATGGGCGCCGGGTGCCCGAGGCCCCACCTGGCGATACAGCAGGTCTATGATCCGGACCGCATCAAAGTCCCCATGAAGCGGACCAATCCCAAAAAAGGGCGCAACGAAGACCCCAAGTTCGTCCCCATCGCCTGGGATGAAGCCCTCGACACCATCGCAAACAAGATCATGGAATTGCGCGACAACAACGAAACCCACAAGTACATGCTCATGCGGGGCCGTTATACCTATATGCGGGACATCCTCTACGACCGCATGACCAAGATCATCGGCTCTCCCAACAGTATCTCTCACAGCGCCATTTGTGCGGAAGCCGAAAAGTTCGGGCCGTACTATACGGAAGGATTGTGGGACTACCGCCAGTACGATGTGGAAAACGCCCGATTCATACTCATCTGGGGAGCCGACCCCCTCGCGGCAAACCGCCAGGTTTCTTATTATTGCCAGGTTTGGGGCACCGTCATCAACCGGGCACAGGTCGCGGTGGTGGAACCGAGGCTTTCGGCGACGGGTGCCAAAGCCGACATCTGGCTTCCCATCCAACCCGGGCACGACGGCGCCCTGGCCGCGGCCATCGCCCATGTCCTTCTGACCGAAGGGTTTTGGTACAAGCCCTTCGTGGGGGATTTCAAAGACGGCGTCAACCGATTTTTCCCTGGACAAGACGTCAACCCCGACGACTTCGAAGAAAAATTCACCTACGGCCTGGTGAAATGGTGGAACCTGGAACTCAAGGATAAAAATCCTGAATGGGCGGCCTCCAAAACCGGGCTTCCCGCCGATCAAATCCGCCATGTGGCACAGGAATACGGCAAGGCCGCGCCCCATGCCATCTCCTGGGTGGGCGGCGGCCCCGTCATGCAGGTCCGCGGCGGTTACGCCAGCATGATCTGTCATGCTCTGAACGGCCTGATGGGCTCCGTGGACAACGTGGGCGGCACCCTGGCGGCCAACAAAGAATATACGTCAAAATTTCCGGCGCCCGACGTATTCCTCGACGATATCGCCAAAGCCGGGAAAAAACATGAAAAGATCGACCAACGAGGCCGCCTGGAGTTTCCTTCCCTCAAAAAAGGGAAATCCGGGGGCGGCGTCGTCACCAACAACGCGGCCGACGGCATCCTCAACGAAGATCCCTATGATATCAAGGTGGCGGTCGGATGGATGAACAATTTCACGTTTTCCTGCGGCGAGCCGGAACGATGGGAACGCGCGCTGTCCAAAATCCCCTTCCTGGTCCACATCACGACGAATGCTTCGGAGTTTTCCTGGTTTTCGGACATTCTCCTGCCCAACACCCACCATCTGTTTGAAAAATACGGATACGTCAAATCCATCGGGCACGGATATCAACACGTCACCCTGATGCAACCCATCATCAAACGCGTGGGCGACTACAAGACGGATGAAACCGAAATCCCCTGGCTTCTTGCCGAAAAACTGGCTGAAAAGGGTTTTGACAATCTCCTGCGCCATTACAAAACATACACGGATCCGGAAACCGGAAAAGAACCCACCAACGAAGATGAATTTTCCCTGTATGCGTTGAAGATCGCCACGCAAAACCTTTGGAACCCGGGGCATTACAAGGGGGGTGACCGGTTCAACGGATGGGCGGAATTCACCAAAGTCGGCGTCTGGAACTCGGATCCTTATCCGTATCGGAAGCGATGGGGCAAAATGAAGACCAAGACGGGTATGTTCGAATTTTACAGCGTAACCCTCAAGGAGGCCCTGGAAAAACACGCCGAAAAACACAACACCACAGTGGATCATGTCATGGAGGTCTGCTTCTATGAGGCGCGGGGGGAACATGCCTTTATCCCGCATTATGAAGCGCCCTGGACGGCCGGAAGCTCCGCAGAGTATCCGTTTTTGTTTGTGGATCATAAATCCCGGCTCAACCGGGAAGGACGGTCCGCCAACTGTTCCTGGTATTACGAATTCAAAGACGTGGACCCTGGAGATGCCGTGTGGGATGATGTCGCCAAGATCAACCCCATCGACGCCGCCAAACTCGGCATTCAATCGGGCGATCGGATCCGCCTCGTCTCTCCCGTTGGAAAGATCGAATGTACCGCCAAACTCTGGGAAGGCGTGAGGCCCGGTACGGTGGCCAAATGCTACGGTCAGGGACACTGGGCTTACGGCCGCCTGGCGGCCAAGGTTTTCGGAAAAACCCCCCGGGGAGGCAACAACAACGACTTGATCCCTGCGGTATACGACCGGCTCAGCGGCAGCACCGTCCGGCACGCCGGCACCCGCGTTAAAATTGAAACGGTTTAGGAGGTCGGATTATGCCCAGATACGCCATGGTCATCGATTTACAGCGGTGTGTGGGATGCGGCGCCTGCAGCATCTCCTGCCGGAGCGAAAACAACGTGCCCGACGGAATCTACTGGTCCAACAAGATTACGGAAACCTCCGGCACGTTTCCCAACGTCCGCTATCACTATATTCCCACCCTGTGCAATCACTGCACCAACGCCCCCTGTGTGAGAGGTTGCCCCACACGCGCCATGCACAAGCTCGATAACGGCATCACCATGCATGATCCGAACAAGTGCATCGGGTGCAAATACTGTGAATTCAACTGCCCCTACGGCGTGATCTACTTTAACTGGAGAAAACCGCATCCATTCTGGCGCGATCAAACCGCGGTGATCGAGGGGGGCACGTATTCCCCGGCCGAGGAAGTCCAAAAAGCCGGCGGAAACGTGATTCCTTATTACAATCCGGAACGCAATGATACCCTCCCCGGCATCCGTCCCAAAGGGGTTGTGGAAAAATGCACTTTCTGTGATCACCGGACCCAAAAGGGACTCCTTCCGCGTTGTGTGGAAGCCTGTCCTGCAGATGCCCGAATTTTCGGAGACGTCTCGGATCCTCACAGTGAGGTCCGCAAGCTTCTCGGAAAATTCCGGCCGTTCCGGCTGCGCGAACAGCTCGGCACCGATCCGCATGTCTTTTACATCCGGGATTTCAACCCGGCCCACTATCGGCCAACCAAAGGGGGTGTTTAAATGAAACCCAGTGGCAAATACATCATCTGGATGGGCCTTCTCGGCGCTGCAATTCTCGCCGGGCTGGTGGCCGCCGTTCAACTGTTTACAAAGGGACACTACCTCTTCAACACCAACGACGTGCTGATCTGGTCCCTCCCCCTGGGCGTTTACATCTTCTTTGCGCTGACCAGTTCGGGACTGACGATTCTCGCTTCCCTGCCCCTTGTTTTTGAAATCAAGAAATACGAACCGGTCGCCAAGCGCCTGGTTTTTTTGGCCATCGCCACCCTCCTGGGGGGGTTTGTTTCCATCGGGCTGGAACTGGGAAATGTTTTTCACATGATCTACCTTCAGTTGTCTCCCAACTTCAGTTCCCCCATCTGGTGGATGGGAACCATTTACAGCTTGGAACTGGTGATCCTTGTCCTGAAACTCTGGCGGCTCCACGTGGGCGACTGGCACAGCGGTTTCAGCAAAGCCCTGGGGATCGTGGGGTTTCTTGCGGCCATCGTCGCCCCCCTGATGATCGGCTCGGTCTTCGGTCTCACTGAATCCCGGGTCACCTATTTCGGACCCGTCATGTCCATCTACTGTTTGTTGATGGCCATGCTGAGCGGAACGGCCCTATGCTTATTTTACCATCTGACGGTTTCGGCCATCAGCGGAAAAGGTGGATATGACCCCAAGAAGGCTATCTACACTGATTTTACACGCATTTTCACCTTCTCACTCGGAATCGTCATCGTTTTTACCCTGGTCAAAGTCGCCATCGAAGCCAATACGGTGGTCCCGGATTTTCTCGATTACAGAAAATATGCCCAGGCTTTCGGAGGCATCGGTCATTTCAACACCGAGGTGATCTTGGGCCTCTTCCTTCCGTTCATCCTCATGGCCATTCCGTCCATCCGGACCGTCAATGCCGGCCGTCTGCTTGCTTCAGGACTGGTTTTAATCGGTACGCTTGCCATGCACATGGAGATTTTGCTTGCCGGCCAGAGTCGGCCGGTGGGTCCCAAGGCGGAACAGTATCCATCCTATATTCACTATTTCCCCAGCATTTATGAATGGCTGGTCTTTTTGCTGGCCGTGGCGGTGATTCTGCTGCTGTATACACTCGGAGAACGGTATCTGAGGCTGGAAACGGCCCCGGAACACTGACGACGCTTTTCAAAACGACAACATGAAAAACGCAAAGGAGCCTTTATCATGGCAATTCTACCCGAGTTCCTGGAGCACGAAATGCATCGAGCCCGGGTATATCGACTTTTGGCGGATGCCTTCAGTCCGCCGGTGCCGGAACTGAGCGAACGCCTTACGGAATTGAACATGCGATTAACGAAGCTGGAGTCCAGGGGCGGCGATACGGCCGCCGGGCTTTTCGAAGGTTTCGCAGGCCCACAGGATATAGAGACGTTGAAAGTCGATCACGCCCGCTTGTTCGTGGGACCGTTCCTCCTCCTGGCTCCCCCATACGGATCCGTTTATCTGGAAGGCGAACGACGGATCATGAGCGAGTCTTCCATGGACGCACGCAATCACTACCTGAAACTCGGACTGGATCTCGGCGAAACCTTTAAAGAAGCACCCGATCATGTATGTGCTGAACTGGAATTCATGCACGTATTGCTCTGCAAGGGAATGGAAACCATTCAAATGGATGACGGTGATGCATGGGTGGATACCCTCTACCGACAACATTCATTCCTCGGAAACCATTTCGGCGCGTGGATGCCGCAGTTCACGGATCAAATCATCGAACATGCCGAAACAAAATTTTATCGAACCCTCGGAGAAACGACGCGGCGCTTCATTGAAGAAGAATGCGCGGCTATGGATCTCCAAGCGTATAACATGATTCTTCATGACAAGAAGAGGTTGCCGTGCTGAAAAAAATCAAACTCCAAGATGCCGTGGGAACCCGACTGGCCCATGATATTACCGAAATCCGGCCCGGGGAATTCAAAGGGCCGGCGTTCCGGAAAGGCCACGAAGTCTGTGATGCGGACCTCTGCCACCTGCAGAAACTGGGGAAAAACCACCTGTATCTCATCAACCTGGAGGCCGATGAAATCCATGAAAACCAGGCCGCCGCCATCCTGGCCAGGGGACTGGCCGGGGAAGGCGTGACCCGGGAGGACGACCCCAAAGAAGGGAAAATCAGCCTGCATGCCGCCCATGACGGGCTGTTGACCGTAAACGCCCCCGCCCTGGCCGCCTTCAACATGATCGACGAAGTCATGTGCGCCACGCTGCACACTCATACGCTTGTGAAAAAAGGAGAGCGTGTGGCCGCCACACGGGCCATCCCCCTGGTCATGCAGCGGGCACCCGTGGAGCGGGCCGCCGCCATCGCCGCCCAGAACGGCGGAGTGGTATCGGTGAAGGCGTTACATACGGTTAAGGCCGGCCTGGTCATCACCGGAAGCGAGGTCTATCACGGCCTCATCGAAGACCGATTTGCCCCCATTCTGCGTCAAAAAATACTGGAACTGGGCTCCGAAGTGACCGGGATCACCTTTGCACCGGATGACGAAGACCGCATCGCGGGAGCCATCCGCAGCCATCTTGAAAACGGATGCAACCTGATTCTTTTATCCGGGGGCATGAGCGTGGATCCGGACGATGTGTCGCGAAAGGCCATCCTCAACGCGGGTGCCGCGGAAATCCACTACGGCGCTGCGGCACTTCCCGGGGCCATGTTCCTCGTGGCCCATATCAAAGACATACCCCTTCTCGGGGTCCCGGCCTGTGGGCTGCACCACCGCATCACCGTTTTGGACCTCCTGTTGCCGCGGATTCTTGCCGGGGAAAAAATCGGAAAAACGGAAATGGCTTTTTTGGGACACGGCGGACTCTGCCGGGACTGTTCGTCGTGCACTTATCCCCACTGCGCCTTTGGAAAGGGAATGTAGCCGGCAGAAGTCAACAGGCTGAATATTTATACGATATGGATTTTGAAAGCAAATGCTGTTTTGTGATTAAGGGGGGGGGTTATGAGCAGATTCTTACCGGTTGCGGATCACCTGGTTCGGATGCAGCGCGATCTGGATCGCGCTTTAAAAGGCGATCCTCAGAAGATCAAGTGGGGCATGGTGATCGATTTGTCAAAATGCATCGGCTGCCATGCCTGCACAATTGCCTGTGTGGCAGAGAACAAACTCCCGCCGGGGGTGGTATATCGGCCGGTTCTCGAGGAGGAAATCGGGACTTACCCCAACGTACGCCGGAGGTTTGTTCCGAGACCTTGCCTGCATTGCCAAAATCCCCCCTGTGTGAAAGTATGTCCGGTCACCGCTACCTATAAGAACCCGCAAGGGGTAACGGTCATGGACTACAATCGATGCATCGGATGCAGGTATTGTCTTGTGGCATGTCCGTATGCCGCCAGAACTTCCGATTTCGGCGAGTGGTATACCAACGGCACTCCGGACCCGAGTCAGAATATTCTTCTTGGCCGGACCGTTTGTGCAAATCGTTATGAACATGACCCTGCCGCCGAATATGGAAAAAAGTGGCCTGAACGAGGCAAGGGTTCCCCCATCGGCAATGCCCGCAAATGTCACTTTTGCCTTCACCGCATCGCTGTCGGAATGCTCCCGGCATGTGTCACCACTTGTATCGGCCGGGCCACCTTTTTCGGAGATCGCAAGGATCCGGACAGTCTTGTCTCGGAACTGCTGGCCTCTCCCCGGATCTTTGTCCTTAAACCGGAATTAACCACGCATCCATCCGTATATTATTTGAAATAATGAAGGAGGATTTTCCATGAAATACAAATACTACCCCCTGCTACTGGTCATCGGTCTCGTCGGCCTTGTCATCGGGTCCGTCGGCCTTGTCAACCGGTTGCTGTACGGCCTGAATCCGACGGCATTGGGGTCCTTTATCCCCTGGGGGTTGTGGGTGGCCCTATACCTTTTCTTTTTGGGTCTTTCCGCCGGGGCTTTTCTCGTGACACTGATGACCTATCTTCTGGGCATGAAACAGTTCGAGCACATCGGCCCTCTCTCCGCCTTTGTGGTGCTGGTAGCGCTGATTTGTGAGGTACAATTTATTCTTTTGGATCTCGGACAACTTCACAGGGCCCTTTATCAATTCTTCCTCACCCCCAGTTTTACTTCCTTGATGACATGGATGTTCATCCTGTTCAACGCCATGCTGATTATCTATGCTTTCAAGACTTATTTTTTGATCCGTGAAAACCTGGTTCGAGGGATCGAAGAAGGACCCGAAAAGTTGAAGGGCTTTTATCGGTTTCTTTCTTTCGGCCAAACCCATTACAGTGATAGTCAGCGCCAACGGGATCATCGGAAGGTGACGATCCTGGCCAAGATCAGTTTGCCCGTGGGATTGGCCTTTTATGGGACCAACGGTGCTTTTTTTGCGATCCTCCTCGCCCGGCCGGTCTGGAACAGCGCCATGACCCCCCTGTTGTTCATCGTGGCCGCATTGCTTTCCGGCGGGGCCTTGATCACCTTTTTAACGTACGTATTTCGACAAAAGGATCCCGTGGCGCCCAACGGCGTACGTCTTGAAGATCGGCTTTGCCTGGATTTGGGCCGCATCATCCTTTTTCTGCTCGTGCTTTTCCTTGCATTGGAAGCCATGCAATTTTCAGTGGGATATACCAGCGGCGTGGAAACGGTGGTAACCAGTCTGAATCTGATCGCTACGGGTGAGTACTGGTATGTTTTCTGGATCATCCACGTGCTCATCGGAAGTCTCGTCCCGTTTTTTTTACTGGTCTTTTTTTCAAAAAACGTAAAAGCCGTCGCCCTGGCATGCTTATTAATTTTCGTCACTTTCGCCGCAGTACGGATCAACTTTGTTTTGCCGGATCTTGCGGTATACAAGCTGGAAGGACTGGGGCAAACTTTTTTTCATCCCCGCCTGCGCACCGAATATGTGCCGAATCTGAACGAGTGGCTGGTCAGCGTATTCGTCGTCTCCACAGGGTTGATCTTTTTTCTTCTTGGGACCCGTTATCTGCCGATTCTGAATCGATTGAAGGGAGGAACCATTCATGAAGCCTGATCATGAGAAAAAGAGGATCGTTATTCCGGATAGCGATATGGATCGCCGATCCTTCTTAAAGTGTTCCGCTTTGCTTGGGAGTGTTATCGCGGCGGGAGGAGCGATTCCGGCCCTGTCTCGTCGATTTTATTCAGCGCAGGCCGCCACGGAAACGCCAAGCGCCTATGTCCATCACTTACCGGAAAACCAGATTTTTTCCGCCTGCCAGCAGTGCAACACCAATTGCGGGATAAAGGTAAAGCTGATCAACGGGGCAGCCGCCAAGATCGACGGCAACCCATACAGCCCCTGGTGCATGACGCCCCAGATCGCCGAAAATACGCCCATCCGCAAAGCCGCTTCCATCGAAGGGTCCCTTTGTCCTAAGGGGCAGGCCGGCATCCAGACACTGTACGATCCCTACCGCATCATCAAGGTACTCAAGCGCGCCGGAAAACGCGGAGAAAACAGATGGAAGACCATTCCCTTCGACCAGGCCGTGAATGAAATCGTCAACGGCGGCGATTTGTTCGGTGAGGGGTACGTAGAGGGCCTGAAGAAAATCGTGGTCCTTCGGGACCCGGTCGTCGCCAAAGCACTGGCGGCAGACGCGGCTCTGGTGGCCTCCAAGAAAATGGGTCTCGAAGACTTCCAGGCCAGGCATGCCGAAAACCTCCACTACCTGATCGATCCCGATCATCCCGACCTGGGACCCAAAAACAACCAATTCTGTTTCAATTGGGGCCGTCTTAAAAACGGCCGCGGCAATTTGATCAAAGACTTTTTCAGTAAGGCATGTGGGTCGGTGAACTACCATGGACACACGACGGTCTGCCAGGGATCGCTTTACTTTTCCGGCAAGGCCATGAGCAATCAGTTCGTGGAAGGCAAGTTCACCGGGGGGAGTAAGTTCTACTGGCAGGCGGACACCGGAAACGCCGAATTCTGTATTTTCGTGGGGGCCAATCCCTTCGAAGCCAATTACGGCCCTCCCTTACGCGCCCAGAAAGTGACCGAAGGCACCGTGGACGGCCGGATGAAGATCGCCGTCATCGATCCGCGCTGCTCAAAGACTGCCTCGCGGGCATGGAAATGGCTCCCTGTTGAACCGGTCAATGGTGTCCCCGCCATCGGCATGGCCATGATCCGATGGATCATCGACAACGGGCACTTCAACGCCGCATACCTTTCCAACGTGAACAAAGCGGCAGCCAAGGCGGATAACGAGCCCACCTGGTCCCAGGCCGCTTGGTTGGTGAAAATCGACGAAGAGGGAAAACCGGGCAAATATTTACGCGGGTCGGACCTGGGCCGGACTGTGGAAGTCCGGACGAAAAAAGACGGGCCTCCCTGGGATTTCGACGCCTTCATCACCAAATCCAAGGACGGTTATATTTCCTTTGATCCCAACGATGAGCGTATCGCGGTGGAAGGCGAGTTGTTTGTTGACGAAGCGGTGCACGGCATCCGGGTCAAAAGCGTCCTTCAAGTCATTCACGAAGCCGCGCAAGCCCACACCTTCGATGAATGGTGTGAGGCGGCCGGAGTAAACGCGTCGGACCTGGTGGAAATCGCCAAGGAATTCACCAGTCATGGGAAAAAGGCCGTCGCGGATCTCCACCGGGGGGTATCCCAGCACACGGGGGGTTTTTACAACGTCACGATCTGGTATACGATCAATGCGCTGATCGGAAATATCGGATGGCAGGGCGGCTTGTGTAAAGCCACCACCTGGAATTACACCGGCAACCGTGAGGGCAAGCCTTTCGACGTGACCAAGCGATTCAGCGGCGGCATCAAAGCATGGGGAATAAACATCATCCGCCACAGTGCGGTGTATGACAAGAGCACCTTGTTTGAGGGATTCCCGGCCAAACGCACCTGGTATCCCTTCTGTACCGATATCTACCAGGAGGTCATTCCGAGTATCGGCGATATGTATCCTTACCAAATCAAGGCCCTGTTGCTCTACATGGGTTCACCGGTCTATGCCCTGCCTTCGGGACATACCCTCATCGAGATTCTACGCGATACCAAAAGGCTGCCGCTTTTCGTCGCCTCAGACATCGTGGTGGGCGAAACCAGCATGTATGCGGACTACATCTTTCCGGACACCACCTACTTGGAACGCTGGGAGTTTCCGGGCTCGCATCCATCCGTTGCGCCCAAAGTTTTTCCCATCCGCCAGCCCGCCGTGGCCCCACTGGTCGAAACCGTCAAGGTTTTCGGTGAAGAGATGCCCATGAACATGGAGGCCATGATACTGGCATTTGCGGAAAAGCTCGGCGTACCCGGATTCGGGGAAAACGTGTTCGGTCCCGGCGGGCACATGAAACGCGAGGAGGATCTCTATTTGCGCATGGTTGCCAACGTGGCCTTCGGCGATAAACCCGACGGTTCCGAAAAGGTTCCGGCAGCGGATGCCGAAGAGATGCGCATTTTTGAACAGGCCCGCAGGCATTTGCCCAAAACGGTCTTCGATGCACAACGATGGAAAAATGTGGTCGGAGAGGAATTATGGCCCCACGTGGTCTACATCCTCAACCGCGGCGGGCGTTTCCAAAGCTATGAGAAAGCATACAGAGACGGTCAATTATCCAATGCGTACAACAAAATGGTGGGTCTGTATTTTGAGAATTTCGTCACCACCAAAAACTCCATGACCGGCAAGCCTTACCACCCTCATCCGGACTTCATTCCGGGTCCGACGGACTGCGCGGGAGCCCTCATCAAGGACCGCGACGCCGGTTTCGACATGACGCTGATCACCTACAAGTATATCACCCAGACCAAGAGCCGCACCGGCGGCAATTACTGGCTCAATGCGGTGTACCCGGAAAATTACGTGGAGATTTCCTCTCATGACGCCGGACGCCTGGGTCTCAAATACGGCGACCGGGTGCGTATCGTCTCCGCCAGCAACGCCGACGGGGTATGGGAACTCGGCAACGGCATGCGCATACCCATGCAGGGCAAAGTCAAAGTCATAGAGGGTATCCGGCCCGGGGTGACCGCTTTCTCCCTCGGCCATGGACACTGGGCCCAGGGCGCGGTGGATTTTGAGATCGACGGCAATATATTGAAACGGGACGAACGTCGCGCCAAGGGCTTCCATGCCAATGCGGCCATGCGGGTGGACCCGATTCTGAAAAACACCACCTTGAGCGACGTGGTCGGCGGAAGTGCCGTCTTTTATCAAAGCCAGGTAAAACTGGTAAAAGCGTAATACGATCATTCCTCGGCGGCACTGAAAGCGTGCATTACAGGACTCCGTGCGCCGTCCTGAACCGATAGACGCCGAGACAAGGAAAAACCGCAAATGAAATCGTTCACTGAATTACTGGAGAGTTCCGCCGCGGCCCACGGCCACCTGTGCCCCGGCCAGGCGGTGGGGGTCCGGATGGCCATGCTCGGGTGCCGGCTCATCGGCCTGGATGCGCCCACGCGGCATGACCAGATCAAAAAACTGATTGTTTACGTGGAAATGGACCGGTGCACCGCCGATGCCGTGGCCCACGTCACCGGCGCGAAGCTGGGACGCCGGAGTCTGAAGTTCGCGAACTACGGCATCATGGCCGCCACCTTTTTAAACCTCGAAACCCAAACGGCCTTCCGCGTCCTTTCCACCGAAGAATCCCGGGATCTGGCGCCCGTGTATGCCCCGGAAGTACCGGAAAAACACGCCCAACAACTGGAGGCCTACAAGCGGATGCCGGACAGCGTCCTTTTCCGGGTCCAGGAAGTGTGCGTGGATTTGGATGCGTGCGACCTCCCGGGACCCACACGGTACAAAACCGTGTGCACGTCCTGCGGCCAGGTCATCCGGGACCGCCGGGAAGTTTTTGTGAACGGCGACCCCATCTGCCGCCCCTGCTCTTCAAAATGCTACTTTAAAAACGCCCGGGAAATCGCCTGGGACGACATGAACCGGTCGCCCGTCGTGCACGTATCCCCATTGCCCATTCGGGAAAGGAATTTAAGATGATCATGTAAGGCAAGGCTTCGCCCGACAGCACCCCGGCGATTCGAATGAGAAGCGTTTTAAACACGTTCGCAGATTTCTTTGAACGAAAAATCGCCCTCCGGCGGATTCAGCAGCCAGTCCTTGATGGCGTCCCGGATTCGGCGGACCTTTTCGAGCTTTTCTTCCTCTGTACCGGTCACTTTGGACGGATCGGGAAATCCCCGATGCCAGCGTTTCGTGATCCCCGGAAAGACCGGACACCGGGCGTCCGCATCGCTGCAGACGGTGATCACGTGGCTGAACACCCGACCCGATCTGAACAGTTCAAAAAGACTCTGGGGCTTTTTTTCCGAAAGATCGATCCCCTCTTCCTCCATCACCGCCACCACCAATGGGTTGACCCGTTCGGCAGGCTCCAGGCCTGCGCTCTCCACGGCCAACCGATCTCCCGCAAAGCGCTTCAGATAGGCCTCGGCGATCTGGCTCCGGCCGCTGTTGTGGGAACAGATGATCAGAACCCGAGTTTCAGACATGGGCGCTTCCTTTATGCATTTTCGTTTAACGTTCTCCTTTCGCGCCGGATCCCAAGCCGGATCCGGGATCGTATGGATTCGGCATCCGGTTCCTGCGCAATATTAACAAAATCGAATTGAAGCTCCCTGCAGCCCCACAAAAAGGGATTTCCGCTTCACCCAGACAAGCAACGGGGAATGTGCTTGCTGTTGCAGTTCAAGACTCCCATCCTTCCTTCAGCTTTTCGTTAGAAATACATTAAAATTATGTAAAGAGATGGTATCCGCGAAGCCATCATCTTCCTGCGCGAAGGGGTGTATGCGGGGTCAGGCGTCGATGAGACTTTTCAATCAATTTCGGAAAGCTGACCCGTTCTTCTTGTCGGATCGCAATGCCGATACCGCCTTCTTTTCGAAATAAAACGACGCGGGCTGTCCGCCATAATGGGTGTTTCACGAAACGGTTTCATCCGATGAAACAAGTGGATGGAGGCCCCTGTCTTTCATTCTCTACTTCAGACCGTCTATTCTCATCATTTATTACATATTTTTCACTGTTCCCGAAGGTCTTCTCCTTTTCTTATTGTGGCACGCCATTTGCGGGAATTCAAGGTAAAAAAGAAAAACTACCGGTCTTGCGGGCCAAAGCGGATGGACAATGAAAATCGCAATACCTTTTTTTAAAAATAGAATCGCACCCCATTTTGGAACCACATCGGCGGTTTTGCTCGTTGAAATCCAAGGAGATACGGTCGTACAGAAAATCCGAAGCGAAATCGCCGGGAAGAGTGCCATGGAGATGGCTCGAACGCTTTTTGAAATGGGAATCAGCACCTTGATCTGCGGGGGCATCGAAACCTACTTTAAAGATTGGTTGACTCGAAAAGGGGTGACGGTCCTGGACAATCAAAAGGGGCCGGTTCCGGAAGCGTTTGAGAAATTCATGGCAACGCGGCGGTTTTTCAAAACTCGAAATGGAGACGAGTTGCCTTGAACCGTTCCCATCGAAAGGAGGTGCGGACATGTCTCAAAATTTCAAAACCATGAGCGCCCAGCAGGCGGCCCGCACGATCATCGGACTGTTGCCGAAGATCTCGGATGAAAACCTGGTACGATTGACCTATCTGGGACGATGGCTCAGCAAAGACCCGGAGGTCGTTGCCGGAGTTGAAAAAGTCCGGCAGTTTCTTGAAAGCCCCGGCCACCCCGCCAAAGATCTATTCCGCAAGGTGATCAATTATCTTCCCGCCCGACGGAGAATCCGGTTGTTCGAAACCCTGTTTAACGGGGCTTTATTTCAGGGAGGAAGACTCAGGGATCAATGGGAAACCGAACTGGGCTTCCGCCCGCCGTTTGTTATGATTCTCAGCCCCACCCTCCACTGTAACCTTCGCTGTAAGGGATGTTACACGCTTGGATATGGGATGCGGCCTCAGCTATCTTTGGAAACAGCGGATCGCCTGCTGGTGGAGTGTGAAGAACTGGGCATTTATTTTGTCACCATTCTCGGAGGAGAGCCCCTGGTCTACCCGCATTTGTTTACCCTGTTGGAACGCCATCCGGATATTTTTTTCCAGGTATACACCAACGGCACGCTCATGACCCTCGAAAAAGCCGAACGATTCGCATCGCTTGGAAACGTTATGGTGATCGTCAGCATCGAGGGCGGGGAGCTCGAGACCGACCGCTGGCGGGGGAAAGGCGTCTTTCAACGCGTCATGAAAGCCTTTGAACATCTCCATGCCGCCCGTGTCTTGACCGGGACTTCAGCCACGGTCACCCGTGAAAATGTACATGTGGTCTCCTCTCTGAAATTTATCGATGAAATGATCGCCTTGGGCTCCCTGGCACAAATGTATTTTCTCTATATCCCCGTAAACGGTCGGGCGGACTTTTCACTGATGGTGACCCCGGAGCAGAGAAACCATCTCCGCAAACAAGTGATGCGCATCCGGGACACCCGTCCCATTTTCGTGCTGGATTTCTGGAACGACGGCCCGCATATAGACGGTTGCATCGCCGGGGCCAGACGTTATTTCCACGTCAATGCCAGCGGTGATGTGGAGCCCTGCGTGTACACCCACATCGCCGTGGACAACATCAAGGAAAAACCGCTTAAGGAGGCCTTGAACAGTCCGCTCTTCCGGTATGTTCGTTCCTGTCAGCCCCACAATTCCAATCACCTTCGACCCTGCATGATCATCGACAATCCCTGGGTGATGCGCGACGTAATTACAAACACAGGCGCGCGTTTTACCCATCCCGGCGCTGAGGAAATTTACACGGTACACAAAGAACGGATGGATGCCTATGCCTCCCAATGGGCGCATCTGGCGAATCGGATCTGGAGGGAAGAATATCTTGCATGCCGGACCGAGGCGCGGACGAATACAGAAAAATACAAACACATTGTCAATTGACCTTTTAGAGTTTTATCCGAATGCGGCGCGCATGATAACGCGACTTTCACACATCACCCCCGGCGGCCCGGATCCCTTTCGGATGAAACAGATAACCATAAAGAATTGGAGATAACACCTCATGATCGGAATGATCCTTGAAGGCGGCGGCATGCGGGCCGGTTTTGTTGCAGGCGCGTTGATGGCCCTCATGGACAAGGGATTGGTCCGATTCGACTGCGGCTTGGCTGTCTCTGCAAGTGTTCCCACCCTGGCCTACTTCGCCTCCGGTCAGAGAGAAGAAATGGAACGCGTTTGGAGAAACGAACTGAGCACGCCCCGGTTCATATGTTATCGAAACCTTCCGGCGACATTTATATTTCTTTCCAACAAAAGCCCGGTTTTAAATCTCGACTATCTGGTCTTCGACATTTTCCGAAAGAAATATCCCTTGAAATTAAACACGCTTTTAAAGAGTGATATTCGCTGTTTCTTTGCCCTTACCCGGATGCCGGAAGGGGAACTGACGCTTATAGAGCCGGCGGACAATGATATTTACAAGACCTTCAAGGCGGCCATGGCCGTTCCGGGATGCTACCCCGAAGCGATTCGTCTAAATGGCGATTCGTTCGTGGACGGCGGCACGGTGGATCTTTTTCCGGTGGAATATCTCATCCGGATGGGATGCCGCCGGATCATGGCGGTTCTCTCCACCCCGCTCAATTGCCGGCAGGAGTCTTTAAGCCTCTTGGAGAAAACCCTTTTTTGGCGCTATTTTCAAAAATACGACTGGATACCGAAGAAATTCCAGGAGGCGTCGCGAAAATACAACGAACAGGTTGCAATTCTGGAACGCATGGCGGTTGAAAGCCCGTCCCGGGCATTGATCATCCACCCGGACCGGATGCCGCCAGCCAAATTCATCACCCGGGATCATCGGAAAATCAATCGAACGATTGATCTGGGGTATAAAAAAATTGAAGAAGTTGAAGATCGCGTCAAACGGTTTCTCCAAATGAATCAGGCACGATGAGAAATCTGGCATCGTTCTCCGATCAGGAAAAGCATAGATGGGAAAATCCAAAAATCATTTGAGAGGGCCTGAGATGGAAAACCTGTTTTCCCCTTTTGATCTTAAAGGTCGATATTTGACCAACCGGATCGTAATGCCGGCACTGGCATCCTTCTTCATCGAAGAGGATGGTTCCATTACCGATAAAACCATTGAACATTACAGACGACGAGCCGCCGGGGGACCGGCAATGGTGATCATGGAAGCGTGTGCGGTATCTCCGGAAGGGATTGTTTCCCCCCATCAAGCAAGGATTTACGATGACAGGTTCATCGAGGGCCTCTCGCGGATTGCGAATGTAATGAAATCCGAGGGGGCGGTTCCTGCTTTACAGCTGCATCATGGGGGAAGACAGACCAAAGCCAAAATTATCAATCAAAAGCCGGTCGCACCCTCAAATTTACCCTGCCCCAGTATTAAGGGGGAGGTCGAGGTGCTCAGCACGGAACGCATCCGGGAAATCATTGTCCATTTCGGGGAAGGTGCTCAACGGGCCATGGAAGCCGGGTTTGAACTCATTGAAATCCATGGTGCGCATGGCTATCTCGTGAACCAGTTCCTCTCGAACTTCTCGAATATCCGGGAAGACGAATACGGTGGGGATACGGACGGAAGAACCAGGTTCGCCGTGGAGATCGTAAAGGAAATAAGGAACCGAGTCGGCCAGGCCTGTCCTCTGTCCTTCAAAATCAGCGCTCAGGAATTTGTCCCCAAAGGGCTGACGATAGAGGAAAGCATTCAAATTCTTCGTCGCCTTTCGCATGAAGGGATTGATGTGGTTCAGGTTTCTGCCGGCAATGATGCCACCCCGGAGTGGATCTGCCAACCGATGTTCATGGAAAAGGCCTGCCTTGTCGATTCCGCGGCTGCGATCCGAAAGGCCCTGAATATCCCTGTTATGGCCGTGGGGAGGATCAACGATCCCCATATTGCCGATGCGATCATTGCCGAAGGCAAGGCCGATCTGGTTTGCATGGGCAGGGGGCTGCTGGCGGATCCGAAATTCCCTCTAAAGGCGAAACAGGGTCGATTGGATGACATAAGACACTGCGTGGCATGTAATACCTGCATGGAGTCGATTTTCAGGAAAGGACGGGTGGAATGCCTGGTCAACCCTAGTCTCGGGCGGGAAATGGAGATGGAATTGCGACCCGCCGTTTTTCCGAAGCATGTCATGGTGATCGGAGGGGGTCCCGGAGGCATGACTGTGGCGTGGATCGCAGCCAAAAGAGGGCATGACGTCCACCTTTACGAAAAGCAATCCGTACTCGGCGGGCAGTTGATTTTTGGTTGTATCCCCGCTTGCAAGAAGGAGCTTCTGAGCCTTATCGAATACCAAAAAAGGCAGCTCGAAAAATCCAGAGTCAAGTGTCACCTGAATGTTGAGGTGACCCTCGACTTGGTGAAAGAACAGAACCCCGATGCGGTCATTTTAGCCACCGGATCGACACCGATTGTGCCGAATATCCCCGGAATGGAAAAATCGCTTTTTCACTCCTTTATCGATGTCTTTAACCATGAGGATGCGGTGAAAGGGAATACCGTGGTGATCGGGGGAGGCGCGATCGGATGTGAGGTCGCTCTCCACCTCTCTGAGAAAGGATGTCCCGTGACCCTCGTGGAACAACTCCCACAGATCGGATGCCAGATGGAGTCCATTACAAGAAAAGTGCTTATTCAGAAGCTGATCGAACGCAATGTTCGAATCTTGACCGAGCATCGGTTTTTGAGACGTGAACCCGACGGAACCCTTGTTGTCTCCAACAACGACGGGGAATTGGAGCTGGAGGCGGAAAAGGTGGTGATCGCCATCGGCAATAAACCGAATAATGGTCTTTATGATCAAATCCAATCCCTGGGTATAGACGTTTATCGAGTCGGGGATTGCCTTGAACCCAGGAGTGCCAAGGCCGCCATCCATGAGGCAGCGGTCATCGGAACGACCATCTGAAAGACGGTGAAGTCAAAGGAGAGGCTTGGCAATGGAGATGCAAGGGTCCTGTGAATGAATGCCCGAAAAAGGAGAGTGAAGATCAACATCAAGCAGGCATCCACCCTGATGAGGCGTCCGGGTGGATACTCAAATTCGCGCCGAGCGAGGGAGACGGGTTATGTCGAAGGGAAAAAATGTGATTCTCATTTATCCGGAGTATCCGGATACATTCTGGAGCTTTAAGCATGCCCTCAAATTCATTCGAAAAAAGGGGGCCTTTCCTCCGCTGGGCCTGCTGACCGTAGGGTCGATGCTGCCCAAAGCGTGGCCCCGAAAGCTCGTCGATCTCAACGTGATGAGCCTTTCAGAAAAAGACCTGGCTTGGGCGGATTTGGCGTTCATCGGTGCCATGACCGTACAACGAGAGTCTGCCTGCAAGATCATTGCGCGCTGTAAAGCGGCCGGCGTTAAAGTTATTGCAGGGGGCCCTCTTTTCACCAGCGAACACGGTCAGTTCAGGGATGTGGATCATTTCGTCCTGAACGAAGCCGAACTGACCCTTCCTCTTTTTCTCATGGACCATGAAAAGGGATACGCAAAGCGTTTTTATGCAACGGATGAATTTTGCGACATTCGAAAAACACCGGCTCCTCTTTGGGAACTCATCGATTTGAAATCCTATGCCTCCATGAGCCTTCAGTTCTCCAGGGGTTGCCCGTTCAGTTGTGAATTCTGTAACGTAACCGCACTATTCGGGCATCGATCGCGTATCAAGTCCACCGATCAGATTATTCATGAATTGGACAGGCTTTACAGTCAAGGCTGGCGCGGGAACATTTTCGTTGCCGACGACAATTTTATCGGTAACAGCGCTTACCTCAAGGCGAATCTCTTGCCCTCCCTGATCCAGTGGCGAAAAGACAAGAAGGGGATAACGTTCAACACGGAGGCATCGATCAATTTGGCCGATGATCCGCTGTTGATGGAAATGATGATCCAGGCAGGTTTTGATTCCGTCTTCATCGGTATCGAAACTCCCAGTGAAAAAAGTCTCACGGAATGTAAAAAGCAACAAAACAAGAACAGGGATCTCATGGAAAGTGTGAAACGGATCCAGCGATCCGGGTTTCAAGTGCAAGGAGGTTTTATCATTGGTTTCGACAGCGACACGACCTCCATCTTTCAGCGCCAGATCGATTTTATTCAAAAAAGCGGAATTGTGACGGCAATGGTGGGCCTTCTTCAGGCTCCTGTCGGCACAAAACTTTACGATCGATTGAAAAAAGAAGGCCGGTTGTCGGGATTGATGTCCGGTAACACCGACGGAACGACCAACATCCTTCCGAAAATGGGACTTACCAAGCTTCGAGAAGGTTACGTCAACATTATGCGTCATATTTACTCTCCCCGGTTTTACTATAATCGCGCGAGGATTTTTCTTCGAGAGTACAAGGCGCCAAGAATCAGTGTACCTTATCACGGCAATGGTTTTTGGGCTGTTTTTCGAGCAAGCATTCTTTTGGGAATTCTTTCAACGGAGCGCATCCTCTATTGGAAGTTTTTATTGTGGACACTCTTCCGTCGTCCCCGTCTGTTGCCGTTGGCCTTCAAATTTATTATCTACGGTCACCATTTTCGTAAGGTTACCGAGCGACTTTAAGAGAGTTGAGCATGGGAATCGTACAAGAATGCCGGTTTAAAGTAAAGGCGCGACAACGGCATTTATCAGAAAGGAGAAAACAAAATGGTGAGGGTTTCAAAAAAGGCAAAGAAAGAGATCGAAGCATTTTTTATTAAAAAGAATATGCGATCTCCCATAAGAATCGTCGAAACCAAGGGATGATGCGGGGTCAAACTGGGAATGGCTCTGGATGAGCCTAAAAAAGATGATGCGTATTTTGAGGATGAAGGCATCACCTTTCTTGTAAACAAGCAGTTGTTTGACCGGGTCAAGCCCATACGGATCGAACATCTGAGAGCCGGTTTTTCCGTATACAGCGGTAATTTACCGGCAGATGATCGTTGTTAGCGAGATTTTCACATCGGCCTGATCAATCGCCGAGGGCATTGTTTGGAAACCCCTATTCAGATGTGCCTGTATGGTGTGAAAATGTCCTCAACATTCGGGAGGTGAATCATGAAACACTTCAATTTTAAAGCAACCTGGCACTTTCTTCCCCCCTCCCTTTTGAATGCCGGGATGGGTTTCCAAATGCTCCGAAACCTGGCCCTGGCGAAGGCGGAGCATGAATTGTTCCGACACAATTTGAATCAGAAAGAATTGCCGCCAAAAGTTTCCGAAATGCGTTACCGGATCGTGC